>CAVERO010000097.1:0-10714 GCA_963617915.1 Candidatus Methanomethylophilaceae archaeon | reverse complement strand
CCGGCGTGGTGCTTCCGTCAGGCAAGACCGGTTACGTCCCGGCAAAGGATGTGGCGGTGTTCTACAAATGGGCTAAAGGACGCAAGGACAGGGCTTTGGATGCGGACAAATTCAGAGGCGACCTTCTGGCGACAGGCTACCGGTTCCTCGGCGTTCCGTACATGTGGGGAGGCACGTCCATCAAGAACGTGGACTGCAGCGGATTCACACGCAGCGTCTATTTCGCCAACGGAGTGCTTCTTCCCCGCAACGCCTCGCAGCAGGGAAGAATCGGAGAGGACGTGAGAATATTCAAGGACAACGGGGAAGTGGATTGGAGCGGTCTGCTCCCGGGTGACCTCCTGTTCTGGGGCAAGGCGGCGACCGACAGCACCCAGGAGAAAGCCACCCACGTGGGAATGTACATCGGCGACGGCAGGTTCATCCACTCGGCCCAGGTCGTGCACATAAACTCGCTTGATTCCTCGGCCCGGGATTTCTACAACCGCAGGCCAATCCGCGCCCGCCGCATCATCGGCCACATCGACGCTGACGGCTCCGGAATCATCTCCACTTTCCACAGCCCGTTCTACTTCCCGCAGGACTGACCGTCCTCTTGACCCGATTCGGCGGCGTGCGAGAGGGGATATTCCCCCGCCGCCGGATTCCAGAGGCCGTTGTCCGGCGAGCAAGCGTTTCCCCGGACAAACGACAGTCAAGCCGCCAAGCCAAACCGCCGAGCCAAACCGCCGAGCCAAATCCTCGGTCGCTGAGTTTCCCGAACTGCAAAGATCGGCTTCCGCCTTTCTGGAAACAAACAAATTGACCGTCTCCGTTCCCTCCATTGAGAGAACCCCTAGAGTCGCCTTCCCTATCCTGCGCCGACCTTTAAGCGCGGTCATCTTTGAAAACTCTCCGAAAGATTTTTGCCGGATATCTTTCAAAAGAGCCAATTCACGTGTTCTGTCATAGTACCTCATCACTCAATCTTTATGACCGTAAACTTTACGGTCGTAAGCTTTGTCAATATAAAAATAATATCACTTATGACAAAGGTGTTCTATGAGCGATTTCCGGAGAGTCCCATCTTTCATTTCTGGTTCTCTCCGGCGATGAAGAGTGAAACGCAAACTCCGATCAAAACCCTTTACAGACCATTAGGCTATGAATATTCTCGACCCGAAGCACAAAAGTAGGGAGAAAGCATAATAAATAGGGAGAAAGTTGCTATATTTGCGGGAAAAGTAGGGAGAAATGATAACTGAGCTCGAGAATATCATCAATGAATATCGGAGGCTGGGCATCGACCAGCAGATAGATTACGACAAATTCTATCTGTACTCCCTTATCACACACTCCACTGCGATAGAGGGTTCGACAATCACCGAGGTAGAGAATCAGATTATGTTCGACCAAGGGATCAGCATCAAAGGCAAAAGCATTGAGGAGCAGAATATGAACCTCGATCTCAAGGCGGCCTATGAGAAATCAATTGAATATGCCAGAGCGCATTCCCCGATAACGACAGAAATGCTGACGGAGCTTTCATCCTTGGTGATGAAGAACACCGGGAAAGAGTACAAAACCGCACTAGGAGACTTCTCCTCCGCAAGAGGCCAACTGCGTCTGCTGAATGTCACGGCAGGGTTCGGCGGCAAATCCTATATGAATTACAGCAAGGTTCCCGCAAAACTGGCCGAATTGTGCGATCGGATCAACGAAGCGAAGCGAGGCAGTAAGGGCAAGGATCTTAATCAGTTATATTCAATCAGTTTCGATGCTCATTTCGAGCTGGTCACCATCCATCCTTGGGCCGACGGGAACGGCAGGATGGCCCGTCTGCTGATGAACCAACTCCAGTTCGAGTTCGATCTGATTCCTTCAATCATATTAAAGGAAGACAAGGAGGATTACATCAAATCGCTCATCGCCGCCCGTGAAAGCGAAGACCTGAATATATTCAGAGAGTTTCTGTTCCGCACCACGGCAAAGGTGCTCCGCCGGGATATTGACAACTACCTGCAATCAACAGGCCTGCTCGAAGAGGAAAGCCAGACTTATTCCGCCCGCAATGGGAAAAAGCCGAAAAGTAGGGAGATAATCCTGGATATGTTGTCAAAGGACGGTTCTCTAAGCGCCGCCTCTCTGGCCCGAAGAATCGGAATATCCCCGAAAGCCGTCGAGAAACATCTCGCCAACCTGAAAGCCGCCGGTCTCCTCCACCGCATCGGCCCCGACAAGGGAGGCCACTGGGAAGTCAATGCATAATGCGAATGAAATCTGCAATGGTACAGAGCCTGCTTTTGCTTACAGCCCAGAAAATATAAGGCTGTCATAAGGATAGATAAAAAAGCAAAGTTTACCGTTTCTTATCACAAAGAAAAGTGTCATAAGAAAATATTGATCCACATTTTTCTGTTTTTGGATTTCGCTATGGCAGAATTTATCTATTATTGCAGTCCAAACCACAAAAGAGCCAAGCCATGGAACGATCCAGAATTGAACTGTCAACACCTACGGAACAGAAGAACGAAATAATACTCTATCAGCCGAATGATTTGGTCAGGCCGGAAGGAGAGACTGTGTGGCTAAACAGACAACAGATGTCTTTGTTATTTGGCCGTGATGTGAAAACAATTGGCAAGCATATCAGCAATGCCTTTAAAAGAAGGGTTATCAACGTTTCCACTTGTCGCAAATTTCGCGACAACTGCCGTTGACGGCAAAACATATCAAGTAAGATATTATAATTTGGATATGACTCTTTCCATCGAGTGAGCAGATCGCGCAACTTGAGAAAAACTAAACCCGGTAGCTTGAATTGCTTCAGGGGCTATCGGGAATCAACAGTGCAAATATAGTGATTATTTTTGAATTGACAACAGGTTATGAAGTTTTGTGAGTTCGAGAAAATTATGTCATTCAAGAGAATGAGAAGATACGTGAATGCGTGCGGCGGTGATACTCGCAAAGCAATGCGACTATACAGAATGAACCTGAAGGTGGCAGAAGAGATGTTTACCATTATCAGTTGCTACGAAATCGCTCTAAGGAATGCGATAGACTCCATCATGGTGACTAACAACGGCAATGACTGGATTCGTGATGCTATAGCCGCTGGAGGTTTTCTGGATAATCCGAAATTCAGCAGGACTACCAGAATGATGAGGAAAGTCTATATGGAACTCGTATCCAAAGGTAAATACTCCAACTCAAAGATGCTGGCGGAAATGGAGTTCGGAGTATGGAAATATCTGTTCTCCAACCCACAGTACAAAGCAACCGGCAGAAAGTTGCTAAAGGTCTTTCCCAACAAGCCAAAGTCATCAGTAACCATACAATACAACAATCAATATATCTTCAACGAACTGGATGCGATAAACCGTCTCCGCAACCGAATCGCCCACCATGAACCAGTTTGTTTCTTGCAAGATAAGGACGTAATCTCCACATCACATCTTCTTAAGATATATGACAAGATCGTGACCTTGTTTGGATGGATGGGAATCGACAGTGGATCTCTACTCTACGGAATGGATCATGTCAAAGCCGTATGCAAAAAAGTGGAAGCAATTCACAAAAACTCCAAATCCTTCACGTAGCTCAACCACGACACCTCGCTTCCAATCGATATTCTCCCACTCAAACCGCTTTGTCCGGTGAAATCCAACTCTCATCGGACAAAACTCATTTTGTTACCGGTTTGTCCGGCGATGCAAGCGTTTCCCCGGACAAACAATTGCCCGATAACTGATCCAGATCCTTAGCCACAGAACTTTCAGATCGCCAAGTCCGTCAATGTGATCGTCACCAATAGCGTTCACGAACCCAAACGTGGTATTTGGATCTTTGGCAAACCAACAAGTGTGATAAGTTGATTTTCCGCAAACAAGCCCCTTCCCTATGGTTGATTTCTGCTGAAGGCGGATGCGCATATCGCACTCTATGAATAACTTGTCCGCCACTCACTCACACAGAGTCAATGGCGAGTAAGGTTTTGTTTATCAATAATTTAACGTCTCCCCTTTAGCGGAAGCCCACCAAAGGGAAGACGTTAGGATATTTATTGACCGCTGATTAGGGGGCACAGAGTTCGAGGCATTGCGAACGAAGAAGTTTAGATGAGCAAGAGGCACCGACACGCCTTGTGAATTCTCTCCTGACGATAAGAACTGGCAGGGGCAAGTGTCCTTTGTTCATTATTATTCGGGCTGACGCACTTTAGGCTTGCAAACTTTAATAAGTAACCATTATTTAAGCAAGTCAAAAGTGCGTAATACTGTTCAAAAAACAACTTACAAAGAGCCTATTTTAGTGATTCGAAATTGATGAGGATAGAAATAAGCGTAGTAACTATTGTACATATAAAGACCCACAGGGCATACCGACTTTGCTTCCGTGCTTCAGATAAGACGGGAGACAGCATATAGTTCTTCAAGCCCATAATGAACTCATCTTTATACTCAATATTCTGATTTTTAGTTAAAAAATCCGCTGCTTCTCCACTTATAATACTATGTGAAGAATCATCCATTGTGGGATCGATATCCCCAAATTTGGCTTTGGGTAATACTACAAGATTAATTGTCTTCATTATATCAGATTCTTGAAGAATCCCATAAAGATGCATCATCCTTTCGTATCCTTTGCCATCATGCGAATACACCTTCAATTTCTTATTATTTTCATCATATGACAACCCCAATTCCCATTTTTCACATAGCTTCCGCAATAAACAATATAGAGGAATAATGCGTCCGTCATTTTTAGAGACTATCGACTCGATAGAGTCGCACACATCTCTGTAAAGTGCATTGTTTTGTTTTCTAATTCTGATCATAATTATTAATTTTATTTATGGTAACTATATAGTAGCTGACTCATTGTCTTATTACACTGAAGTTCTGATAATTGTCAACAAAACAACAGCAATACGCCAATTACCTGTTCATTAATGATTTAGAAGGCATATTAGTCAACAGCTATATAATTACCACAAGATTTCAGTGAACATGGGGAAACCATTTATTGCCCCCGTATCCATTGGCACATCAGGTTATTTTATTCCTGTCTTAACTAAGTTCTCTATTTGTTCCGCTATACCATTATCATACTCTGCGTTTTGCTTTCTAATCTCTTCCATCAGAACTTTCTCCTTAGGATCTATAGTAGTTTCGATTGTCACAGACACAATGCGCGTACAAGGAGATAAATGAGATAGCTCTTGAGAAATGATCGGCTCAACATCCGTCCATTTAGCTGGTTTGGCAGATGATATGATTTTGTCATCAATTTGAATTTTACACATAATGATTAATATTTTGTTGTTATTCAGTTGGGACAAGCAAAAGACTGCTTTTCCCAACTGAGATTATTGTTTGCCTATTTTTATTCTTTCACGCAACGTAAAGTTCTCTTCGAATCAGAATTATCACTAATATCACCATAAGCGATAGAGCCTTTACTAGCACTACTAGATCCAAATTGTAATACATAAACATAATTGCCAACTGGTTTTTTACACATATAATACCCATATACTAGAATTTGTTCAGAATAACCTTTTTTATTGATAAATCCACTTGCCGGAAGGAATATTGCGGGGACACCCTCGGAGTATGGAGTACTTCCAGAAAACCACCGTCCCCTCATCCCTTTATATGTTAGAAATTCAGAACTATTAGCAGCTAACAACTCCAACTCACTCTTTGTCGGCCATCTCCAGCCATCAGGGCAAATGCTGTCATCAACGGTTCCCGTTCTATAATAATTAAGACCATAATAATAATAGTAATCCCCATAGAAATCATTTTCAGTTGAGCCGCTATTCACCGGAGCCCACGTAATTCCATCAATAATTACGCCTGGCCCAAAATTCAAGCCTGTATCATCGACATAATCATCTTCGGTTGGACTGTCCATAGTCTTAGTTGGTTTTAGTCGAATGTATTCAGAAACAATATTGCTTGATCCGTCAGAGATTTTAAGGCGCGCTCTGGCGGTTAGTTCGCCTTGGAAGAAGGCAGCGTCAAGGCCGTCAGCGGAGACGGTGACGGAGAGTATGCCATCGGATGCGGTGGCGGACTCGATTGTCAGCGGGGCGAAGTCACCGGCGGAGGCGCGGGTCATTGTGTAGACGGCCTTCACGGAGAGGGCGGTGTTCCAGTTTTCCGCGAGGTCGGCGGCAAGGGATGCGGGCTGGATCTCGAAGCGTAGGGTGAAAGAGCCGGGAGTTATGGTGGTGCCGGACATCGTGTAGGAGACGTTCTCCATGCCGTCGGCGTAGGTCGGGATGTGAGAGATGGAGACCATGCGGCCGATGATGTTGGAGAGTCTGTCTTTCAGGGAGTTGATCTCATCCTGGAGGGCGCTGATCTGGGACTTGATTTCGGACAGGGAGTCCTCAAGGGTCTTCACACGGGTGTCGAGGGCGTCAATTCGGGAGTTGATCTCGGAGACCTTGGAGTCGATGGTGGAGTTCAGCTCGGTGATCTTTGCGTCTATCTTGACGGTGATCGTGCCGTCATGTTCATTGATGGCGGAGGTGATGGCTTCCTTATAGGCCTTAGTGATGTCCTCGGTCGCCTTGGTGAGGTCGGAGCGGAGGGTCTCGATGGCGGAGGCGTTGTCGGAGGCGGTCTTCTTGACGGTTTCCAGTTCCTTGGTCAAGTTGTCGATCAGGGTTCGGTTTTCGCTCTCAGATGAGCCGGGCTTGAGGTTGTTGATGAGGCCTTCGAGATATTCCTTCTGGGACTTCAGCTGGGCCTCAAGGTCAGACTTCTGGGCATCGAGTTTAGCCTGGGTCTCGGCGATGGTCCAATAGGAGTCGAACTTGGAGTTCACCCACGCCTTGAGAGATTCCTCCAACTTGCCGAGCTCGACTTTCATCTCGGCGCGGTAGGCATCGGTCACCTCGGACTTCGCAGCGGAGATCGCGCTGGTATATTCATTGGTGATGGAGGTCACCGCGTCCTCGATCTGCTTCTTGACTGGCGCGATGGCAGTCTCGATGTCGGACTTCCACTGCGTCTTGAGCCTGGTCTCCATCTCGGAGAGGGAGTTCGTGAGGTTGGCGATGGTCTCCTTTATCGAGGTCACGTCGGAGACTACCTTTGAATATTCCTCAAGGGTCACGAAGGTGGCTGTGGCCCAGTCCTTTGTAGAGGAGATCTGGTCGGTGACGAAGGTCCTCAGTTCCGTGACCTTGGACTCGATCTCTTTGCTCTTGGTCTCCAGAGTGGTGACAGTCTCGTTGAGCAGCGTGAGTTTCTCGGTCATTTCGGTCCGCAGCGATGTGAGCTGGGAGACGACGTCGGCCTTGGCGTCTTCGATGGACTTGACCAGTTCCTCCTTCATCGCACTGTCGCTTGCCTTCGCATCCTCGATGGCCTTGTCAAGCGCGGACTTCACATCGTCGATCTTCTTGTCGGCCGCGGCGATGGACTCCTTCAACTCCTCAGACGGAGCCTGAATATTCTTGATATATTCCTTGAGTTCCTCATTGGTCTTCTGGAGGTTCTCTATCGTGGTGTTGATGGCGGAGATCTGCTCGGTGACGGTGGTGATTCTGTCGCCTAAATCCTTGATAGACGTGTCGTAGCCGGACATCTTCGTTTTAATCGCCGCCACCTCGTCCTCAAGGGTCTTGACCCTCTTCGTGAGCGCCTCCATCGCCTCGTTTATGGCATTGACCTCATCGGTGATTCGGTTGTTGATCTCAAGGACCCTCTCAGCCACCTCGTCGGTGAGTTTGCCGTCGAGTTCCTCGATGGCGACCTTGATGGCATCCTTGTAGGCGCTGGTAATCTCGGATTTGGTATCGAGAAGGCCTTTCTCAAGGGCGGTTATACGCTTCGTGTTCTCGGCTATTGCGGCGGCATTGTCCGTGATGGCGGACGCATTCTCAGCAATGAGCTTGGCCTGCTCGGCTATGGCCTTGGCGTTCTCGGCTATCCTCTCGGTGTTCTTGGCTACAGCCTCGGAGTCGATGGTGCTCGCCTTGAGCGCAGCTATCGCCTTGGCATTCTCCTCGATGGCTTTCCTGTTGGCCTCAATCTGCGCCTTGTTGTTGTCGATCTGAACCTTGTTCTCAGCGATTTTGCCCTCAAGCACAGTCTGGAGGTTGGAGATCTTTTCTGAATATTCAGTCTTGACGGTCTCGATCTCCTTGATGATTGTCTCCTTCTCCACTGTCGAGGATGATATCTTGCTTTCCAGTTCCGTGACCTTCGTGTTCAGTTCGGTCTGGAGATCACTAATCTGCTTCTTAAGCTCCTCCACAATCTTGGCGTTGTCGGTGATCTGGGTCGTGTTGTTGATAATGGTCTGGGAGATTTCAGTGATCTTGTTCGTGTTCTCGATCACGGTCTGGGAATATTTCTTCACCTCCTCGTTGACGGTGGTCAGTTCGTTGGTGAGGTTGGTGATGAGGGTCGTGTTGTTCGTGATCTTCGTTGTCAAATCCGTGGACAACGCGCTGATGAGCCCTTCGAGATAGGTTTTCTGTGACGAAAGTTTGCCTTCAAGTTCGGCTTTCAAAGCGTCCAGTTTGGCGTCAGTCTGGGAGATCGTGTAGTAACCGGTCAGGGCATTGTTGACCCACTCTTTCAGAGACTTCTCCAGTCCCTCGATGGAAGCCTTGATCTCAGCCTTGTAGGCGGTCTCAATCTCGGTTCTGACTTCGGTGACTGTTTTGGTGATCGACTCACTGACCTGCTTGATCACCTCAGCCGAGATCTGGTCACGAATCGGCTCCAAGGCGGCATCAATCTCCTTGTTGACTTTTTCCCTGAGATCCTTCTCAAGGGTCTCCACGGAGCTGTTCAGGCTCTCGATGCTCTTCTGGATTGTGCTGATGTTCTGCACAACGGAATTGTACTGGTCAATAGTCACAAAAGTGGTCTTGACCCAGTCCCTCGTGCCGGAATCCTTCCCGTCAACATAGGATTTCAGGTCACTGATCCTGCCTTCCAGTTCTGTGTCCTTGGCCTTCAGAGTGGCAATGGTCTGTTCAATCTTGTCGAGACGTCCCTCAAGGGCTGACTTGACGGACTCCAGCTTTGCCAGGACATCCGTACCTGCTGTCAGATCGTCTTTCAAGTTTTTGATCTTTCCGTCAATCTCCTCGATTGCTTTTTTCAGGTCAGAGGCGGATTTCTGTAATGTCTCGATGTAACCTTTCAATTCCTTGTCCGTCTGCTCAAGTTTCGGGATAGAGGCGTTGATCTGGGTAATTTGCTGGCTGATGGTCTTGATCTCGACGTTCTCGATCTGGTCCAGTCGGTTCTCGATCCTTTCAATGTCCTTGTCGTAACGTTTGCAGCTTACGGAGAAGGATAGAGCGATGAGCACCACAGCACCTAATGAAAATACTTTTTTCATGTCGTTCTGTTATTGGTTCAGTTCCCGTCCGGCTTCAACCAGGAAGTTATTTCATGAATATAAAGAAAGTGTGGAGCCGATTCGTCTATCTCAAAGAAGGTTCTGGCAAAACCTGACAGAAAATAGACTGAAACAATCCCCACACCTGTATCGTTGAGTGTAGGGTACACGCAAGCGAATACAGATGACGGTGCTGTCGTCTTCCCTTCTGTCATTGAAAACTGCCAGATTTTCTTTGAAGGATAGTGCGAAAACACTTTCATCAATATGTATGTTTTGGGCATCTGCACCAAAACGTTACAAAGGTAGGAATATTTTCGGATTTGACAGCACCTTTTGCGGAGATTGTATCGGCAATGGTCATATAAATATCATGGTGCAAGTTTTACCAGATATTTTTGAGTTCGGGGGATTTGTCAGAGTCTCTTTCATTGACTTTGAGGCTCTCTGGGGCAGCGAAAAGGGCTTGAAACGTTGCCGAACGACTCCAGTTTGCCCTCTTCAGCAACGAAAAAGGCTTAAAGTGTCGCCGAACAGCGCAATTGAGAGCAAGTAGTGAAGCAAAGGTATTGCCTTTTTGCGTGGAGCGATGTTCTAAGAAGAAAAAGCGATAAAAGACCCCATCGACAACGGAAAAATCAAATTGAAAATTTTGGTAACGTGCAAAATTTTCAATTTGCCTTTTTTCCGCTGTCATCAGCCACGTTTACCTGTAGCTTGACCACCGTACGATAATAGAGACATGAAACAAGACAACTGTCCCGGACGGTTCGGCGCTTCGACAGGCTCAGCGACCGGAAGAGTCCGGGACAGTCAGGATATTCAGAAGTATATTACTTGCTCAGCTCGGCGGCGTGGGAGAGGAGATAGTCCTCAGCCTCGATGTTCCAGAGGCCGCTGTGGGCTTTGCAGAGGCGATCGAGTTCGGCATAAACCGGGTTTGTCTTGCCTTTTTCCTCAAAGTCGGTGATGGCAGTGAGCGGCATCTCCACGTGGGTGTAGATGAGCTTCTTGCCTCCCTTGATCGACGGGAGGTTCAGCGTGGTCTCAGGGACAACGTTAAGGCCGCCGATGTGGGTCACTAGACCGGCCGGGTCAAGACCTTCGCTCATCATCTTGAGGGCTTCTTTCATATCATCGGTGTTACCGCCGCTGGTGCCAACCACATGGGTTGACGCATAGTGGACGTTGTAGAAGTTGAACGGAGCCTTGAAATCGGAACGTCCCGGGCCTGAGAAGAAATTCAGGCAACCATCGTGGCCGAGGATGTCGTCACCCTGCTCCACGACAGCGGGAACAGGAGCCATCACGATGACCTCGTCGTAACCCGTGCCGCCGGAAATCTCCTTCAAAG
>CAVERO010000096.1:0-10751 GCA_963617915.1 Candidatus Methanomethylophilaceae archaeon | reverse complement strand
GCGCCGATGGTACTGACACACCAGTTGGGAGAGTAGGTCGCCGCCGTACTTCGGGAGGCCCGGACGTCGCTCAGACGCCCGGGCCTCTTTTTTTTGTTTCACAAGTGCGCCGCTTTAAGGGTATCTTGAATTCCTCATTACCGTTCATGAGAGGGCTTGGAGTATGCGAATCGTGTGTCCTTATTATAATTAGGGTGAAGTGCGGAGCTGTTTTTTGGTTATGTTGAGTGGATTTGGCGGTCGGAAGAGAGGTTACTTATGGTAATTAATAGAGTTTACACGCTTTTTTATCATTTTCTGAACAAAAAATCTTGCTTATGAAAAATTAAACTCATATATTTGTCGTTGTGTTATTGCCTACCCATTGCTGGGTACGTTGTGGCATATTTATTATTAAGAGGAACAATTATACGTTTTATTTATTTATCAATTTGTTTTTTAGCTATGAACAAAAAGTTTAAGAACTTGTTTCTTGCGGGGGCTATCGCATTAGGCCTCGCGGGAGTAGCCGTATCATGTACGGACTACGATGGCGACATTAACGACTTGACAGAACGCGTGCAGAAGTTGGAGAACACTGTCAGTGCCCTCCAGACTGCAATCAACAACGGATCTGTCATCACGGACGTGACGCCTACCACCAACGGAGTCAAGGTGACTCTGAGCAATGGTAAGTCTTTCGACATTACCAACGGCAAGGACGGTGCTAATGGCAAGGACGGAGCCGCCGGCCAGGATGGCCAGAACGGCAAGGACGGTTCTGTAGTTACCATCGGTGCCAACGGCAACTGGTTCATTGACGGGAAAGACACCGGATTCGCTTCAAAGGGCGACAAAGGTGATCCTGGCAAGGACGGAGTTGACGGCAAGGACGGAGTTGACGGCAAAGACGGCAAGGACGGAGTTGACGGCAAAGATGGCAAGGACGGAGTTGACGGCAAGGACGGAATTAACGGCCAGGACGGTAAGGACGGAGTTGACGGCAAAGACGGCAAGGACGCCCTTCAGATCTGGTATCAGCCTTGCACCGACAAGAGCGATGCCAACTACGGCAAATGGGTGAAGTACACCTATGATCCTGCCACCAAGCAGACGACCTCTGAGGTTACCACCATCGAGGTGTTCCCTGAGGGCACGATCACTGCTGTCTATGACAAGGACAACAACAAACTCACCTTCCATAATGTCGAAGGTGTCGAGAACGGTGTGCTCGAGATTAAGCTTGCCGCTGACCTCAAGAGCCTTGCTCTTATCCCTGAGGCTCTTATGGAAGGCCTTGGCTACATCCAGTTCCCTTATGTCGTCTCGATTTACGACTTGAACGCCGAGCGTTACGAGTGGACAGTTGTGACTTCCGCTCCTGTAGATGTGACTTACAGGCTCAACCCTGAGAATGCCGATGTCTCGGCGTATGACTGGTCTTTCATCAACAGAACCGTGAAGACCTATGCGATGGACACCAGAAGCAAGTCTGACAAGAATGATCTCATCACACTTGTCGGCGGCCCTAAGGTTGACGGAGGCGAGGCCACATTCACCATTAAGGTTAATGATTACGTTTGGCCTGAGCAGCATTATGTGCGTTATGGAGATGAAGAAGTTGAAGATGAAAAGGTGAATGACATCATCGCTCTTCAGACCAAAGTTAATGGCGAGACCATCACTTCTGACTATGCTTACGTTGATTATGCAGGAGAGTATTATAATTATGATCTGATTCATAAGGATTTCACAAATTCTGACAAGAGCCCTGTCGATGAGAAAGTACGTGGGTATCGTTATGAACCGATTGCTATCACAGATTCATGTGACGATCAGTTGTACAGAGAGCTTCCTACTCCGCAGCTCCTCTACACAGACACTCTTGACCTTAAGGATTATGTTACTCTTGCCGGAAATGGTTATGATGTGGATGTCGCTCTTGCCGAGGATCTTGGCTTGGATGTAAACTACAAGTTCGAACTCTGCAATGAGGATGGCAAGGTTGGTAAGCCTTATCTTGGTGAGGACGGTTATACCGATCAGAACAAGTTTGTCACCCTTACAAAGGATGGCGTAATGGCTGTTGACTCTGAGTTCCTTGATAAGTCAACTCGTCCTGCGGTCAACAGAACCCCTCAGGTGAAGGTTACAGCCAGCGTTGTTTACGGCGGTAAGGAATACATTCTTGCCTATGGCTACATCAAGGTAAGAATCGTCGAGAAGAAGGCTGAACCGGTTGATCCTGTTACTTACTTCAAGACCGTTACAGATCACTATGTTAAATTCTGCGGTGATGAAGTTGTCAAGTTCACTGCTCCTAAGACAACTTGCCCTGACTACACAAAGGACAGCCTTGTTGTTACTTGGGAAGAGGTCAACAAGAACGTTCTCGGTGGTCTTGGTCTCTCTTATGAGGCTTTCCTCGATGCTTACAACACCGGAGAATACGAACTCAAGCTTCTCAAGATTACAATCAAGAACGGAAAGCGTGACACCACTTATATCGATGGTAGAAATTACAATTTACCTATAGGAGTTACGTACTTTG
This sequence comes from Candidatus Methanomethylophilaceae archaeon, assembly GCA_963617915.1. Classification (GTDB taxonomy): domain Bacteria; phylum Bacteroidota; class Bacteroidia; order Bacteroidales; family UBA932; genus Cryptobacteroides. The sequence continues at coordinate 8,221 of CAVERO010000096.1, read as the reverse complement.
CAAAAGCACCGTCAGAGTGGGCTACCTCTACCAACATCATGTCTCTCTACATTGACAAGAATGTTGAGACACCTTCTCACGGCATATATGAGTTTGCTTACATTGCGAAGAACAACAGTGCCAAGACTCCTAACATCGGCTTCAGGTTCGGCTACGAGGTAACTGACAAGACTCCTACCACGCACGAGCACGACTTTGCGAATCCGGTAAGGCTCATTCTCAACCCGGATTACATCCTTGGCAAGAAGAATGTGCCTGTAGAGGACAAGCCTGCTTCCCAGTACGTTCCTTCGACCGAGAAATACGATGTTTACGGCGGAGTACGTGTCAAGGGTAAGGCTGATTCCCGCAACAACTTCGTTTACGCTGCAGCCATCATCGAGCAGTTCGAGGAGTACGGTAAGAACATCAAACTTGCAGATGACGCAACCATCAGCTTCGAGATCATGCACAGCGACAAGAACTGGAAGGTCAACTATGCTGATGATGACTTCAAGTTCATTCAGGATGGTGAGCAGAAGGATGTTGTGACATTCACCGCCAAGGAGTTCAATGCCATCATCGCCTCTCCTGCGACATCTCCTGACATCAAGTACATGAAGAGTTTCCTCACAAAGGATGTGGATGTCCTTATAAAGGTTACGGAGAAGTGCACATCTGATGCTGACAATGTAACTCCTGCCAAGGAGAAGGTGGGCTACTACTATGTAGTATTCCAGACTCCGTTCAAGGTCATTATCAGCAATAGCGATGTTGTTCTCGGCACATTCAAGACGGAGCGTGACACTACTTACATCTCTACTGACATCAAGGTTGTTGAGAGGGAGAATGAGAAGAACGTCATCTACAACTGTGAATATGTTGAAGCCGGCTACAAGTATACGTTCGTTGCCACTGACTATGCAAAGGCGCAGTATGGTCTCAATGATGTTAAGGGTGAGATTAGTTTCAGTATTGCCGGTGGACTTTTCTATGAAGATAAGCTACCAGACACTGAAGACTCATTTGGCGGCAACCTCACCTATAACTATGACGATGATGGACTCTATGTGGCTTGGTATAACCAGGGTAATGACCTTCAGGTTGACAAGCATGCATATTACTCTATCGTAGCTTTTATCGGCGATCTGTACACTCTTCCTTTCCAAGGCAATGTTACAGTTCTTTCTACTGCGAACACCAAGGCAAAGTGGGCTACGCGTGCCGACAAGCTTAAGGAAGAAGGCCGTTAATTGTCTCACTGCCCTTTGTGGGCAATGACCTACAATACTCTTATGAGGGAAGATAGTTCTCTATCTTCCCTTTTTTTTACCTTTTTGTGTTGATCTGTTTTTTTTGTTATGAGATTAGATGGATTTCTGATTCTGTCGCTTGCGGTCGCTGCGGTCTCGTGCCAGAAGGTTGCATCCGTGCCTGACACCAGCATTCCCGGACAGGAAAAGACTCCCAGAGTGCTGAGGGCTTTTCTTTCCGTTGAGACCAAGGCGGCCATTTCCGACATTTTCGGCTCGATCAGCTGGACGCAGTCCGACAGCATAAGCCTTTTCGATTCGGATTCCGGGCAGGGCGGCAACAAGTTCGTCACTGCGGAAGGAGGAGCCACTGCCAAATTCACAGGGCAGGCTTCTGACCCGGCCGAAACTTATTACTATGGTGTCTATCCCTACAGCAAATCGACTTCATTGGTGTCTGGTGTCATCACCGCTGTTCTGCCCGCTGTGCAGAATACCGTTCAGAATGACTTGATCGGTTCTTTTGACCCGGAAGCCTTCCTTATGGTCGGCCGGTCAACATCAACCGACGAGATGGGCTTCTACGACGCTCTTGGCGGCATCCGTTTCACGGTCTCGGATTCGGGCTACGACAAAGTTGTCTTCAAGGGCAACTCCGGTGAATCCGTAGCCGGCTCTGTCACCGTCACTTTCGGCGATGACGGAATTCCGGTCTGTCAGGCCGCCTCTTCCGGGACATCGTCTTCGGTCTCTTTGGAAGGCGACTTCGAAACGGGGAATTACTATTACATTTCCCTTATTCCTCAGGCCTTCAAGAAAGGTTTCACCCTTACTTTCTATAAAAACGGGGAGGAAGCGGCCAAGACCGTCTGCGAATCCTTCGTGAGGGTGCAGAGGTACTACTTCGCGACAGTACGCAATGCGGACTTGCAGTCTTCCGTCTCGGGCATAATTGACGGAGAGCCGTTGAATGTCAAGGAACCGGCAAACTGCTACGTTGTCCGTGAGGCCGGATCGTACAAATTGCCTCTTGTCAAGGGAAATTCGCAGACTTCGGTAGGCTCCGTCGCCTATGCGGGCGTGGTCTGGGAGACTGACAATTCCGCAGCAGCGGTGTTTGCAGGAGACCTTGTCAACCCTTCAGTCCGCGTCAGGGGCGGCTACCTGTACTTCAAGACGGCGGACACTTTCAGGAGCGGCAACGCTCTCGTCGCCGCCTATGACTCAGAGGGCAACATTCTCTGGTCCTGGCACATCTGGCTCTGTGATTTCGACCCTGACGAGACTGCCCAGCGTTATAAAGGGGCTTCTGTGGACATGATGGACAGGAATCTCGGCGCGCTTTCAGCTTCCCGCATGGGTGTTGCGCCCTACGGCCTTTTCTACCAGTGGGGACGCAAGGATCCTTTCCTGGGTGCTGCCGCCGTTGACGGCACAGCGATGGCCTCCACTGGCAGTTTCAAGTCCTTGGCTTCCAACAGTTCCTGCACGGTGGAATTTGCGGCCGCGAATCCGACCACTTTCATCACAAATGACGTTTCCACCGGCTACGACTGGCTGTATGCTGACCGGCAGAATGATCTTTGGGAAGATGAAAAGACCATCTACGATCCTTGCCCCGCCGGCTGGCGAGTGCCGACAGGCGGTGCGGACGGCGTCTGGAATCAGGTGAGTGAGGACTCTTACTCGGTGGACACCTACTATCACGGAGTGCGGTTCGATCTCACATCCGGCGATTATGCGTGGTACCCTTGCACCGGATATCTCAAAAGTGATGCTGTAATCGGGTTAGTCGGAAAGTTCGCTGATTACTGGACGACCACCACGGCCACGCAAGCCACCACTACCTTTAACATCCTGGTGGGGACGTCGGTGACTGATTCATATGTCACCCCTTATTACACTGGCAAGCCTCGCGGCGAGGGCCACGCCGTAAGGTGCCAGAAGCAGTAATGGTCATAGAAAATGGTATTCAGAATGAAAAAGCATATTCTTTTACTCATTGCGGCATTGTGCCTTCTTGTCTCTTGCCAGGAGGAACCGGTCGGAGTCAGTTCGGTTGCTGTTGACAAGGAGAATCAAACCCTCTCCATCGGGGCGTCATTTGTGCTCAAGGCCATCATTTCGCCTTCAAATGCGGACAACCAGAAGGTCATCTGGACGGTGGAGAACAGTTCCGTGGTCGATTATGCTGACAGGCAGGACGGCAGCGTCACCCTTAAGGGTCTTCAGGTCGGGACATCCAAAGTCACCGCGAGGACAGATGACGGAGGTTTCACGGCTTCCTGTTACGTGACTGTCGGGGTCGGGGTCGAAAAAATCGAGCTCGACAAGTCTGAACTCCGGCTGTACAAGGGAGGCTCGACGCTTCTGACGGCCACCATATTCCCTGACAACGCGTCGGACAAGTCCTTCAAATGGGGCACTTCCGACAGTTCGGTAGCCACGGTTGACGCTAACGGCAAGGTCGATGCGGTCGGCAACGGTGAGGCCACGGTTTTCGTGTCTTCGTCCGACGGCGGTTTCACGTCCTACTGCAATGTCATTGTCACCACTCCTGTCACAGGCCTGAGCATCGCTCCTGTCGAGTACACTCTCGAGTCCATCGGCAGCTCTTTCACCATCAAGCCGACAGTCTCTCCGGAGGATGCTTCCGATGTCAGCGTGGTCTGGAACAGTTCGGACGCGGAGGTCGTTTCGGTCTCCTCGGACGGTACCGTGACCGCTGTCGGTCCCGGAACCGCGGCTGTGACGGCGGTGACCAATGACGGCTCGTTCTCCGCAAGCTGCACCGTCACCGTCAAGAGTCCCGCGCAGCACATCTCGCTTGACAAGACGAGCCTGAAACTTCTCGAAGGGGAAAGCGCCAGGATTGTCGCGACCGTCTGCCCGTCCAACTCGACGCAGAGGGACTTGACGTGGACTTCGGACGCTCCCGCGGTCGCTTCGGTCGATGCGGACGGCAATGTGACCGCCCTCAAGGCTGGCACTGCAAAGGTCACGGTCAAGGTGTCCGAAAGCGTGAGCGCAGTCTGCGAGGTGACGGTCATCAGCCGTGTCACGGGAATCTCTCTTGACATGACTGCGGTTGAGCTCAAGCCGGGTGAAACCCACCAGCTTAAGGCCACTGTTCTCCCCGAGAACGCTTCGGACGCAGGTGTGACGTGGTACTCTGACAAAGAGGGTGTCGCCACTGTCTCGCAGTCTGGACTTGTGACTGCCGTAGGCGCGGGTGAAGCGACGGTGCACGCCGTCACTTCTGACGGAGGAAAGATGGCCTCCTGTCTTGTGACGGTCAGAATTCCTGTCAAGGGCATCACCCTGTCCACGGCTTCAGAAACACTCTATGTCGGGGAGTCTCCTTTGAGTGTCAGCGCTGTGGTTTACCCTGCGGACGCCACGGAGATGTCGCTCGAATGGTCAAGTTCCGATTCCAAGGTGGCGTCGGTGATTCAGGGCGCGGGTTTGAATGCGGTCATCAATCCGCTCAAGCCTGGCACTGCAACCATCACCGTTTCCACTAAAGACGGCGGATATACCGCCAAGTGCACCGTGACAGTCAAGCAGCACGTCACAAGTGTTTCTCTTGGCAAGAAAGAACTGTCGCTTTACGTGGGCGGGTCAGAATCCCTCTCCTTCACGGTGCTTCCGTCCGACGCCACTGACAAGAGCGTGACCTGGACGTCAAGCAACGCGGCTGTCGCTTCCGTTTCGGCTGACGGCAAGGTGACGGCGAACAAGGCCGGCACTGCCGTCATCACGGTGAAGACGGTTGACGGAGGCTGTCAGGCCACCTGCGCCGTGACAGTCCGCGAGCTGACCACCTACGCTACGTCCCTCACCCTCAGTCCTCAGACATTGACTTTGGATTTGGGCGATAGCAAGCCTTTGACGCTTGCCATGAGTCCGTCCGATGCGAATGAGGTGTTGACCTGGAAGTCTGACAACGAGTCCGTGGCGAAAGTTGTGGGCGGAGATGTCACGGCTGTCGGTGTCGGAGTCGCCAAGATCACTGTCAAGGGAAAGAATGTCACATCGAATGTGGTGACGGTGACGGTCGTTGACAAGTACGCTGTCACAGGAGTGGAGCTTGACGCTACAGCTAAAACTCTTGAGATCGGGGAGGAATTCACCCTCGCCGCCACTGTCAAGCCGGCGGATGCGAGGGACAAGAGTCTCTCCTGGAGTTCGAGCGCCCCGTCGGTCGCCACGGTCGATAACGGAGTCGTGAAGGCTGTCTCCGCCGGCACCGCCACAATCAAGGTCACGGCGGGTTCCGGCGCGTTTTCCGCAAGTTGCGTGGTCACGGTGAACGAGCGTAAGATTCTTATCACCGGGATTTCCTATCCTGAACAGCTTAAAACCATAGACCTGAAGATGGGGGCTTCCTACACCATCAAGGTGCAGGTCTCTCCGGATGACGCCAACGAGTCATTGAAGCTTTTGCCGGCCGTCACCTGCCCTGTGACCTACACCGCAGTCAAGGAGAAGGGAACTCCGTACTGGAATGTGACGGTCACGGCTATCTACAAGGAAGGAAAAGGCGCTCTGACCATTAAATCGGACTCCGGGGGTGTTTCGACTTACTGCACGTTCAACGTGACGGGCGTTCCTGTCACCGGCGTCCGGCTTGATGTGTCTGAGACATCGATGAGGGTCGGGCAGACGCTCACCCTGACTCCTACCGTCTCTCCTTCTGACGCGTCCATCAAGGGCGTCACCTGGAGCTCGTCTGATTCGTCAGTGGCTTATGTGTCCCAGTCCGGCATCGTGACTGCAAAGAGCGCCGGCAAGGTGACGATCACCGCGACATCCAAGGACAACTCCAGCATCACGGCGAAATGCACGATCCTTGTCAGGTCGAGCACCGTTGACGCAGGCGGTTCGGAAGGCATAGGCTTCATTGATTGGAATTAAGTAATCCTTAAAAATCAGCATCAGAATGATGAGAAAAACATTGCTTATCGGTTCGGCGCTGGCGGCCTTGGTCTTCACCTCATGCTCGTCCGCTCCGAAGAATGTGGCCAGAAAGATCGCGGATCCGGTTTTCCGCGGCTACTGCCTTTCCACTATGGATCTTGACAGGAACGATAAACTGTCATTGGCGGAAGTGGAAGCCGTCAGCGAGATCGCTGTCCCGAATCTGCGCATCCAGTCATTGGCCGGTCTTGAATATTTCAAGAATCTCAAGTCCATTGACTTTTCCGGCACCGGGGTGGAGTCGTTCGGCTACAATCTTCCTGCCCTTGAGGTGATCAAGTGCGCGAACGACAAGAAACTCTCTTCGCTTGATCTTGCCGGCTGCCCTTCGCTGTCCTTCATCTATGCCTCGCACACAGGCGTGAAGACGGTGACGCTCGGCGCGCAGGCCGGTCTGTACAGGCTTTGGATTGACAACACTCCCGTCTCGGAGCTGGACATCACCGGCTGCCCGAAACTGAACAACGTCAACGTGCGGGATTGCCCGAACCTCAAGGAGTTGACCTTCTCTCCGGAGGTGAACCGCGACATCCTCTACCTCTCGAAGGACGATGTCCTTGTCGTGAAGTAGGCAGATTGCCGCCAATCCCTGAATATGGCAGAGGCCGGTGACTTTCTTGTGTCGCCGGCCTTTGTTGTCCGTCACTTTCTCCGCCTTAGAAGCTGTTTTGAAATGGTTCCCGATTTTTATCATGCGGAATTTTCGAGACAGTTTCGGCTTCGGAAGAGGGAGCGTAGCAGTGGCTACGTGACTGATGACGAAGATGAAAATGGCCGGAAAGGCCGTGTAATAAAAGAGAGGAATTAATTCAAAACAGCTTCTTATACCTTGCCGTCAATCTTCCGCAAAAGTAAATGAAGTTGCCGTGATGATGCAGGATGGAAGGGGCTTCAAGGGCGAAAAGAGGCTTAAATAATTGATATATTTTGCAGATTGGAAAAAATGTCGTAATTTAGCATCGATAATTGGGCAAATTATATTCAGTAATATTATGAAACGTATTTTCGCGATTCTTGCAAGCACAGCGCTTGTTGCTTCTCTGTCCGTAGCGAACGCACAGAAGAAGGACTTTGACCCTTATTGGTTCATGCAGCTTCAGGGTGGTGCGGCTCACACAATCGGTGAGACCTCCTTCTCTGACCTTATCTCTCCTTCAGCCGCTGTCTCCCTCGGCTATCAGTTCTCACCGGTGTTCGGCGCCAGACTGAATGTCAACGGTTGGCAGGGCAAGGGTGCTGTGAACGGACCTACCACGGTTTACAAGTTCAACTATGTTGAAGGAGCCGTTGACCTCATGGCTGACGTCGCCTCCATCTTCGCCGGCTACAAGTTCGACAGAACCCTCAATCCTTACATCTTCGGCGGTGTGGGCGTCAACTACGCTTTCAACAACGACGAGGCTGTGGCCGTGAAGGGCAAGTTCGTTGACGGCTACCTTTGGGAAGACAACAAGATCTCCCCGGCTTTCAGGGCTGGAGCCGGTCTCAACATCAGGCTTACTGACGTCATCGCCCTCAACCTCGAAGGCAACTGCAGCTTCCTTGACGACCACTTCAACTCAAAGAAGGGTTCGAAGGCTGACTTCCAGATCAAGGCCGTCGCCGGTCTTACCTTCAGTTTCGGTAAGGCAAAGCCTGTTCCAGCCCCTGTTCCTGTTCCTGCCCCTGCACCTGTTGTCAAACCGGAACCAGAACCGGAGCCTGTCGTAGAGGAGAAGGTAGAGGTTGTTCCTGCGTTCGAGTCACTCTCACGCAACATCCTCTTCGTCATCAACAAGTGGGACATCCGTGACAGCGAGCAGATCAAGATCGACGAGGTTGTCGAGGCTCTCAAGGCCAACCCTGACACCAAGGTACGCGTTTCCGGTTATGCCGACAAGGCCACCGGTACAGCCAAGAGGAACAAGTTCCTCTCCGAGAAGAGGGCTGAGGTTGTTTCCCAGGCAATCGTTGACGCCGGCATCGACAAGGACAGGATCATTACCGAGTACTTCGGTGACACTGTCAAT
>CAVERO010000095.1:0-10873 GCA_963617915.1 Candidatus Methanomethylophilaceae archaeon | reverse complement strand
TGCTACGCTCCCTCTTCCGAAGCCGAAACTGTCTCGAAAATTCCGCATGATAAAAATCGGGAACCATTTCAAAACAGCTTCTAATTTTTTCATCATCACTATTTTTCTCTTCCCAATCTGACTTTCACCATCTTCAGCGCCTTCTGCACCTTCCGGATACCTTGCATTATCTCCAGAACCCTGTCATAGTCAGACGCAGCCTGCGCTTTCCCCAAATCATCCTTGAGCTCATTTTCCCGATTCTCCAGCCGGCATTGCTGGAAGACCAGAATCGCCTTCGGCACGTACATTGTCAGCCACGACCCCTTGGACATCATCGAGCTGCGCAGTCTGGAGATAGACAAGTCGTACCTCTCGTCGGTCGAAAGCTGTGCCGCCACATAGGCCAGATCCCTGTCCTCCCCATCCATCAGACGCTTCACAATCTCTTCCTGCGAATATCCCTCATAATAGTCTTTTGAATATGCCTCGTAAGCTTTTCTGAAGACTGAATTGGCGAACCGGGAATCGTCCCCTTCCAAAGCCTGGCTGATGAAATCAAAGACGGTCAGCGCTTCCTCGTCCGAACCGGAATAGAAATCCGAATCGCTCTGGAACTCCAGTTTCGTGGTTCCGTAGGTGAGAATGAAGTTCATAAGATCGCGCTCTGCGGTGGCCATTATGCGGTTGTCGATAAGGGCGTCAAGGCCGGTGCGCTGAACAGTTTTTTGTTCTTCCGGGGCTTCGACAGGCTCAGCCACCTGTTGCCTTTCCCGCTCACGGTCAGCCGCCTTCTTCTCTTCAATAAGCCTTTTGGAGCGGGTCGAGCCTATCCTCTCGTCCAGAATGTCCCTGCGGATCTCGAACTTGTCACTCAGGAAATCCACATAGACAGAGCGCTTCACCGCATCCGGAATGTCGGCTATCGTGTCTGCGATGTCGTTGATCACCTCCGCACGCCTGAGCGGATCCCTGACGGTGTCCTTCAACAGCAGCGAAGACTTGAAATCCACAAAATCCATCTCCGCACCGGCAAGAAACTCCTCGACCTCCGCGAGAGTGTGCTTTCTGGAATATGAGTCCGGATCGTCTCCGTCCGGAATCAGCACTACCTTCACATTCATCCCCTCACGCAGAAACATGTCTATTCCGCGGAGAGCGGCATGGATGCCGGCGGAATCCCCGTCGTACATGATCGTCACATTCTGCGTGAATCTCTTGATGAGACCTATCTGGCCTTCCGTCAAGGCCGTGCCGCTTGAAGCCACCACGTTGGTGATTCCGAGCTGGTGCATCGACAGCACGTCAAGATAGCCTTCGACCAGATAGCACTTGTCCTTGCGAGCCATCTCGTTCTTGGCGAACCAGATGCCGTAAAGGGACCTGTTCTTGACGTAAATGTCGGACTCCTTTGAATTGACGTACTTGGCGTAAGGCTTTCCGTCCTCCTTTGACTTCAATGTCCTGGCCCCGAACGCGACGACCCTTCCGCTCACCGAATGGATCGGGAACACCACGCGGTCAAAGAACCTGTCATGCAGGCTTTTGTCCGAATCGAAAGCCGCGCACAGACCCGTCTCAAGGAGATATTCATCCTTGTACCCGGCCGCCTTCGCCGCATCAGTGAAAGCGTGGCGGTTTGACGGGGCCCAGCCAAGGCCATATTTCTCGATGGTGGCGTCCTCCAGTCCTCTGGAATGGAAATATTCAAGCCCCACAGCCCGTCCCTCGCCGGTCTGAAGCTGCTCCTTAAAGAATTTGCCGGCATATTCAGAGACAAGCAGGAGGCTCTCGTTCCGCCGCCGGTTCGCTATGTCCTCCGCTGACTCCTCCTTTTCGACTATTTCTATGTTGTATTTTCTGGCGAGATACCGCAACGCCTCCACATAGGACAGATGCTCGTAGTCCATGACGAACCCGACAGCGGAACCGCCCTTGTGACAGCCGAAACAATAATACTGTCCCTTGGCGGGGATGACGTGGAAAGACGGAGTCTTCTCTCCGTGGAACGGACAGCAGGCCCATAGGTCGGCCCCGCGCTTTTTCAAAGTCACGAAGTCGCCTATCACCTCCTCGACACGGGCTGTGTCAAGAATCTTCTGCACCGTCTCCTGAGGAATCATCCTACTGGTCCACTTTTGTGTAGTTCACCTCTTTGGCGTCGTCCAGACCGGAAGTCTCGATTCCATTCCGGTCAGACTGAGGCTCATCCGGCGTGCTGAAACGGATTTCATACGCCTCTCTGGCCTTGCGGATCCTCCAAGAGGAAATCAGCTCCGAAACTCCGTACAGAAGCAGGAAACTTCCAGCGCAGATGCTCATTATCCTCTCTCCGAACGGATTGAAGAGCAGGAACGCACCTCCTATCACCGCAAAGATCGAGAGAATCAATGTGGAGAAGCCGGCCCCGAGCAGGGACAGAGTTCCGGCCAAGGCGAACAACTGAATGCCGCCGAAAAGAATCAGCAGGATTCCTATCAGCGTGACGATGAAGCCGGCCACCCAGACAGGATTCAGGAAGAGTAACAGCCCCAGAATCAAATCCACAACCGCGTTCACAGCCATCAGCGGGAGGACTCCGTCTTTCTTGTTGCGGATGAAGCCGTAAACCAAAGACACAAGCCCGGAGGCCAACAGAAAAGCGGCGATGACCTTCACCACGGTCACCGAAGCTTCGTTGTCAAAAATCATCACCAGACCTATGCCGATGGCAGCCAGTGCCCTGAGGATGCCGCTGATGGAAGTTTTGTAGCCAAATGTGAACATAATCATATTCCTTGTATAATATAACCTACAAATTTAAGTAAAAAATGCTATATTCGTGCCTATGTTTTTCGATACACACAATCATAGCCAATTCTCATTCGACGGAGGGGGGACGACAGTTGAAAAAAGCGCCTTGGCGGCGGCGGAAAAAGGATTCGGAGGAATATGTTTCACCGACCATTGTGATTTCTATGTCCCAAAGATGAAGGAAGAGTTCGAGCCCATAGTCAGCGAGGTCTTCGACGTGGAGGCCCAGCAGGCGGAGATCGACAGGGTGAACGGACTCGTCGCCGACGGAGCCTTCGGAAAGGCCACATCCAGGAAATTCAGGATATTCAAAGGAATAGAGCTGGGACTTGGAGAGAGGAACCACGAACAGACGAGGGAACTTCTCTCAAAGCGCAGGTTCGACCAGGTCATAGCGTCAGTCCACTATCTGGAGGACACCGACCCGTATTTCGGCCCGTACTACAAAGGCAAGAACTGGAAAGAGGCCTACGGACGCTACCTTGAGACCATTCTGCGCGAAATGAAATGGCTTGGAGACTTCGACATCATGGGGCATTTCGACTATGTGGCCCGCTATGCGCCCTACCCGAAGGAGAGCGTGCTGTACAGGGATTTCCCGGGGCTGTTCGACGAGATGTTCAAGTACTTGATAGAGAATGGCAAAGGGTTGGAAATCAACACAAAGAGCTACAAGACCTACGGATTGCGCGCCCCACAGCTCGACAGGGACATTCTGATAAGGTATCTTGAGCTGGGAGGGGAAATCATCTGCCTCGGCTCCGACTCACATACCCCGGAGCAGGTCGGAGACAGGTTCGACTACTTCGCACAATACGTCAAGATGTTCGGATTCCGCAGACTCGGACACTACGAAGGCCGCAGGCTGAAGATGGTCACGATATGATTTACGAAGCGATCTCGCAGAGGAACTTGATTCTGACAAGACGGATTTCCATCTCCTCGTAGTCCGCTCCGAGAGCCCTGAGCGCGTCTTCGACCGAGTCGGAGGTAGCCTCGTTCCTGAAATATTCATAGATTTCCTCGACCACATCATCATCAATCTCCTGACTGATGTAGTAGTTCAAATCCAGCTTCGTGCCCGATGAGACGATGCTTTCGATTTCGGTAAGAAGATCCTCCATCTCAAGACCTTTGGCCTCGGCGATGTCCTCAAGAGCCATCCGCCTGTCTATATGAAGGATTATGAACACTTTGTCCGCCGATTTGGTCGGGGTTGACTTGACCACGAAATCCTCCGGACGGGTTATGTCGTTCTCATCGACGTACCGCTTGATAAGGTCGATGAACTCTTTCCCGTATTTCCTCGCCTTGCCGTCGCCGACTCCCTGACAATTACACAGTTCCTTGTAGGTGACCGGATAAAGGATCGACATGTCCTCCAAGGCCGGATCGCCGAATATTATCCACGGCTGAAGGTTCAGTTTGCGGGACAGGTCCTTACGCAGGCTTTTGAGCATCGAAAGGAGAGCGGCGTCCCCTCCGCCTCCCTTCACAGCCACAGTTCCAGCCGCTGGCTCGTCATCCTCCTCGTCATCCGAATCTTTCGACTGAAACGCCCGGTCCTCCACCAGACGTATCTCGAAAGGATCATTGAGGAACTCCTCGCCCTGCTTCGTGACATATATCAGCCCGTACGTCTCAATCTCCTTCTCCAGCAGATGAAGCAAAAGACCCTGGTGCACGACCGCGCACCAGAAGTTCACGCTGTGGTCGCTCCCCGCCCCAAACAAAGGCAAGGTGTCGTGCTTGTATGACTTCACCATGGCGTTCGTCTCGCCGGCCAGGACGAGGGCAAGATGGTCAACCTTGAAATGCTCGGGGAGCGACTTTATAAGCCGGATTACCAGACACATCTCCTTGCGCCCGTCAAAGGTAGGCTTAGGGTTGACGCAATTGTCACACAGCCCACAGCTGTCATGCGGATAATCCTCACCAAAATAATTGAGCAGCAGCCTCCTGCGGCACAGGCTCGATTCGGCGTACGCCACGGTGTCCATCAACAGCTGCCGTCCTATCTCCTGCTCGGACACAGGCTTTCCCTGCATGAACTTCTCCAGTTTGCGGATGTCCTTGTAACTGTAATAGGTGATGCATTCGGCATTCTCCCCGTCACGCCCGGCGCGCCCCGTCTCCTGATAGTACCCTTCGATGCTCTTGGGAATATCATAATGGATGACAAAGCGCACATCCGGCTTGTCAATTCCCATTCCGAAAGCTATCGTGGCCACAATCACCTCAATGTCCTCCATCAGGAAGCGGTCCTGATTCTCAGCCCTGGTTTTGGCATCGAGTCCGGCATGGTATGGAAGCGCACGGATTCCGTTGATATTCAGCAAATTCGATATTTCCTCCACTTTTTTGCGGCTGAGGCAATATATGATTCCGGATTTCCCGGGATGCTGCTTGATGTACCTGATTATGTCCTTGTCCGGATCAACCTTGTCCCGGACCTCGTAATAAAGATTCGGTCTGTTGAACGATGACTTGAAGACAGTGGCGTCAAGAATGCCGAGATTCTTCTGAATGTCATTCTGCACCTTAGGTGTGGCCGTGGCGGTCAGAGCGATGATCGGGGCGCGTCCTATGGTCTGGACCATGTCCCTTATCCTCCGGTACTCCGGCCTGAAATCATGTCCCCACTCCGAGATGCAATGCGCCTCATCCACCGCATAGAAAGAGATGTTCACCTCTCTCAACAAATCGACGTTCTCCTCTTTGGTCAAGGATTCCGGAGCCACATAAAGCAATTTGGTCACGCCGGAGAGCACATCGGAGCGGACCGCCTGGATTTGCGCCCTGTTGAGCGAAGAGTTCAGGAAATGGGCTATCCCGTTCTGTTCCTCCACGAAGCCCCTGATCACATCCACCTGATTCTTCATCAGGGCGATGAGCGGCGAGATCACGACCGCAGTGCCCGGAAGCACCAGAGCGGGAAGCTGGAAACACAGGGACTTGCCGCCTCCCGTCGGCATAAGGACAAAGGTGTCCTTGCCTTCAAGAAGGTTGCGGATGATCTTTTCCTGATCCCCTTTAAAGAAATCAAAACCAAAGAATTCTTTTAACTTGGAATACAGTAATGACGAGTCAATTCCCATAGTGTGTTCCTAATTATTTCTAAAAATAGTGATTGTTTTCGGGATAAACAAGCATTTTGGAATTTTATGAATGACAAAGTCAATATTTTTTGCGATATTTGCAGGACTTTTGGGGCATTGCGCCCCGAAACGGACACGGACAACTTATAAATTATTGATATTATGAAGACAATCAAAATGTTTGCAGCAGCCGCGATGCTTCTTTCAGCGGTAGCCTGCAATTCCGGCAATGTCAGCGGAAAGGCTGACGGCGCGGACAGCACCGCAGTCGCCGCCCCGGTAAAACCAGTCAGCGCCAAGGATCTTCTTCCTTCAAAGGCGACCGTAGATTCTGTAAGTTACCTCCTGGGCATCCAGCTCGGTTCCATGATCAAGAACTACAATATGGGAGACCTTAACTTCAATATGATCAAGAAGGGAGCAGCCGACTTCGTGGCTTCAAAGGGCACCCCGCGCGACGAGGATTTCACAAAGCAGTTCAAGGTCAACCCTGAGGAGATGAACCGCATAATGAACGAGTTCATCCAGAAGAGGACTGAATATGTAGGCGCGATCAACAAGGAAAAGGAGCAGAAGTTCCTCCAGGCCAACCTGAAGAAAGAAGGCGTACAGGTGACCGAGTCCGGACTCCAGTACATCATCGCGGAGGCCGGAAGCGAGGTGAAGCCGACCTCAGGCAAGGACACCGTCTATGTTCATTACAAGCTCTCCCTCACCGACGGTACCGTCATTGAGGAGGTAAAGGAGGAGCAGGACGCTGTCATGCTCACCCTCAACAGGGTCATCCCTGCATGGACAGAAGGTCTCCAGCTTCTCGGCGAGGGCGGAAAGGCTACCCTCTTTGTTCCTTCTGAACTTGGCTACGGCGAGCGCGGATCCAACGGCATCGAACCTAACACGCCCCTCGTGTTCGACATTCAGCTTGACTCCGTAAAGCACTTTGTAGAGCCAGTGGTAGAGGACAAGAAATAATTTCTGCCCACAGGCAGCGTAAACAAGCCTGCTTCGCGCCCCGTGCGCCAAGCAGGTTTAATTTTTACAAATTCACGAACATCATGGCATTGGAAATAGAAGGCAGGATCAAACAGAAACTTGCCAAGCAAAGCGGACAGGGAGCGAAAGGCTCCTGGACAAAGCAGGATTTTGTCCTTGAATATCAAGACGGTAACTATCCGGCGGACGTGTGTCTGACGGCGTTCGGCAACGACAAGGTCGCGGATCTGGACAAGTATCAAGCCGGGGATTCGGTAAAGGTGGCTTTCAATCTCAGGGCCAGAGAATATAACGGACGCTGGTACAACGACGTGCGCGTCTGGAGAATCACACCTTCGGGACAGGGTGCACCGGCGCAGCAGCCGGCATATCAGGCTCAGCAGAACCACGCCCCGGCTCCTCAACCGAATTACGGTGCGCAGCCTCAACAAGCTCCTGCGCCTACTATCGACGATCTCCCGGCTGACGACCCAAGCAACGACCTTCCGTTCTAGGTCGGGTCGATGCTTCGACAAGCTCAGCAACCATGCTTCGACAAGCTCAGCAACCGATTCGGCAGGCTCAGCAACCGATTCGGCAGGCTCAGCAACCATGCTTCGACAGGCTCAGCAACCATGCTTCGACAGGCTCAGCGACCGGCTCGGCAGGCTCAGCGACAGGCTCATTGTGGTCACTGAGCCTGTCGAAGTGACCGTCACAAGCCCGACACATCAATCCACCGGGAACGAAGTGACAGAAGGGTTTTTGGGGAATCCTCTCCCGTACCCCTCAGGGGCTGTCCCGCAAGGGGCCGGGGGTTGGATTGGATAATTCTATCCATCGGATAGAACTATCGTGCCGCCACCAAGTGAGCTGCTTCTTGGCGTAATGACGAGTGTTCCTCTGGATGAGACGCACAGCCTCCTCCAGAGGGATTTTTCCGTCAAGATATTCAAAGATTTCCTTGTAGCCGACGGTCTGCAGCGCCTGACAGTTCCGGTACGGCAGCAGCGAGCGGACCTCCTCCACCAACCCGGCGTCAATCATATTCAGAACCCTCTGGTTGATTCGGGAATACAACTCCTCACGCGGCCGCACAAGCCCGACCTTTTCCACCTCGAAGGAACGCCTCCGCCTCTCCCCCGTCTTGAACGAGGACAGCGGCCTCCCCGAAACCAGACAAACCTCCAGCGCCCTGATCACCCTCTGGCTGTTGCGGGTGTCAATCTGCGAATATGTCAGCGGATCTCTGAGCCGAAGTTCCTCGGCAAGAGCCTCAACGCCCTCCTTCCCAAGCCTTTCCCACAACTCGGCCCGAAGACCGGAATCACCGTCCGGAAGATTGTCCAATCCATTGCAGACGGCGTCAATGTAGAACATCGAACCGCCAGTCATCACAAGGGTCTCGTGCCCCTCGTCGAACAGCTTCTCGACCAAAGCCACGGCCTCCGACTCGTAGTCGCCCGCCGTGTACGCCTGCGTGACAGGAACAGACTGAATGAAATAATGCTTCACTGCGGCAAGCTGCGAAGCATTCGGGACAGCGGTCCCGATCGACATATCCTTAAAAATCTGGCGGGAGTCGCAGGAAATCACCGGCGAGCCATATTCCAAAGCCTTGGAGACGCTGAAGTCAGTCTTGCCGACAGCGGTAGGCCCAAGAATTATGAGAAGCCGCCGTGACATATTCCGAAAGGATTTTATATTTCAAGGTCTTCCGTGCCGTCGAAGACAATCTTTCCGTCCTCGTCGTCATCGTCATCATCATCCGTGTCTTCATCGGGAGAGAGGGAAGACCCTCCTTCGTCTTCATCGTCATCCGGACCCCAGTCCGGCTTCTGGCCTGGCAGATGCCTCTGCGAATCAGGAAGGTCCTCAAAGGCCACATAGCCATTCTCGAACTCAATCGGGTTCGGGCCCTTCACCTCGACGATAGTCGGGGAGCATTCCGGCTTCTCTTCCATGCCCTCGAATGTGACGATCACGCTCTTGCGGTTGGGCACATCGTAGAAGTAAAGGAACGAGGCCACACCCTTCTTGACTGCTTGTGCCACCGTGATGTTGTCCACGGTGCCGCATCCAAGGTCGAACAAGCCGTAGCGGCCGACAACACCACCGGCGGCATCCATCGCCTTGAACATAATCAATTGATCCTGCGGAAATTCCATGTCCGCGCGCATTTGCTTGTGAAAGTCGTAAAGAGTCGTTTCGCCCCTCATCTCGTAAACCCGGTAGAATCCTTTGATCCCGGCAAGAGTCACCCTGAATTTATATACCATAAATATTCTTGATTCAAAACCATTTCAAAATTACAAAAAATCCCGTTCCGTTGCAAAATTATGTGAAAAACGCTAATTTCGTATTTTAGGAATGTCGCTTCGGCAAACCACCGGGGCGACTGCCTTGTTTTTGATTATGGATACACAAGAGAACATCATCCGAGACTCCTACAAGAGCGTTCCCGGACCGGCTGAAGGGCTGTTCAAAGACAACGGCAGCCGCTTCATCTCTTTCGTTTTCCCCGTCGAGACAGAAGAAGAGGTCAGGAACATCGTCAGCGACCTGAAAAAGAAGTACCACGACGCCCGCCACCACTGCTACGCCTACCGCCTCGGCTACCTCGGGGACAAGTTCAGGGCCAACGATGACGGTGAGCCGTCCTCGTCCGCAGGAAGACCGATTCTCGGTCAGATAGACTCCAGAGAACTGAGCGATGTCTTAGTAGTGGTCGTGCGCTATTTCGGCGGTATCAAACTCGGGATTCCGGGACTGATCAGAGCCTACAGAACCTCCACGGCGGAGGCCCTTGACAAAGCTGGGAGCATCGAGAAGATTGCCGGGAAATGGTTCAATGTCCATTTCGGCTACGAGGCCATGAACAGCGTTATGAAAATCATCAAAGACATGGAACTCAAACAGAAAAGGCAGGATTTCGGAACGGACTGCTCGCTTCAGACGTGGGTGCGTCTCTCCTCGGAGGATGATTTCAGAACAAGATTCGCCAAAGTTGACGACTGCGAGATAAACGAACTTTAAATCATAAATGTTATGCCTAAAAGTCTAATTTCAATTCAGGATTTCTCAAAGGACGAGATCCTTCACATCCTTGAGGTGGCGAAAGAATTCGAAGCGGACCGGGAGCAGAACTTCCTCGCCGGCAAGGTGGTGGCCTGCCTGTTCTTCGAGCCATCGACAAGAACCCGCCTTTCATTCGAGGCGGCGGTCAACAGGCTGGGAGCCAGAGTCATCGGATTCCCTGACAACCGCAACACCAGCCAGACCAAGGGAGAGACCCTGGAGGACACAATAAAGATAGTGTCCAACTATGTGGACATGATCGTGATGAGACACCCGCAGGCCGGAGCGGCTGACATCGCGGCCTCGGTGGCTTCGGTGCCTGTCATCAACGCCGGCGACGGAGCCAACCAGCACCCGACGCAGACCCTGCTCGACCTTTACGCCGTCCAGAAGACCCAAGGCAAACTCAACGGCTTGACCGTGAATATGGTCGGAGACCTCAAGTACGGCCGCGCCGTCCACTCGCTCGTGGAGGCCATGCGCTGGTTCGACCCACATTTCATATTCACTTCCCCGGAAGAGTTGAATATGCCGAAGAAATATCTTGAACTGCTTGACCGCGAAGGAATCAGCTACAGGCAGACCGACAGGATAGAGGACGGCCTGAACGAGTGCGACATCCTCTACATGACCAGGGTCCAGCAGGAACGGTTCCCTGACATGGATGAATATGACAAGGTCAAGGATGTTTACAGGCTCACCGCCTCGATGCTCGGCTCTGTCAAGCCGAACATGAAGATAATGCACCCGCTGCCAAGGGTCAACGAGATCTCCACGGACATCGACTGCACACCTTACGCCTACTACTTCCAGCAGGCCGGCGGCGGAATGTACGTCAGGATGGCCATCATCTCGTACCTCCTCGGCTACAGGTAGATTTCCGGTCTTGTTTTGTTTGAGTGATTCCTAAAAAATAACTTGGTGCTTTTGTTCGTCTTTTTGGCCTAAATTTA
>CAVERO010000094.1:0-10892 GCA_963617915.1 Candidatus Methanomethylophilaceae archaeon | reverse complement strand
CACCAGTTCCCGAAGGTCAGCACACCGTCCTCCCAAGTCACGGTGACCGGGTCTGTGGCGCTGTCATAACCGCCCAGGGCGTACCATTCCGTCAGTTGCTGAGGCTCGATGGTGAGCGTGCTGTTTTCAGTGTCCACTTTGGCATTGACGGCATAGCCTCCGTCGCTTTCCTCGTAGATGAAGCCGGCGATGCTGACCGTCGTGTCGTCAACCTTGGTGATGGTCACGTCATTGGTGGAGGAATAGTATTGCCATTCGCCGCTGTAGTAGAAAGCGTACGAGCTGTTCTGCGAGTAAGTGCCGACAAGGTCGTCAATCGTCTTGCCGCCGCCACCGCCCCAGGTGAACTCTGGATAACCGCCGGTCTTGTAGCTGTAGAACCAGACGTAACCGCCTTCGTCCTTGTTTCCGACGAAGCTGGAGTAACCGTCGGAAGTGTAAAGATGAATCCAGCCGTTGTCTTCCTCGAAGCCGGCCTCCACCCAGATGGAAGGCAGGTACGGCTCGTAGCAGTTGAGGATGTTGATCGAGGTGTCGTCGTTGACGGAGAACTCAAGGTCGTAGCCCTCGATGTTGTACCAGTTCTTAAGCGTGTAGGCGCCGTTGCTCCAGGCGATCATCGTGACATCCCAGGTGTTGCCTGTTCCGTCGTCGAATGTTCCGTTCACCCTCCAGGATTCGACTTTCTCAATCTCGAATGTGACGCTTCCCGGGTCGGAGTCGCTGAAAGCTTCATCGTCGCTGACGGCCTTCACGGAGAATGTGTATGTCCCCGTTCCGAGGTTGTTGAGAGTCACGCTTGTCTCCTCGACGGTGCCGGAGATGTCCGTCCCGTTGTCGGAAGTGCAGGTGTAGCTGTAGTATGCCGCGTCAGGAATGGCTTCCCAGACGGCCACGGCTCCGTTCTCCAGATTGATGACCGGAACCGGCGCGGCAAGCTGAACGATGGCCGGGGTGGACGCACTGATCTCGGCGACGGGGGACGTGCTGTAGTCTCCCTCAAAAGGTCCGTAGGCCCATAGGGTGAACTTGTAGGTGGTGTTGTCCTTGAGGCCTGTCAGCGCGGCCACAGTCCCTTCCGTGACACCGCCTCCGACTTTCTCCCCTTCGGGACTGAGAAGCTCGTAGGCGTACTGTGTGGCGTTCTCCACCTTGTCCCAGTAGAAGGTCAGTGAGCTGACGGTCGCATTGTACAGACTGGCTTCCGGTGCGGGAAGCGGGGTCAGAATCTTATCCTCATCCTTGCAGGAGGAGAGGACGCAGACAGCGGAAAGCAGGAATATGCCCGCCAAGCGCGTCGCCGTGTATGTGAATGTTCTGTTCATTTCCTTAAAGATTATTGATGAGGTGGTCATTTCCCAGGTGCCGTGACGTTTTGCGGATCCCAGTACATGTTGATGTATTCCCAGCCGTCGTAGGATTTGTCCTCGAGGTTGAGGTAGCAGGTGAGATAGCCTGTCGGAGAGGTCTTGCCATCCATTATGATGTTGGAATAGTAGGATGTCCTATAGACTGAAAGGCCGGTAACCTTGCTCACGGCCCCTTCCGGAGTCCACTCGAACCACTCTCCGGCGGCGTTCCTCAGGCTCCAGTACTTGTACCCGTCGTCGGCCGGTTCCTCGGCGTAGTGGTCCAGAGGACTGAACTCGCCCTTCCAGGTGCCAAGGTCATCGACATCGAAGTCCGGATTCACAATCGTGTAGCTCAGGTCCGCGCCGGTCCCGAGGAAGTTCTCGATGCGGAACCTGTTGAATCCGTCAAGCCAGTAGATGTCCGAGTAGGTCGAGATCTTCAGGATAGACGAGAACCAGAACTGTGCGTCGCTGACGACCTTTTTCCAGCTTGACACGAGCACGGTGGCCGAGAAGACGTCCGAGCCGTCGTGGACGGAGTAAGGGTTGACATAGTCATCGGCAAGACGGATTGTGAACGCCTTCTCTTTCTTGACTTCAATGCCCTCAAAGCTGATTGTCAGTTCAGCGGTGGACTCTCCGGCCCGGAACTCAACGGTTGAAGGCACCTTGAAAACCTCGTCCTTGGCCTCCACAATCACGGGGATGCTGGCGGCGTTGTCCGCCTTGAGCCTCCCGACCGAGAGGGTGATGCTTGTGTTTTCTGTGCCAAGAATATATTCAGAAGGATTGTCGGAGAGGAAATAGGCCTCCATGCAGTCCTTCGCAGGTTCAGGCCCCGGCTCGTAGTTGTCCTCCGCGCATGATGCCAGAGTCAGGCAGAGGCAGGCCGCGGCGGCATAAAAGGTATGATTGAGATATTTCATATTCATAAATTCTTGTTGGATGTGTGTGTCGCCTCGCGTGGCTCGGCGACCACTGTGGTAATCACTTGTCTTATTGTGCGATGATTGTTCCTGACGGGTCAGGGCTGAGGATCACGCTCGGATTGCTGTCCCTTTCGTATTCAGGAACGACGTAGTTCATCCATGGAGCCGTGTAGCCGGCCTTTGTGTTAAGCCGCTGAGACGCGAGCCAGTTCGTGCCGTCGTAGCTTCTGGTAATCGGCAGGCCCAAGCGTTTGTAGGCAAAGTAGTTGATGCCCTCGCCCCAAAATTCGATTCTCCTCTGCACCATCAGTTCTGTGATGAAGGAGTCGAGGTCGTCGGCATCGCAGACGTAGGAGCCGTCGGTGTAGCGGTAGGTGTTCAGGAAGTCTGCCATAGCGTCAGCGGCTGCGGCGACCCCTTCCGTGTGGGCGGAAGCCTCGAAGAGAATGAAGTACATCTCCTCGACTCTCATGATAGGGAGAGATGCGATGAGTCCGGTCTCGATTGTGCTGATGGAGCCGCTTCCGGCGCGGAACTTAAGGTTGGTGTAGGCCGGGAGTGTGGACCATGCGTCGCCTTTCAGCTCTGTCCTGTATTTCTCTGGTATGTCGGTTTTTCCCGCATCTTCCGGAGCGATCCAGCTGTTCTTTCGCCAGTCGCTGTCGGAGATCTTGTCGTACAGAGACTTGCCTATCATCCTGAAGGCGTTGCCGTAGCGAGCCATGCTCCAGGTCGGCTCGGAGGTGATCTGTGCGACGAACGAGTTGTAGTAGTAGCCGGTGTTGACCTCTTCCTTCGATGTGACGCAAGTGCCGAGCATCCAGGATGACTGAGGGGTGTTGAATCCGGTTTTCGAGTTCATCCACTGGTCTTCTGTCAGAGGAATGCAGCCGCCGGCGATGGCTTTGCGTGCGTACTCCGCGGCCTTGGCGTAACAGTCCGCCGCCGAGCGTATGCCGAGGTCATCGTAGCCGTCGGAGGATCCTTCGGCGCTTGTCTGCTTGGCCAGAGCGTCCGGCTCCCTGTCGAAGCGGCTTGCCATGTCAAGCCACAGGCGGGCTTTCAGACCATAGACGACGGCACGGTTGACGTGGGCCTTGGTCACCTGCTCGTAGCCTTCGAGGTACTTCTCCGCACGGTTGAGGTCCGTCATGATGAAGCGGTACATAGTCTGGAACGGTACGCGCGGATTGGCGTTAAGGTCTGTCTTGGAGGTGTTTTCATCGACAATCGGGACGGTAAGCCCCATCACCCCCATCGACTGTGCGTCGGAGTTCAGACTCTCGACCTGCGTTGTGCGGTACTCGAAGCATGAGGAGAGTTCCATATAGAGCATGGCGCGAAGTCCAAGAGCCTGCCCGAGGCAATACACGGCCTTGGTCTCGGCGTTGTCAGGATCAGGGACAAGGGCGATGACGTTGTTGGTGTTCTTGATGAACTTGTAGTAGTAGAACCAGGAGTAGTAGGCCGCATAGCGCAGGGATGACCCGCTCTCGATGTAGCTCCAGTAGTCGTAGCTGGAGTCATAGACAGGGAAATCCTCTCCCATCACCTCGCGCATGTACAGCTGGCAAGGGTAGCCCCAGTCATTCGTGTTGCCGGAAGATCCCCATGTGTCGTAGGCCATGAAGTAGGACGAGAGTCCGTTGAGCATGTATTCCATCGAGGAGGTAGACCTCTCGATGCTCTCGGGTGTCGCCTCGGTCTTAGGCAATGTCTCCTCTATGCATCCTGTGGCGAGGACGAGCAGGGACGCGGCGCACAGTGCCAGTCCGGTGATATTCTTTTTCATATTCATTGTCTCCATAAAATTAGAACTGTAACGTGATGCCTCCCGTTATCATCCGCACAGGAGCGTAGGTGGAGGTGGATGTCGTGCCCCAGAAGCTTCCGCGAGGGTCGAATCCCTTGCGCTTGCTCCAGTAGTAGAGGTTCTCGCCGGCGGCATAGACGCGGATCTTGCTCATTCCGAGCTTCTTCGCCGCGTTGCCCGGCAGGGTATAGCCCAGATTGATGTTCTGGAGAGTGAGCGTGGAGGCGTCGGTGACGAACCTGTCCGATGTCGCGTTGGCGTTGTCGTCCGCATCCTGGATGGCGAACTGGAAGCGAGGGATGTCGGAGTCGGTGTTGGTCTCGGACCATGCGTCGAGCAAGTCCTTGTGGAAACTGTTGCCCGTGTTCTGCACGTTAGGGTTGCGCATCAGTGCTGCGTAGCCGTAGTCGATGGCCTTGCCTCCGATGCTGTAGTTGAGGTTGACCGAGAAGTCGAATCCCTTGAACGTGAGGGTGGTGCCGAAGCCTCCGTAGAGGTCCGGGTCGGCATCGCCGCAGTTGAAGTCCGTGCCGTAGCTGTAGGTGGTTGTCTTGGTCAGCTCGCCTGTCTCGCTGTTCTTCACGTACCATTGGGACTGGCCTTTCTCGTTGACCCCGGCGTATCTCTTAAGGTACAGGGTGTGCAGCGGGAGACCCTCTCCGTGGAAATAGTACCCGTTGACGTAGCCTGCGTGGCCGTCCAGGACGACACCCTTGTTGTCCTCGTTCAGCATCGTGATCTTGTTCTTGTAGTGCGTCGCGTTAAGGCTGACGCTCCAGTTGAAGTCCTTCTTGCGGATCAGGCCTATGTTGAGGTCGAGCTCGACGCCGTTGTTGAGCATGTTGCCGACATTGTCGTAGGAGCCGCCGTAGCCTCCGGAGAGCGGAACATAGACGAAGCAGAGCATGTCGGTGGTCTTGCGGCTGAAGAACTCGGCGCTACCGGTGAGGCGGCCTTTGAACATGTCAAATTCCACACCCGCGTTGAAGTTGCTGTTGGTCTCCCAGGTGATGTTCTTGTTGCCCACCGTGCTCAGGGCCAGTGAAGGCTCGCCGTTGAAGTAGTTGATGGTGTAGGTGTCCGTGTAGCGGTAGTCGCCGATGGAGTCGTTGCCCTGCTGACCCCAGGAGGCCTTCACCTTGAGCATTTCGATCCAGGAAACCTTGAACCAATCCTCCTTGCTGGCGATCCATGCCCCGCCGACCGAGTAGAAGTTGCCCCAGCGGTGGTCAGGATGGAAGCGTGAGGAAGCGTCGCGGCGGTAGGATGCAGAGAGGAAATACTTCTCGTCCAGATTGTACATCGCGCGGCTGAACCAGCCTTCGGTGTTGTACCTGCTGGAGGATCCGGCGTTCTCCTTGATCTTGATCGCGGCGCTGAGCTCCTGCGCGTCGAAGTAGGAGAAGAGTCCCTCGCGGTCTCCGCTCATCCATTCGCTGCGGTAGTCGTAGTTCTCGTGGCCCGCCATGACGGAGACATTGTGCCGGCCGAACTGCTTGGTGTAGTTCGCGATCTGCTGGAAGTTCAGGGCATAGACAAGGCTGTTGTACTTATAGACGTAGCCGCTCGGGTAGGCGGTCTTGCCGTAGCCGTAGAATCCCTGCTGGGTGGCGGTGTAGTGGGATTCCGTGCTGGTGACTGTCCCGTTGACGGTGAACTTCAGGCCGTCCAGAGGAGTCACGTCGGCGTAGCCCGTGAGGGTTATCGCGTTGCCGACGGTCTTGTCGGTGTTCAGTGCGTTCTCCTGAAGAGGATTGTTCCTGGAGAGTACCGGACGGTTGAGACCGCCGAGCTCTCCGGAGCCGTAGTCGTACATCTTCCCGTTCTCGTCGGTCATGATGTTCCCCTCTCCGTCACGAAGATAGACCGGGTAGATCGGAGCCATAGTGTTGGTGATTCCGAACAGGGACGTGCCGGAGCCGTCATCGACATCGTCCGAGGAGCTGTGGGCGTAGTTCATGTTCGCTCCCACCTTCAGCCACTCCTTGGCCTGGTAGTCGGCCTTGAGGCGGACGGTGGTCCTCTGGAAATCAGAGTTATAGACGATGCCCTGGTTGTCGAGGTAGCCGATTGAGCCGTAGAAACTCAGCTTGTTGGTGCCTCCGGTGAGGTTGAGGTTGTACTCCTGGCGGAGGCTGTGCCTGAACGCCTCGTCGAGCCAGCTGTCAGGAGCGGCGGTATAGACCTTGCCGTTGTAGTAGATTCTCCTGCCCTTTGTCGCGTGCGGATTCATCCTGCCGTTCGTCCCGATGAGATACTCCCCGTCCGGAACGGCGTAGGTGAGGTAGCCCAGTCCGCCGTCCGCCGTGGCTCCGCCAAGGTTGGCGTTGGCCTGCCTGTGGGCCTCGTACGGAGACATTCCGCGGTCGCGCGTGTAGTAGTTGTAGAGGGCGGTCCAGTGCATCTCGTAGTACTGCTCCGGGTCCTTGACGTAGTCGTAGTCGATTGTGGCGCGGCTGTTGACGCTCCATCTGCTGTCAAGGGTGATGGTCGCGTTCTCGGACTTGCCCTTCTTGGTGGTGATCATCACGACTCCGTTGGCTCCGCGGGCTCCGTAGAGGGCGTTGGAGGCGGCGTCCTTCAGGACGGTGATGTTCTCCACGTCGTTAGGATTCAGGTTGTTCCAACCTCCGTCGTAAGGGGCTCCGTCCACAATGATGAGAGGGGAAGTCCCGGCGTTGATGGAGCTGAATCCCCGGATCGCCATCGAAGGGGTGGCGGTAGGGGAGCCGGAGTTGTTGATCATCTGGAGACCGGCGACCTGACCCTGAAGTCCGCTCATCACATTCGTGAGCTGCTTCTTTTCGAGGGTCTCGCTCTTCACCACGGCGGCGGAGCCTGTGAACGAGGATTTGGTCTGCTGGCCGAAGGCCACGACGAGAACCTCGTCAAGCAGCTCATGGTCGGTTTTCAGACGGATTGTCATTTCCGGCTTCGGGTCAACCTCGACGGAAGTCATTCCGATGCAGGAGACGGCCAGTTTGTCGGTGGCTTTCACACCGTCCAGACTGAAATGCCCGCTCTGGTTCGTGATGTCGCCTTTCAAGGTTCCCTTGACCATCACCGAGGCACCGATGACCGGCTCGCCGTTCTCATCGATGACGGTACCTTTTATGTTCATGGTCTGTGCCGACGCAAGTGAGAACGCCGCCAGAAACATAAACAAGAACACAAAGAATCTTTTCATATACTCTTGTTATTGAAATTATTGGTTTGCTTTCGTGGTGTATAGCCCGGCGGACGGAAGGATGAATCCGACCTTGTCCTTGTCCGACCAGAGCCAGACTGTCCTGCTGTCAATCTTGAGGATTCTCAAGTCGCTGACGCTGAATCCTTCAATCCCCATGTTCCCGGAGACAGTCCCGCTGACATTTCCTGAGGACGAAGGCATAGCGTCCAGTTTCACGGTGACATCCCGTGTCCCCTCGTTGTCGATGATCCGCAGGGTCTTTTCAGCCGGGTTGCAGTAATATTGGTGCTTGTTCTTCAGGAAGGTAAGCGCCGTCTTGCCGTCCTTATATATTCCCAAATCCTCGGTGACGGAAAATTCCTCCCGGAAGCTGTCATCCTCCTTGTCCCCGCGGCAGGCGGAAAGGAGGAGGCAGGAAAGAAGCGTGGCGAATATCCTGAATGCGGTTCTCATATTCAATGAATATTATAGGATGACATTGATGTATCTGGCGAAATATTCAGCGGAACCGTCCGGTTTTGTCAGGACCGCCTGGACGTAGCGCTCGCCTTTGCGCAGGTTGATGTAGCCGTCCGTCCTGGCCCCGTCCACGGTCCATTTGATGTCGCTCACCTCGCCGCAGTCAACCAGCATCATCAGCACCTTCTCCTCCGATGTCGGGTTGGCCTTCGAGAGCCGGATTCTCGGGAAGCCGCTTCCGGATTTCTCTGTCGTCAGGGTCAGGGAAGTCTTGCTGTTCCTGTCGCCGGTGACGGTGATGCGGTAGTCGGTACCGTCCTTCAGCAAAGGAATGTGTGCCTCGCGGGATGTCAGCCCGGTCAGGCTTTCCGCCTCGGCCTCGCTTCCGTCAGGCTTCCATTCCACCTTCCAGCTTGACGAGAGGTCGTCTTTCCAGGTCAGGAGGATGTCGTGCTGATAAATCTCGTGTTTGACGTCGCTGATGCTGCCGTTGCGCTCGACGACTGACAGTCTGACCGCCCCTTCGGTCTCATCAAGCCTGATCGACGGAATCTCGGCCATGGTTCTCTTGCCGTCGGCGGACATGAACTTCGAGTTGCTGTCGCTGTAGATTGATGTGACATTCTTTCCGCCGGGGAAGAAGCAGTGGTCAGGCAGGTATTGGGGAGCGTAGGTTCCTCTGGAGGCGGAATTGGAGTAGAGCAGCCTGTAGTGTTCCTTTCCTGCCTCCACGTTCACCGCATTCCCCATCCAGCTGTTTCTTTCGTTCCTGACGTGATAGACCAGAAGCCCCCAGCCGACGCCCTGCCCGTAGTAGTCGAGATAGTCCTTTTTGTCCCACTCGTTCTTCCCGGCCCCGCGGCACTCGAGCAGGAAGTAGTCTCCTTCTGTCTCGGTCTTGACAAGGTAGCCTTTGCCCTCCGTGATGGCCGGCAATGAATATTCTCCGGTGGCTTCCAGCACCTCAGGCTCAGCCCATCCCATCATCCACCGTTCGAGGATGCTCAGGGCCGGGGGAGTGCGGCTGCCGTTGTTGTAGGTTCCGTAGGACATCTGCGAGAAGTAGCCCGGAAGGTCGCATTTAGTGTTGTTGCCGTTCACTGTGTCGTAGAAGTCCGGCCATCCGAGAACATGTCCGAACTCGTGGCAGAACGAGCCGATCGCCGCAAGGGTGCTGTTCCCCAGAGTGCCCGGTTCCAGCTCTGAGCTGCATGCGTAGCCCGGGACCGTCACTCCGTCGAGTACCAGATTCTTAAGACTGCTGCGGTGAGGCCAGATTCCGTTAGGGTCGCCTGTGCTTTCCGCCCCGCCGGAGTAGAAGACGAACACATCGTGCGCGGTTCCGTTCTCCGCGAACTGGCTGAAATCCACGTCGCTGTCGGCAAGCCTGGCGGCTTCGGCCACCATCTCCTCAGGCCTTTCCTTGTAGTATGCCCTGTTCTTTGAGAGTCTGTAAGGTCCGGCCACCGTGAACTCCGGGTCGAACTGTCCGTTGGAGTTGTCGTAGTAGTATTGCCAGACGCTTCCCGTAGCTCCGTTCTTCGTGTAGTTCCTTGAATTCAGCAGGTTGTTGAACGCCTCGTTGCTTCCGTTCGTGAAAGGAAGGTCGGGATATTCAGCGAGCAGCACCAGGATTCTCTTGTTGCCTGAAGGTTTCCAGGAGGTGCCTCCCAGAAGCGGAGGGATGTCGCCGCTGCCGGAGCGGGTTGTCAATGAATATGTCCGGGCGGCTTTCAGCCTTTGCTGCAGTCCGGTCGGGCGCAGGGGCTCCAGATTCTTCCGCAGTCCGGCCCCGAGAATCCTGCGTTCGGAGTCGGTCAGATCGCTGACCGGCTTGGCCTTGACTGATGTCGGGACAAGAAGTCCGTTCCCGTCGAGCGTGGCGAAAGCCCAGTCTCCGTCCGCGTCGGCGGTGAGGGTGTAGCCCTCGACAGTTGTGACTTGATTGCTGAATTCGTCTCCGCTGATGCGGATGCGTACGGTTGACCCGTCGCTCTGGGTCACGGTCACGACACCGGGTTTCGCCGGCCCGGCGAACATCGGGGTTGAAGTTTTCGCCTGCAACAGAGACAGCAGGCACAGAGTCCAGACAAGAAGGTTTCTCCGGGTCATGAGTGCGTAGTTTACTTTCTTGCCTGCAATTTCGGAATTTTCTGAATATTCTGCAATACTTCCTGACGAAAAATTATTCACCGAATGAATATTCACGTGTCAGGCAGTCCCGGAGCCTTCCAGGGCCGTCTCACGTGTCCCGAAGGACACCGGACAGTCGCTCTCCGAAATCCTCCGCCTGTCCATATGATGGCACTGTCTATTTCGTGCCGAAGATCCTGTCGCCGGCGTCACCCAATCCAGGAACTATGTATGCGTTCTGGTTCAGGCAGTCGTCAATTGCGGCCACGAATATGTCCACGTCCGG
Organism: Candidatus Methanomethylophilaceae archaeon; assembly: GCA_963617915.1. Classification (GTDB taxonomy): domain Bacteria; phylum Bacteroidota; class Bacteroidia; order Bacteroidales; family UBA932; genus Cryptobacteroides. The sequence goes on along the minus strand of CAVERO010000094.1, from coordinate 730 downwards.
GTGCTCCTTCCGGACACGGGCGATTCCTTCGGGAGCGGCCACGAGGCACATGAGCCTGATGTTCGTGCATCCGCGCTCCTTCAGCATCGCCAATGCGTCACAGGAACTGCCTCCGGTCGCGAGCATAGGGTCGGTCACAATCACGAGACGCTTGTTTATGTCCTCCGGGAGCTTGCAGTAATACACCACTGGTGTGTGGGTCTTCTCGTCACGGTAAAGTCCTATGTGGCCGACTTTCGCCACGGGGACAAGTGTCTGGAGTCCGTCAACCATACCTATGCCGGCCCGTAGGATAGGCACAATGGCAAGCTTGCGGCCGGAAACCTTCTTGGCTGTCATCTTGCAGATAGGGGTTTCTATCTCGATGTCGTCAAGAGGGAGATCCCGTGTGATCTCATACCCCATCAGAAGGGAAATCTCCTTAAGCAATTCGCGGAAATCCTTGGATCCGGTTTCCTTCCTCCTCATGATCGTCAGCTTGTGCTGGATCATAGGATGGTCAATAACGTGCACAGAACTCATTTGGTAAATTTTTCATAAAGTTACCAAATTTTTTCCATACATGCACAATTTTCGGATATTGGTCCGCATTCAGGGGTTACATTCTTTGAAGTCAGACATAAGGCCGAAAACGTTACCGTCAATTAGAAGCTGTTTTGATTTGTTTGTTTGAAGTTTTGAGAGTGAAAAACTTCAGGTTCGACCGCTTCTTCCAAGGAGGATAGCGGTG
>CAVERO010000093.1:0-11124 GCA_963617915.1 Candidatus Methanomethylophilaceae archaeon | reverse complement strand
CTGCTCGGCTATTTCGGGCCGAAGTGGAAGATCACGACCTACACGACCCAGAGCGCCAACCTGATGGTCAGGGAGATGGGAATCTCCTTCTTCATGGCCGCTGTCGGTCTTGGAGCCGGACAGAACTTCGTAAGTTCCATCCTTGGCGGAGGTTACTGGTGGATTCTTTACGGTGCCCTCATAACATTCATCCCTGTCTGCACAATCGGGCTTGTGGCGAGGTATGCCTGCAAGCTCAACTTCTACCAAATCTGCGGTCTGATTTCCGGAGGCACCACCGATCCTGCTGTCCTGGCGTTCACCCAGGGAGCTTACGGAACGGATTACCCTTCTGTGAACTATGCCACGGTTTACCCTCTGTCGATGTTCATGAGGGTGCTTGTGGCCCAGTTGCTGATCCTGGTAGCCATAGCCTGACGCCATGTTTGACCTGACCTATCCGGTTTCTCCGGCGCCGCTCCTGCCTTTGCCTTCGGCGGACAATCCCGGAGACCGCCCGCGCCCGACAGGGGAGATGGTCCCGGTCGTGGAGGATAGCGGCCTTGTCGTCGGCCAGGCCACAAGGCAGTCCGTGCACGACGGCTCGAAACTGATGCATCCTGTGGTGCATCTTCACATCATCAACCGCGAAGGGTGTCTGTACATCCAGAAGCGCTCGATGAGCAAGGATCTTCTTCCGGGGCGTTGGGACACAGCTGTGGGAGGTCACGTGGATTATGGTGAGACGTTGGAGGAGGCTCTTTACCGGGAAGCCTCGGAGGAATTGGGGTTCAGGGACTTCAATCCGATATTCCTGAAATCCTATGTCTGGGAGTCCGCCCGGGAGAAGGAACTGGTCAATGTCTTCGCGACTGTCGGCAACTTCACTTTGAGGCCTGACAATGACGAGGTTACGGAGGGACGTTACTGGCGGATGTCAGAAATAGAATCGAATCTTGGCCGCGGACTGTTCACCCCGAATTTTGAACAGGAGTTCAAATCAATCAAAGACACTTTGTTAGCATTGCTCTGATGGATAATCAAATTGACAAATTCATAAATGACCAGCTTTCGGTCTGGCCGTTGGCCGCTGAGAATTACCGCAATCTCAAGAAAGCGGAGGTGAAAAGCCTGAACATAGGCGGTCTTGACGTGACGGTCCAGTACAATCCGTGCCGCAAGATTTCTTCCGAAGCGGCGCTTGACCCGAAGTCCCTCAGCGAGAGGCCTTGCTTCCTCTGTCCGGAGAATCGCCCGGCGCAGCAGACCAACATCGAATTCGAAGGCCGCAAGGGACGGAAATACCGTGTCACGCTGAATCCGTACCCAATCTTCCCGTCGCACCTCGTGGTCTCCAGCTTCGAGCACACGAGGCAATCCATCTGGCATCGCTATCAGGATCTTCTTGATTTCGTCAGGGAGCATAATGAATATCTCGGATTCTACAACGGCCCGATAAGCGGGGCCTCGGCTCCGGATCATATGCACTTTCAGGCATGTCCGCAGGGGCTGATGCCGCTCCAGAACAGGGTTGACGGGCTTCTGGCCGCCGGCGGAGGCGAAAAACTGCGGTTCCTCACCAACGTCAAGGAAGCCAGACTCTTCCATCTTGATGAATATGCCCGCGGAGTCTTCGTCCTTCGCGGCGACACGGCCAAGTCCGTGGCGAAGCTGTTCTACAGGCTTATGGACTGCGCCCCTGTTCCGGAGGAATCGGACGAGCCGAAAATCAATCTTTTCGCCTGGACGCATGACGGGGAGTATCGTTCCATTGTGATATTCAGAGAGAAACATCGTCCGCACAACTATCTCTCGACCGGAGAGGATCATCTTGCGGTAAGCCCCGGGTGCGCCGATCTCGGCGGGGTGTTCGTGACTCCGAGGCGCGAGGACTATGACAAGCTTGACACGGCCCTTCTTGAAGCCGTCATCCGGGAGATAACCGTCGGCGAGGAGACCGAGAAAGGCATCATCTGGAGACTGACCAGAACCCAGCGCAGGCTTGAGGTCGGAATAATGTCCGGTCAGGAGATTGAGTTCGAGATCATCTCGGACGGAGCCGGACGGCAGAAGGTGGAATATTCGCAGGGACGCATCTCCTACAATGGGGCTCTCTACGACGAATTGGTCTTCGAGGCCCAGACCGAGGCTACGATGTTCGCCGAGCCGTCGTTCATCCTCTACGGGGTGACAATCGGTGTGGACTTCCACTGGGAGCGCAAGGTCACTCAGAAGTTCGCCGGGACGCTCAAGTTCATCGTGGACGGGGACAAGGTCACTGCCGTGAACATCGTCGGGGTCGAGGACTATCTGTTGAGCGTCATATCTTCGGAGATGAAGGCCTCGGCCGGACTGGAGTTCCTCAAGGCGCACGCTGTCATTTCCCGTTCCTGGGTCATGGCACAGGTGGAGCACCGTGGGAAACCGGCCTCTCCGGTCACTGAGCCTGTCGAAGTGACCGAAGTCCCGTCAGCCGCTTCGACAGGCCCTGCGGCCAACGAAGAAGAGTACATAAAATGGTTTGATCACGACGACCACACCCTTTTCGATGTCTGCGCCGATGACCACTGCCAGCGCTACCAAGGCCTTACGATGGCGGTCGGCGAGACTGTCCGCAAGGCCATAGACCAGACCTGGGGGCTCGTCCTCACCTCCGAAGGGGAGATCTGTGACGCGCGTTTCTCCAAATGCTGCGGAGGCAGGATGGAGATATTCAGCACCTGCTGGGAAGACAGGGACTATCCTTACCTCCAACCGCTTCCAGACACCCCGGACTGCAAGGAGAGCGGCGATGTGTTCTGCGACACGAAGGACGAGCAAATCCTTTCCCAGGTGCTCAACGACTACGATCTGGAGACCAAGGACTTCTACAGATGGAGGACTGAATATTCAAGGGCGGAGGTCTCGGACCTTGTCCGCCGCCGTTCCGGAATGGATTTCGGTACAATCCGCGACCTTGTCCCGATAGAGAGAGGGCCTTCCGGAAGGCTCAAGAGGCTGAAGGTTGTCGGCGACAAGAGGACAATGGTCATCGGCAAGGAACTGATCATCCGCCGCTGGCTGTCCGACTCCCACCTGAAGAGCTCGGCCTTTGAGGTGAAATGGGTCGGCGACAAGCTGGTTCTCGACGGAGCCGGCTGGGGCCACGGCGTGGGCCTCTGCCAGATAGGCGCAGCCGTGATGGCCGCCAAAGGCTACCCGTTAGACCGGATCCTCCTGCACTACTACCCGTCAAGCAAATTGGAGAGAAGGTAATTTCCCGAACACATAATGAATAACAACAATTTCACAAAACGCAATCCCTGGATGTGGATTCCGACCCTCTACTTCGTGGAGGGCATTCCATATTTTCTGGTCAACAATGTCTCTGTCCTGATGTTTGCCAGAATGGGCGTTCCGAACGGCCAGATGGCCTTGTTCACATCCCTGCTCTACCTCCCTTGGACGCTCAAGTTCCTCTGGAGTCCTTTCGTTGACATCATCAGGACAAAGAGATGGTGGATCATCACGATGCAGGTCATAATGTCCATCGCCTTTGTCGTGCAGGCGCTTACGATGCCGCATCCGTCGGCGGAGTCAATCGCCGCCGGCAGCACGCCGATGAGCCTGTTTTCGTTCACCCTCATCCTCTTCGTGTTCGCTGCCTTCGCCTCGGCCACCCACGACATAGCGGCGGACGGGTTCTACATGCTGGCGCAGAGCCAGAGCAGCCAGGCGGCCTTCGTGGGAGTGCGCAGCACATTCTACAGGCTGGCCAACGTGTTCGGCAACGGAGTGATAGTCGCCGTGGCCGGACTGCTTGAGACAAGAACCGGGAACATTCCGCTGTCCTGGCAGTTGACAATCGGAGGCTCCGGAGTGCTGCTCACGGCGCTGACGCTCTACCACACCTTCGCGATTCCGAAGCCGGAGTCAGACGCGCCTAACATTCAGGAAGGCTCCGCCGGCTCCGTGTCCGAGATATTCGCCGGGTTCGGGCGCACAGTCACGACCTATTTCAGGAAACCGGGCGTCTGGCTCGCGATCATATTCATGCTTTGCTACCGTCTGCCGGAGGCCTTCCTCATCAAGATGTGCACACCGTTCCTTGTGGCGGCTCCGGAGGCCGGAGGACTTGGGATGCAGACAGCCGAGGTGGGCATAGCCTACGGTACGCTCGGCGTGATATTCCTTCTCCTCGGCGGCATCCTCGGCGGCCTGCTCGCTTCCCGCATCGGGCTTAAGAGATCCATCTGGCTGATGGCCGCATTCATGACGCTGCCTTGCCTTTCGTTCGTCTATCTCGCCGTGGTCCAGCCGACAAGCTTTGCGGTCATCTGCACCTGCATCGCCATCGAGCAGTTCGGCTACGGCTTCGGTTTCACAGCCTACATGCTCTATATGATGTACTTCTCGGAAGGGGAGTTCAAGACCTCGCACTACGCATTCTGCACCTGCTTCATGGCCCTGAGCATGATGATTCCGGGAATGTTCGCCGGATTCCTTCAGGAGTCCCTCGGCTACAAAGGCTTCTTCTGGATGGTGATAGCCTGCTGCGCCGCGACCGTCGCAGTCACCTTCCTTGCGGACCGCAGGATTGACCCTGAATATGGAAAGAAATGACAATCAATGAATATATGAAACCGCTCAAAAGAATATTCTCGGTTCTGCTCTCGGCCGCGGCACTGTCGGCCACCATTTGCCCGGCTGCGGAAAAACAGATTGTACGCACCGGGATTGAAGTCCTTGAAGGCCGTGGCTTTGAGGGACTTGTGGGAAAGAATGTCGGTCTTGTGACCAATCCGAGCGGAGTTGACCGCAATCTCCGCTCGACCATCGACATCCTTCACGAGGCTCCGGGAGTGAACCTTAAGACGCTTTTCGCCCCCGAGCATGGAGTCCGCGGCGATGCCTACGCCGGTTCCCACGTTGAGGATTTCAAGGATCCGAAGACGGGAATTCCGGTCTATTCGGTCTATGGCGCCAACCGCAAGCCAAGCAAGAAGATGCTTCAGGGGTTGGACATCGTGGTCTATGACATCCAGGACATCGGCAGCCGCTCCTACACTTTCATCAGCACTCTTGGCCTGGTGATGCGCGCCTGCGCCGAGAACGACATCGAGGTGATGGTTCTCGACAGGCCTAACCCGTTGGGAGGCAACAAGGTGGAGGGATGTCTCGTCGAGCCGGGCTTCCATTCTTTTGTCAGCGAGTTCAAAATTCCCTACATCTACGGTCTCACGGTCGGCGAACTTGCCATCCTCCTGAACGAGGAAGGCCTCAACTGTGGCGAGAAAGGGGACGAGGCTCCGCTGAAATGCAGACTTTCCGTCATTCCGATGGAAGGATGGCACAGGAATATGCTCTATCAGGACACGAACCTCCCTTGGGTGCTCCCGTCCCCGAACATTCCTTACCCTCAGTCCGCCGTGAACTATCCGTCCTCCGGCATCGCCGGCGAGTTCCAGGGGTATCTGAACATCGGCATAGGCTACACGCTCCCGTTCGAGGTCTTCGCCGCCGAGTGGATTGATGCGGATGCTCTGAAGACCCGTCTCGACAGCTACAATCTTCCCGGTGTCGCATTCAGGACGATTCACTTCAAGCCGTTCTCCGGCAGCCTTCAGGGAAAGCTCATCCATGGTGTCCAGTTCCATTACACTGATTATGAGGCCGCCTGCTGCACGCTGACCCAGTTCTATGTGATGCAGGCCGTGAACGAACTCTATCCGGAAAAGAATCCGTTCGCCCTTTCGAAGGGGCGCAACAACATGTTCGACAAGGTCTGTGGTACGGATTATGTAAGAACGGCTTTCGGGAAGCGTCTTCAGGTCCGCGACATCGCTGACTATTGGTCAAAGGACGTAGAGGCCTTCAGGAAGCTCTCCCGAAAATATTGGATTTATAATTAACCACTTAACACAAAGATGCCATGAGGAACATTCTGAACATCGCACTTGCGTCGGCAGTCGCGCTGGCCATGATTGCGGCTCCGGTAGATTCATATTCGCAGGAAAGACGCTCTTCCACTACGAGGAGCAACACCACTTCATCCCAGACCAGGTCTTCATCCGGAAGTTCTTCCTCCGCAAGGAACTCAACGACCTCCTCTTCCAGAAGCTCCTCCGCCACAAGAAGTTCCGGTTCTGCCGTCTCCCGCTCTTCCCAGGACAACAACCGCAGGAACTCATCCGCAAGCGTCTCCCGCTCTTCCCAGGACAACAACCGGACTACGGGTTCTTCCACAAGGAGCTCGTCTTCAAGCAGGTCATCTTCGTCCGTCAGCGGATCCTCGTCTTCGACCAGGTCTTCTTCCCGCGGGACTGAAAGCGTAGGCTCTCAGGACAACAACCGCAGGAACTCATCCGCAAGCGTCTCCCGCTCTTCTCAGGACAACAACCGGACTACGGGTTCTTCCACAAGGAGCTCGTCTTCAAGCAGGTCATCTTCGTCCGTCAGAAACTCTTCCTCCACAAGAAGTTCATCTTCATCGGTCAGGGGCACGTCCTCCTCGACGAGAAGCTCCGGCAGCAGGGTCGCGAGGCAGATCGGAAGTTCATCCTCAACCAGAAGCACCTCCGCCCGCAGCTCGGCCTCTGATTCTCGCAGGGAGCAGTCCCAGAGGGTCGGCAACGCCACGAGAGGCGGCCTTACCTCCTACGACAAGAATTCGTTCGGCGGCAAGGATGTCATGAAGGAGAGCCGCAGCGACTTCATGAGGATCGGAGAGGACAGGAACGTCCACAGAATCCCTCCGCGCGAGAGAGACTTCCTGACCTATGACCGTCCGAGCCATTTCTGGGGGCATGAGCCTCACTGCTACGGCTACAGGGTCCACAGTCTTCCTCCGCGTCACAGAAGAGCGACCTATTGGGGGATCGACTACTGCATCTATGACGGAATATATTACCGTCCTTACGGCGACATATTCGTTGTGTGCCGTCCTCCTTTCGGAGTCTGCATCGAAAGGGCGATCTCCGACCTGGTGTTCACCACCGTGCGCTTCGCCTACTACAACAACACCTACCGGATGTACCGCGCCATCGACTCCAACAACAAGATCATCGAAGAGCAGAACAGGATAATCGCACAGAACAACGCCACCATAGCCGCACAGAACAATGCGTTCGCCTTGAACTCGACGAGAGCCGACAACGCCTATTCCGTTGCTGACAGGCTTGGCCTTGTGCAGAGCTACGCCTATGCCAACCAACCTTACTACTATCAGGACGGTGTCTTCTACATCGTCAACTCCAACGGTCAGTACGAAGTCATCGTCCCTCCGGCCGGAGCTCTGGTCGAGGAGCTTCCGGATGACTACGACACCATAACCCTTGACGGAACGGACTTCTACAAGGTGGATGACACGGTTTACAGGCTCACTCTTGTCGAAGGCAGACCTTACCTTGAGGTTCTCGGTCAGATGTACGGCAAGTTGGCCAGCCAATACAATTATTATTCAAACAGGACTGCTTCCTACAACAGTCTCTACTAACGGGTCAGTCATTGATGGACAAACTAAGAAGCTTATTTGAAAGATACACAGGTCAGAGGGTAAGTGACACGGAGGAACTCAACTCCTCCGGAAGCAACAGGAGATATTTCCGTCTTAGGGGCGGGAATATCTCCATTATCGGTGTCATAGGGACAAGCCTTGAGGAGAACAACGCTTTCGTCAGCCTCGCCGCCCATTTTCTCGGCAAAGGCATAAAAGTGCCGAAGGTGCTCGCTGTCAGCGAGGACGGAATGCGCTACATTCAGGAAGACCTTGGAGATGACCAGCTCTACAAAGTCGTCACCCAGGGTCGGGAGAGCGGTGAGTACAGCTCCTATGAGTGCCGTCTCCTGTGCCGCGCGATGGAGATGCTGCCGAAACTTCAGTTCAAGGGAGCCGAGGGGCTGGACTGGTCCGTCTGCTACCCCGAGCCGGCGTTCAACGAGAGGATGATCCTCTTCGACCTGAACTATTTCAAGTATTGCTTCCTGAAGGCCACCGGTCTGGAATTCAACGAGGTTAAGCTTCAGGACGATTTCGAGAGGCTCAAGACCGACCTGATGCAGGACATGGGCGACACGTTCATGTACCGGGATTTTCAGGCCCGGAATGTGATGATGAAGGACGGTGAGCCGTATTTCATAGATTTTCAGGGCGGACGTAGAGGCCCGATATATTACGATGTGGCGTCGTTCATCTGGCAGGCCAGGTCCCGCTATCCCGAGAATCTCCGCAAGGAGATGATCCAGACATATTTAAGGGCATTGAGGGGCTATACCGAGGTCAACGAGGAGCATTTCGACGAGAGGCTCCGTCTGTTCGTCCTCTTCCGGACACTGCAGGTTCTGGGCGCCTACGGTTTCCGGGGATATTTCGAGAAGAAGCCGCATTTCCTCGCCAGTGTGCCTTACGCGCTGGGCAACCTGCGCCGTCTGCTCCAGAAGCCGTTCGAGGACTACCCTTATCTGAACGCGATTCTCACAAAGCTGACGACTATGTCTCAGTTCAACAACATCGCCGAGGACAAACGCTTGGAAGTCAGGGTTTTCAGCTTCGCCTACAAGAAAGGGATTCCGGTTGACACAACCGGGAACGGAGGCGGCTATGTCTTCGATTGCCGCGCCATAAACAATCCGGGCAAGTACGAGCACTACCGCCAGTTCACAGGACTGGACAAGGAGGTCATCAAATTCCTTGAGGATGACGGAGGCGTCGCGAAGTTCCTCGACAATGTCTATGACCTGGTGGACAATCACGTCAAATGCTTCATCGAGAGGAAGTTCACCCACCTTCAGGTCTGCTTCGGATGCACCGGGGGACAGCACCGTTCGGTCTATTGCGCCGAGCATCTGGCACAGCATCTGGCCGACAGGTTTGACATCAAGATCACGGTTACCCACAGAGAACTTGACATAGAAAAGATTCTGTAGATGAAAGCGATGATTTTCGCGGCGGGTCTCGGCACGAGACTCAGGCCGGTCACAGACACGCTGCCCAAGGCGCTGGTTCCGATTGACGGGAAGCCTCTGCTGTACCGTGTCGTGTCCAAACTCAAGGCCGCCGGAATCACCGATTTCGTGATCAACGTGCATCATTTTCCGGACTCCATCATCGGTTACACCCGGGAACAGAACGATTTCGGCGTCAACGTCAGGTTCTCGGACGAAAGGGATTTCCTCCGGGAGACGGGTGGCGGGATACGATTCGCGCGTCCGCTGCTTGAAGGCAGTCCGTTTCTGGTCCACAACGTGGACATCCTGTCTGACCTGGATGTGAACTGGTTCATCTCACAGGCACGGCCTGACGCTCTCTCGAACATCCTTGTCAGCGACCGCAGTACGCAGAGATATTTCCTCTTCGATGACGGGATGAGACTGGTCGGATGGACGAATCTCTCGACCGGAGAGGTGCGCAGCCCCTATGGGGACATTGATCCCGCGCGGTTCAGGAAATATGCCTTCGCCGGGATCCACTGCATTTCCGACAGGATATTCAGTGTCTTTGATGAGGATGGCTGGGGCGACCGCTTCTCCATAACTGACTTTTATATTCAGGAATGTCAAAGGCATCCGGTTTATGGAATCGTCCCGCCGGAGTTGAAGCTGATCGACGTGGGGAAGTTCGAGACTCTCTCTGAGGCGGAGGAATTTGTAAGGAACACACTTAAAAACAACTGATTAATATTATGGCAAAAGGTAAGTTTTGGTCCGAGTTCAAGGACTTTGCGATGAAAGGCAATGTGATCGATCTGGCTGTCGGTGTGATTGTCGGCGGCGCTTTCGGCAAGATTGTCACATCATTGGTAAACGATGTCATCATGCCTAGCATAGGCGTGCTCATCGGCGGTTTCGATTTCACCAACCTTAAGATTGTCCTTCACAAGGCTGTGATGGAAGGCGCCGAGGTGGTCAAGCCGGAGGTGACTCTGAACTATGGCAATTTCATTCAGGAGACGGTCAACTTCCTGATTATCGCATTCAGTATATTCCTTGCCATCAAGGGACTGGCTAAATTGCAGAGAAAGAAGAAGGAAGAAGCCCCTGCCGAGCCTGCCGCACCGGCCCCTAAACCGGATGACGTGGTTCTTCTTGAGGAGATCCGTGACCTTCTGAAGAACAATCAGAAGTAATCTGCTCCTTGAACTTTTTAGGGGAGCATCCGACCGCTTCCTTGAAATACTTCCCGAAGAAAGACTGGTTCGCGAAATGTAAGGTCTCGCTGACCTCCTGGACGGTGTAGTTGCCGCTCTTGAGCATTGTCTTGGCGTCCTTGATGACGAAGTCGCGGATCCAGTCTTTCGCGTGTTTACCGGACTCCTTGTAGATCATCTGCGCGAAGTACTTGGGCGAGACAAAGAGTTTCTTCGCATAGAACTTCACGCTTCTTTCGAATGTGTAGTTCTGGCTTACCTCGCTCAGGAAACGCCGCAGCAATTCGTTGCTTCTCCATTTTGTGACGACAGGCTGGGCGATGTCGTTCTTCAAGTTGGCGATTCTCGCTGAAAGGTAACTGGCCAGCATCACGGACGCTCCCTCCAGGGCTTCCTCCTTGAACATTTCGCTCTCATAGAGAATAAGATTCTTCACCGTTCCGAAAAATGACACCATACGTCTGCTCTCTTCCGGGGTAAGAGTCAAGGCCACAGGCTCATACAAGGAGTTTCTCAGGAATCTTGTGCTGCCGTAGGTGAATTTCATCAATTTGCTGTCCGGCATGATTGAGACGGATATCGCCTTGAAATCATTGCTGATCCGTATGCTTTCCGCGATGTTGCCGATGCTGACCGCAAAGATATCGTTCTCCCTGAAGACATAATCATGCCCGGAGATTCTTGCGTGGGCCTCGCCGCCAAGGCACAGGAATATTGCCGTGAAGCGCATTTTGGCCGGCATGGACGGGAAATTCTTGATTTTCCTCGGCCACTCCTCATCAATGGTGTCATTGAGGAAAAGTTGTCCGTCATATTCCGTAAGCCCGGGAAACTCTTTCAGCAGTTTGATGTCAAAGTTGTTTATCTTCCTGAATTTGTCCATTATGTGCGATGATTTGTCCAAAAATACTGATTATTGAACAAAATGGCAATTATTTTCTACTTTTTTGTCTTGGGCTTTATACTTTAGAAGCTGTTTTGATTTGTTTGAAATGTTCTTTGAGGTGAAAAATCTTCATCT
>CAVERO010000092.1:0-11311 GCA_963617915.1 Candidatus Methanomethylophilaceae archaeon | reverse complement strand
GGTGAGCCTGTCGAACCACGGTCACTTCGGCAGGCTCAGTGACCGGATTCATTAGAGAGTCCTGTACTTCCTGCCGTAGTCAAGCTGCTGCTGAAGGTAGTCGTCCACATAGACAATCCTGTAGTCCACAACCTTGCCGTCCTTCTCGACCGGGACGATGTCAGGATTGACGAAACCGCCGTAAGGCTTGAGGTTCAGGGCGGCGTACCTCTCCAGTACCTCCTTGTGGAGCTGAGGGTCGATGTTGACAGCATAAGTCTCCACGAGACTCTTTCCGGCGGAGTAATCACCCTCGGACTTGATTCTCTGAATCTCTGCCAAGAGCTCGGCGAACAGGCCCCGTAGAGCCTCGTAGTCATTCACGACGAAATAGGTCTTGCCGTCACGCATCTTCTTCTCGATGATCCCGCGCGCCGCTCCCTTCTCGTAGCACCACTCGGCAATCAGCTTGCGGTTCTGCATGTGAGCCTCGGTGTTCTGCTTGCCAAGTTCAACACGGGTGAACTGCACGAACAGACCGTTCCTTATGTAGTTTGAATATGCCGGCTTGTAGGCCTCGGCGTCCGGCATGATGCCAAGCTCGACCAGCTTAGGGTCAGCCATATAGTAAAGGCCGAAAAGGTCGGCGCGGGCCTCCTCAAGGGTGGACTGGAACTCGCCCAGAGCCGTTGACGAAACGCCCGGGAGAAGCTGGCCGGAGCCGTGGCCGAGGCATTCGTGAAGGTCAGTGTGGATTTCGTCCGTGTAGGAGCCGTACTTCTTGTAGGCGTCAATCTCGGCCTGGTCGTAGGCGAACTCCGTAAGGGTGCTCTTCGGAGACTCCTGTGCGGCATAGTCATAGGCGTGGGTGATATTGGCGATGGTCACTGACTTTGAGCCGTAGTCACGTCTGATCCAGTCGGCGTTCGGAAGGTTGATTCCGATCGGGGTGGCCGGGTAGGTGGCTCCGGCAAGGGTGATTCCGTCCACGACCTTGGCGGAAACGCCCTTGACGTGAGGCTTGCGGAAGCGCGGGTCAACCGGCGAGTTGTCCTCGAACCACTGGGCGTTGGCGCTCAGGACCTCGGTACGGGCGGAGGCAGCGGAGTCCTTCATGTTCACATAGCCCTCCCACGTGGCCTTGCGTCCGAGCGGATCGTCATAGTCTTCGATGAAGCCGTTGATGAAATCGATAGTGCCGACGGTGTCCTGAACCCAGTTGATGTTGAAATCGTCCCATGTCTTCAGGTCGCCAGTTCTATAATATTCAATAAGTTGTCCTATAGCTTTCTTCTGGAGGTCGGTCTCTGCCACGGCGGCGGCTTTCTCCAGTTCGGCGCAGATTCTCTCCAGCGCCGGGCCGTAGATTCCGCCTACCTTCCAAGGCTTTTCCACAACCTTGCCGTCCTCCTTGACAACCTTTGTGTTAAGGCCGTAGGAAATCGGGGTCTTGTCGTTCGGATCAAGGATGGAATTGTAATACTTCTCGACTTCCTCGCGGGTCACTCCTTCATAGAAATTCACGGCGGAAAGCTCCACGATGTCGCCTGTCCTGGAGGTGGAGCGGCGCTGAGGATAGATGACCGGGGAATATATCACCTCCAGCAGCTCAGCGGCCTTGTCACCGTCTCCGACAGCCTCCATAAGGCTTTGGAAATATTCCTTTGAACAATCAGGGAAGAACTTGTCCTCGGAATAGTGGTGATGGATGCCGTTGGAGAAGAAGAGCCTCTTGGCATAGACGGTGAATTCCTGAAAATCAGCGCATTCGCGGTCGCCGTCATATTCACCGAGAATATCCTCGACCACGTGCCTGACCGGAAGGTTCCATCTACAGTACTGGTCCCAGGTTATGTCACGCCCAAGCTTTGCGGCCTCCGAAAGATGGTAGGCATATTCCTTCTGCCTGAGGCTCAAGGCATCCCAGCCCGGCACCTTGAAACGGATAACCTTGAGGTCTGCGAACTCGTCCAGAAGGTAATGGAAATCATTGTCCACGGTCTTCTTTTCCCCTTGGCCGCAAGAGAAAAGAGCTGCGGCGGCTCCAACAGATAGAATCATCTTCACTCCTATGTTCATATAAAATTGTTTTTGGCTCGTAAATATAACCATTATTCAGGAAATTCCTTATATTTGTCAATCCTGCGCCTCCACATCCGGCACAGGAAACAATTGAAAGACAAACTATGAACATCTTGAAGACAGCAGCAGTGTCAGCCTCCGCCACCCTAATCATGCTGGCGGCCTTCGGCTGCTGCAAGAACAACACCGACGAACCCGTCAACGAGAACCGCAGGGTCCTCCTTTTCTACGAGTGCGCGTTCAACGACATCGGATCCTACATGAAGGCGAACATGGAAGACCCGGACAAGGGACTTCCCGCAGGATATATTCCAAGCCAGTCCGGCGACGTGCTTCTGGTATATTCAAGAATATCAAACGGCAGCTACACGCCGGTCAAGTCCTACCTCAGGCGCATCTATAAGAATTCCAAAGGGAAGATGGTCTCCGACACCCTCAAGTCATTCGAGGCTTCGGTCATAGCCACGTCCCCGTCCACAATGAGGGAGGTGCTGAACTTTGTCAAGGAAGGATTCCCCGCCAAGGGCTATGGCCTGGTGTTCTCATCGCACGGTTCCGGTTGGCTTCCGGCCGGCTACTACTACAGTCCGTCCAAATTCGAGGCGGATCCAAAGAACAAGATTTCCTCCTCTATGCGGGCCCAGGCCATGAGGATGGAGAAGTCAACAAGGCTTCCGGTACCAGAGGGCAATCTGTCCGACACTGACCCGTACTGGGGGATGACGCGCTCGATAGGGCAGGACTACATTTCCGGGAGCTACTACGGACACGAAATGAGCATAAGCGAGTTTGCCGACGCCATCCCCTACCATCTGGACTACATCCTTTTCGACATCTGCTTCAGCGGTGGCGTGGAAGTGGCTTACGGACTCAAGGACAAGGCCGACTGGCTCGGATTGTCCCCTGCCGAGGTCATCGGAGACGGAATGTATGACTACACGAAGATCACATCATTCCTGCTGGACAGGAACAAGCCGGACCTGGAGGGTCTTTTCAAGGATGCCTTCGAAAAGTACGACAACCAGACGGGTTCGTACCGTTCCGCCACGGTCAACCTTGTGCGCACCGACGGACTGGACAATCTGGCGAGCGTCTGCTCAAGGCTGTTCAATGAATATTCCGACACGTTGTCAGACGCTCCCACCCGCCTGATACAAGGCTATTTCAGGGAAAACAGACATTATTTTTACGACCTTGAAGACATTTTCCGGAAATGCGCTGCCTCGGAGGAAGATCTTGAATCACTCAACGACGCCATTGACCGCTGCGTGGTCTACAGGAACGCCACTCCGCGTTTCCTGAGCACTTTTGACATCGTGACCTACTCCGGCTTCAGCATTTATCTGCCATGTGCCGGAACCCCGCTCCTTGATTCCTACTATAAAAAGGAAGCTTGGAACGAGGCTACCGGGCTTGTGAAATAATCAAAATATTCCTATCTTTGCGGCGCAATTACAAAGCGCGCGTGCGCTTTTGGTGCAATGGGGTTCCGGGGTGTCCGGAACTGAGTAACACATTTTAAACAACAGAACAATGAAGCATTTTGAGCTTAACGGCAAAGTCCGTGAAGTCGGCAACAAAGCCGTGATCAAAGCGTTCCGTAGGCAGGGTCTCGTTCCTTGCAACCTCTACGGGCCAGGTCTGGAGAACATTCTCTTCACAGTCACTGAAAGAGACCTTATGGGAATCACCCACACTCCGGCGTCATTCATCATCGACATCAAACTTGACAACGGCAAGGCCTACACGGCTGTCGTTCACGAGCTCCAGTACCATCCTGTAAAGGACAACTGCCTGCACGCTGACTTCCTCGCCGTTTCAGAGGACAAGCCTATCACCATCAAGGTTCCTGTCATCGTGAGCGGACACCCTGTAGGAGTGCAGAGGGGTGGTAAGTTCGTTCTCGTCAGCAGGGAGGTGCGCATCTGCGCCCTGATGAAGGATCTTCCTGACACCCTCAACATCGACGTGACAAATCTCGACATCGAGAAGAGGATTGTCGCCGGTGACATCAAACTCGAGAACGTCAATGTTGTCACTCCTAAGTCAACCATCATCTGCGCGGTGAAGTCAACACGTCAGATCGCCGCCCAGCTCGCACACGAGGAGAAGATGGAAGGAGCCGAGGAGCATGAGACCGAGACTGAGGAAACTGCTGAGCCGGCTGCTGAATAGGCGCCGCCCCACCTCAAAAGAAGACACTGGCATGAACTACCTTGTCGCGGGATTGGGAAACATCGGTGCCGAGTACGCTTCAACCAGACACAACATGGGGTTTATGGTATTGGATGCCTGGGCACAGGCATCCAATGCTGTTTTCAGGACGGAGCGTTACGGCGATGTGGCCGAGATATCATTCAAGGGAAGAAAATTCTACCTCCTGAAACCTTCAACCTACATGAACCTCAGCGGCAACGCCGTCCGCTACTGGATGGACAGACTTAAACTTCCGCTTGAGAACCTCATCGTGATCTGTGACGACCTCAACCTTCCGTTCGGAACTGTCAGGATGCGCAAAAACGGAAGCGACGGAGGGCACAACGGACTGAAAGACATCCAGTCGCGGCTTGAAACAGCCCAATGGGCCAGAATCAGGATAGGGATAGGCAACAATTTCTCCCGCGGAGGACAGGTTGACTTCGTGATCGGGGAACTTGACTCCGAGGAAAAGGCTGCTGTCCCGCAAATCTGTGAACGGGTGATCGAAGGGGTGAAGAACTTTGCGACCATTGGCCCCGACAGGGCGATGAATCTGCTCAACGTGAAGCCCCAAAAAGATGAAAAAGGAGTGTAAACCGCTATAAAACCGACCATTTTGCGGAAAAAAAGTTTGTTAATTTCATTTTTTTCCATAAATTGCGCACATAATAAGAGTAGCTTACATTTTTAATACATTAATTATCCAACTATTCACTAAAAATTTAGAACAAAATGGAGAATCTCGTCGCCAAGATCAAGGAAGCGGTCAACGTGTTCGTAGAGAACGCTGACGCTCAGGTAGAAAAGGGTAACAAGGCCGCCGGCGCCCGCGCCCGCAAGGCCGCTCTCGAACTCATGAAGGATCTCAAGGAATTCAGAAAGGTTTCTGTTGAAGAGTCCAAGAAGTAAGAGACACACAATACCAAAAAAGGAGAGGCAAAGCTGTTGACGCTTTGCCTCTCTTTTTATTCTGCCTCATCCCAAATCGCAGCACTCAGAGCGAAGCGAAAGAAGGGGTTTCGGGGAAAACTTTCCCCATGCCCCTCAGGGGCTGTCACGCAGTGACCGGGGGTTGTAGGCAGTTATTAAAATTGGGTGGGAACACCCATTTTAATAACTCTGTGCGATAGCGATAAAGTCGTCAGCCTTGAGAGCGGCGCCACCGATGAGTCCACCGTCGATGTCCTTCTGGGCGAAGAGTTCCTTGGCGTTTGACGGCTTGCAGCTTCCGCCGTAGAGAATGGTCGTGTCCTCTGCCACGGTCTCACCGAACTTGTCGGCAAGCACCTTGCGGATGCAGGCGTGGATTTCCTCTGCCTGCTCTGCGGAAGCGGTCTTGCCTGTTCCGATAGCCCAGACCGGCTCGTAAGCGACGATGATCTTGGACATATTCTCGGCTGTGAAGTTGTAAAGGACGTTCTTGATCTGCTCGGTGACTACATCGAAATGCTTTCCTGCCTCCCTCTGCTCAAGATTCTCACCTACGCAAAGAATAACGCCAAGACCTGCGGCAAGGGCGAGTTTCGTCTTCTCGACGAGCTTCCCGTCGGTCTCACCATAGTACTGCCTTCTCTCGGAGTGTCCGAGGATGGTCCACTGGCAGCCTACGGATGTAAGCATGTTCACTGCCACCTCACCCGTGTAGGCACCCTTCTCGTGATCCGCGCAGTTCTGGGCGGAAAGCTCAACTTTCGAGCCCTTGAGAGCCTCGGCCACAGACGCGAGATGGGTGAAAGGAGGAGCTACGATAAGTCCTACATTCTCTGGAGTCTCAACTGACTTGGCGGCCACAGCCTTCGCAAGTTCAACGCCTTCCTGGAGTGTTGTGTTCATCTTCCAGTTTCCGGCAACGATTTTCTTTCTCATATTCGCTAATCTTTAAACTGTTAATTTCGTTTCAAGCCGACAAATTTACGTTATTTTTGCCTAACTTTGCATAAAATTGGCGCAAAAATAACAAAACGCACTAAATCACGCCGACAGGCGAAAACAGAAAAAACAAAAACGCATCATTCGATGAAGAATTTCGTAGAGGAACTCAAATGGAGAGGCATGATCCAGGACATCATGCCGGGGACAGAGGAAAAACTCATGGAAGGTCCGCAGGCCGCATATGTCGGAATCGACCCGACGGCCGATTCCCTGCACATCGGACACCTTGTCAGCATCATGATCCTGAAGCACTTCCAGCAGTGCGGCCACAAGCCGATCGCCTTGATTGGAGGCGCGACGGGAATGATCGGCGACCCTTCGATGAAGTCACAGGAGAGGAATCTTCTGGACGAGGAGACTCTCCGCCACAACATCGCCGGCATCAAGAAGCAGCTGTCCAGAATCCTGGACTTCGACTCCGACGCCCCGAACAAGGCCGAACTCGTGAACAACTACGACTGGATGAAGAACTACTCTTTCCTGAACTTCATACGCGACATCGGGAAGCACATCACAGTCAACTACATGATGGCCAAGGACTCGGTCAAGAAGCGGCTTTCCTGCGAATCCCGCGAGGGAATGTCATTCACGGAGTTCAGCTACCAGCTCCTTCAGGGCTACGACTACCTCTGGCTCTACGAGAACAAGGGATGCCGCCTCCAGCTGGGCGGAAGCGACCAGTGGGGCAACATCACCACCGGAACGGAACTCATCCGCAGGATGCTCGGCAAGACCGACGCGTTCGCCCTCACCTGCCCTCTCATCCGCAAGGCTGACGGGACGAAATTCGGAAAGACGGAGAAGGGCAACATCTGGCTCGACCCGGAGAAGACCTCACCTTACGAGTTCTACCAGTTCTGGCTGAACGTCAGCGACGAGGACGCGGAAAGGTACATCAGGATATTCACTCTTCTTGACAAGGAGACCATCGACGCCGCAATTGAGGAACATCGTCAGGATCCGGGACGCAGGACGCTGCAGCAGCTTCTCGCCAAGGAACTTACAATCCTGATCCACGGGGAGGATGAATATGCCAACGCGGTCTCCGCATCCAAGATGCTGTTCGGCAACTCGACCTCCGACGAGCTCAGGAAACTGGACGAGAAAACGTTCCTCGCCGTGTTCAACGGCGTGCCGACCTTTGACATTCAGAAGTCAGACCTGCCGTGCAACATCCTTGACTTCCTTGCGGTCAAGACCCAGGTGTTCCCTTCCAAGGGAGAGGCCAGAAAGATGGTTCAGGGCAACGGCGTAAGCATCAACAAGGACAAGGTGGCGGACGTCGGGTACGAGGTTTCCGTGAAAGACATCGTGGACGGGAAGTACATCCTCGCCCAGAAAGGCAAGAAGAACTACTTCATAATCAATGTTCTGTAATTATGGAAAGACAGGCCAGCACAAGACAGCTCAAAGTCGCCCGTGAGATTCAGAAGGATCTGGCGGAGATCATCCGCGGCAAGGGCATGGCCGTGTTCGGAGGAGCTATGGTGACGGTCAGCGAGGTCAGGGTGAGTCCTGACCTCTCCCTCGCCAAGACTTACGTCAGCATATTCCCTTCCGCAAAGGCTGAAGAGGTGATGAAGATTCTGAACGACAACGTCAAGTCTCTGCGAGGAGAGCTTGGCCATCTGGTCGCGAAGCAGCTCCGCATAGTGCCGGAGATTGTCTTCTACCTCGACACTTCCCTTGACTATGCGGAGCACATAGATGAACTTCTGAAGAAATAGTGAAGCGACAGGAATAAAGTGGTCGTTCCGGAGAATCAGAGCGGTCACTTTTTTTGTGCGTCGGCTCCGTGCACGTTAACGTATTTCCACATATCACTATAATAAGACAACCTGCCTTTGGTCTTCGCCAGTTCGCAAGGCTATACCGGAATTGACAACAACACTTAGAAGCTGTTTTGAAATGGTTCCCGATTTTTATCATGCGGAATTATCGAGACAGTTTCGGCTTCGGAAGAGGGAGCGTAGCAGTGGCTACGTGACTGATGACGAAGATGAAAATGGCCGGAAAGGCCGTGTAATAAAAGAGAGGAATTAATTCAAAACAGCTTCTTAAAAGAATGAGAAAAAGCATTATCGCAACTATCGCCCTTCTGCCGCTGGCCTTTGGATGCGGCGGAAATGAATCAATGTCCGACCTGACGGACAGGGTCTTCAAAGTCGCCGAAGAACAGTACCTAGCAATGGAAGAGAAACTGACCGGCGTGACAATGCCGAGGAGTTTTTCCAACGAGGGGGAATTCATCGCTTCCAACCTGAAATGGTGGTGCAGCGGATTCTATCCCGGAACACTCTGGTACATCTACGAATATTCCGGCGACCCTCAGTTCAAAAGCCTCGCCAGAAAAAACACGCTCAAGCTTGACACGCTCAAGACGATGAAAGGGACGGACCATGACCTTGGCTTCCAGATGAACTGCAGCTACGGCAACGCCTACAGGCTCACGGGGGACAAGGAGTACCTGGAGCCGATCCTGACCTCGGCAAAGACACTGGCCGGAAGATTCTCGCCCGAGACCGGCGTCATCAGAAGCTGGGACTTCGTCCGCAAGGGAAGGGATTGGAAATACCCCGTGATCATCGACAACATGATGAACCTGGAGCATCTCTGCAACGCAGGGAAAATATTCAATGAGGATTCGCTGAAGGCGATTGCCGTCACGCACGCCAACACAACGATGCGCAACCACTTCCGCCCAGACTACACATGTTGGCATCTTGTGGACTATGATCCGGAGACGGGCGAAGTGAGAGCAAGGGAGACGGTGCAGGGATTAAGCGATGACTCCGCTTGGGCGAGAGGCCAGGCCTGGGCGTTGTACGGATTCACCATGATGTTCCGCGAAAGCGGTCAGGACAGTTACCTCACACAGGCAAGGAACATTGCGGAAATGCTGCTTTCAAGGCTTCCGGAGGACGGGATTCCTTATTGGGACTTTGATTCGGACAAGATTCCGAACGACTTGAGGGACGCCTCGGCTGCGGCCATCATGGCTTCCGCATTCGTGCAGCTGAGCATATTGACTGACGGCAAGGCCGGCAAAGGCAAATACCTCGCGATGGCCGAAAAGCAGTTGAGGACACTGGCCGGGCCTGAATATCTGGCAGAGCCTGGCACTAACGGGAACTTCATCCTGAAACATTGCGTCGGCTCGCTGCCGGACAACTCCGAGGTGGACGTTCCGCTCACCTACGCCGACTATTATTTCCTTGAGGCTTTGCTCATGTACAGAAGCATTACCGACAAATAAACCGAACAGCTCCTCCACGGCCATCTGGGCCGGGACACTCCACGCCACGGCCTTGATGCTGAGGAAGTGCATCAAGGCCGCCGGCTAGAAGTCGTCGAGAAGATTACAAAGAAGTATGACTACTATGACTGATGGTCGGAATTGTTTGCTAAATTTGTATGGTTTTCCTGTCAGGATGGTAGGTCAAGTGATGAAGGATGACACCAAAGTCACACCGACAACCGCACCTACCATGCAATAGGAAACATATTGACATACAGAGTTTTATTTGATTCAGCCATGGAGATACTTTTTGCTTTTCTTGGAGGACTGTGCCTCACATCTGTCGTCGCTTTCTTTGTTGCAAGGAGCGTAGTGAAAAACCGAGTGTCGGCTGTCGAGCAGTCCGTGGCCGTTAAAGCTGAAGCCGCTTATAAGGTTGAGCAGACACGCCTTCAGTCTGAGTTGGAATATGCCAAGTCGCGCATAGGAGAATTGCAGTCCTATCTGGACGCATCCAAAATCGAGACAGAGCGCCTCGTAAAAGTCGCAAAGGATGAGGCGGCAGAGACTCTGCGGCAAGCAAAAGAAGAAGCCGCACACCGGCTGGAGGAAACCAAGGCTGACCTCCAAAAACGGAATGCCCAGGATGTTGAGGCCCGTGACGCTGCACATAAAGAGGCAATGGACGCTTTGCAGAAGCGTTTCGATGAGACTATGGCCAAAGTTTCCGCCCAAGTCAAGGCGGATACCGGTGAGATGCTGAAAGCCCGCCAGAAGGAATTTGCCGAGAACAGCAATGCCAGTCTCGGACAGATTGTCAATCCTCTCAAGGAGAACATCGCCCAACTCAAGAAGGCGATGGAGGACGGCAATAAGGAGCAGGCTGAACGCAACGGGGAGATGCGTGAGCGTATCCAGAACCTGATGGAGCACAGCGATGCCGCAAGAAAGAGCGCAGACGAGCTCGCCGCTGCATTCAAGCACGGAAGCAAGATGCAGGGAGATTGGGGCGAGACTATCCTCGATGAACTTCTGGCGTCACAGGGCCTCACAAAAGGCGTTCATTTCGACACTCAGGCCGTTATTCGTGACAAGGACGGTAAGCCTGTAAGGAATGAGGATGGAGGCATTATGCGTCCGGATGTCGTTCTGCATCTTGACGAGAGGCGTGAGGTCATTATCGACTCCAAGGTATCTCTGACTTCTTACGTTGATTATGTCAACGCCGAGAATGAAGTTGACAGGCAGACCTTCCTTAAGGCTCACGTCGAGAGCATCAAGAAGCACGTGAAGGAGCTGGCGGCCAAGGATTATTCCGGATATGTTCAGGCTCCGAAAGTCTCCGCCGGCTATGTGATTATGTTCGTTCCCAACGTGGGGGCATTGTGGACGGCGCTGAACGCCGAACCGGACCTCTGGCGCAAGGCTGCTGATGCTAATGTGTATATAGCTGACGAACAGAGCCTGTACGGCGCTCTCAAGATTGTCAGCCTCACCTGGACACAGGTGGCGCAGGCCCAGAATCACGAGAAGGTGTACGAGCTTGCCAACGAGATGATTGAGCGCGTTGGACTGTTTATGGAGAAATATGAGGCTGTGGGCAAAGCTCTCAGGAAGGCTTCAGACGAATACGATGATGGACTGAAGAAGCTCGACGTCAAGGGTCAGAGCATCATCAACACTTCCGGCAAGCTCATAAAGCTAGGAGCGAAAAACAGCGACAGGCATCCGATAAAGCCCCTGCTGGATATTGACGAGATCCCGGCTCTTGGGAAGGGAGACGGTCAACCGGACGATGCCACCCGTTAGACAATGCTCATGCCGAGCATACCAAAAAAGCCCCAGAGTGACCTCTGAGGCTTTTCGAAGCGGTGCGGAAGG
>CAVERO010000091.1:0-11434 GCA_963617915.1 Candidatus Methanomethylophilaceae archaeon | reverse complement strand
CACCTCCCGGGAAATGTGAAAAACTTCTGTCGAAAACTGTCTAAAATGTGAAAATTTGACTAATTTTGCATCCGAAAATGTGAAATTACAGATGAAACTGCTTGAGAGAAAAATAGATAGTTTTCTTAAATCGTGGAAGGAAGACCAGGAAAGAAAACCGCTTATTGTCAAAGGTGCGAGACAGATTGGCAAAACACAGTCGATACGGGCTTTCGGAAGAGCCTGTTATGAGTCTGTCATTGAGATTAACTTCGTGCTGCAGAAGAAATTCCGGGCGATTTTCGATGACGGATACGATGTCGACACCATTGTCAGGAACATATCCCTTCTTGAGCCGTCCTGGAATTTCATTCCCCATAAGACACTGATTTTCTTCGATGAGCTTCAGAAATGTCCCGACTGCGCCACTTCACTCAAGGCTTTCTGTCAGGACAGGAGATATGATGTCATCTGCTCAGGATCGCTGATGGGCATATATTACGAGGAAATCGAGTCCAACGCCGTAGGCTTCAAGGATGACTACGACATGCACTCGATGGATTTTGAAGAATTCCTCTGGGCGAAGGGATATTCGAGGGAGCAGGTGGAGAGTCTGTATTCGAATATGCTCTGTCTCAAGCCGTTCACCAAACTGGAGCTTGACACGATGGTCGGCATTTTCCGGGATTATATGACAATCGGCGGGATGCCTGAAGTTGTCAAAAGGTACATAGACAACGGAAATTTCAGCGGGACTCTGAGACTTCAGCGGCAACTCCTCCGGGACTATGCGGAAGACATCACAAAATACGCAAAAGAGACGGACAAAGCGAAGATTCTGGCGGTGTACAGTCACATTTCCACATTTCTGGCGAAGGACAACAAGAAGTTCCAGATTACGAAAGTGGCGAAAAATGCACGGAACCGGGACTATATCGGAAGCGTGGAATGGCTGAAGGAAGCCGGAGTCATCAACGCGGCATATTGCCTGAGCAATGCGGAACTCCCGCTGAAAGGGAATTATGACGCATCCAACTACAAGCTCTACTACCACGACACCGGCCTTCTGATTGCGTCATTGGACGAGGAAGCGCAGGAAGACCTCCGGGCAAACCGGAATTTCGGGACATACAAGGGCGCCATTTACGAAAATGTCGTGGGCGAGATGCTTGTCAAATCCGGATACGGGCAGCTGTATTTCTACAGGCACGACAACCCGTCCGTGGAGATGGACTTTTTCGTCAGGGACAGCGATTCGCTTGTTCCGGTTGAAGTGAAGGCAAACGACGGGGAGACGGCTTCGCTCAACAATCTTATCGACTGGAAATCCTATCCCGATGTCCATTACGGAATCAAACTGGGCTACAGGAACATCGGATGGAACGGAAAGATCTACACATTCCCCTACTTCCTGACACCTTTTCTGAAACGCTTCCTGAGGGAGAACACAGTACGGCGACGGTGAAACTTCAGGGTCACTCGCTGAAAAGACCGCCGGCGACAGTTTAGTTTCCGGGAAATCGTACATTATCATATCGGTCGATGCCGGAGGGGACATCACTCCCCTTCCGGCATCGATTGTGTGAAATCTATCACTAATCCATTTGAAAAGGTGAGTCCACTTGAAAAAGTCATTGTTGAAAAACATTGCCGCACAGACACTTCTCACGGAGGTAAAAGGTGTCAAAAGACTTTTTCAAGTGGATTCAATATTAGTTTTAGTAAACTGCAAAGTTATTCTCCGGTCGGCTTGAAGAGCAGTGAGGCGATCTCATCGGCGGTGGCTCCGCGGAAGTAGGTGGCTACGGGGAGGGTCTCAAGGAATGAGCGGATGACAGCGGGGTCGTAGCGAAGACCGGTCATCTTGGCTGACAACTCGGCGGACGGGGTGTCGAAGAGGAAATCACCGGTGAAATCGAGACGGGTGATGAGCCCTCGGTCCACGCGGAGACTGGCCTCCACGGTGCCGCAGGCGAGTTTCGCCCTACAACGGAAATCGGCTTCGTGGGAGTGGCCGTAGATGAAGTCCCAGGTGGAGAACTTGGTGTCGGCCTGTCTGCGGACCTCGGCGACCTGATCCTCCGAAAGGGGCATCTGACCGTCACCGGCTGAAAGGATTTCCTGAAGCCGGGTCTGAAGCTCGTCCAAAGACCTGAACTGAGGAAGGTACTCCTTAAGGTTCGCCACACGGCTCTTGACCGAGGCGATTCCTTTGGCCTGCATCTTCGAGGCCGGGGTGTCCAGAACCTTGACAAGTGTGTCAAGGTCAACGTCGTACATCAGCGTGCCGTGGATGATCTCCTGATTGTGGGAGACGCGGCGTGCGTAGCCGGAGACCTTTCTGCCCTCAACGAATATGTCGTTTCGGCCTGTCAGCTCGGCGGGTACGCCAAGGCTGCGCAGGGCATCCACCATCGGCTGCGGGGACGGGTTCCTGCCGATGATCGTGTAGTTCATGTTCTGGAGGTCGTGATAGACGGCTCCGCCACCGGTCACACGGCGGGCCAGAGTGATCCCATGAGCATTGAGGTAGTCCAGATTCACCTCGCTGTAGGCGTTCTGGTTCAGGCCGATGATCACGGAAGGACGGTTTCTCCAGAGGAAGAAGTACGGCTCCTCGGACGGGATGTTCTCAAGGCAATATTCGTCGAACGCAAGGTTGAAATACGGGTCGGTGGAGTTATTTATCAGATACTTCATGGTCAATTACCGGTAGGATATATTTCTTGATTTCGGGGTAATTAGGGAGGTGCGTCCCGGGGTAGGAACGCGAGCGGCCTGGGTAAAATGTCTCAAACTCGTCCTTGCAGTTGACCATCTCGTCACGGTCTGCGAACATTCCGGTGGTCAAGGCAATCTCATCGGCGGAGAGACGGTCGAACTGGGCGGTTTCCAAACGGGCATATTCATCGCACAGCGCATCGGTGACAGTGAAAGTCAATGCTCCGTCGCGGCGCGGGGAAAGATATTCACGCTCCCCTTTCATCGTGCGGAGGAGACGGGAGATGTGGAAGTCGGGGTTGACGAGGATTTTTCGGCAGCCCCGGAGCTTCTGCGCCCAGAATCCGCCGAGGGACAGGCCTACGATGAGGTCCGGCCGGCAGTCCCGGCATATTCCTTCAAGAAGGTTCAGGGCCTCTCCTGGTTCGATGGGAACATCAGGGGCAATGACCTCGCTGCCCTTCAGAAGAATCCGGAGGGAAGAGGACATCTTGTAGGCACCGGACGAGGCAAGTCCGTGGATGAAAAGAACTTTCATCGGCAACTCGACAAGTAGGACTCCAAGGATTAGTCTTTGTGGCTTTCAAGGATGAGGTCGCCGAGCTCCTTGAGGTCACGGACGATGAAGTCGGCCGGATAATGCTCCGGATGAGGGTTAGTCCTTGCATCTTCGGCCACCTTCAGGGCGGTCTCAAGGGTAGTCTCCCCGGAAAGCACGAGCACGCTGACAGCTCCGGCGTTGTGTCCCATCGCGATGTCAGTGTAAATCCTGTCGCCTACCATCGCTATCTCGTCGGGCTTCAAGCCGTTGCGGTCGCGGATTCCATCAAGCATCGTAGGATCCGGTTTGCCCATCACCTTGTCCGGCCTTCTGCCTGAAGCGGCCTCGATGCACTTCTGGAGCGAGCCGCAGTCCACCAGAACGGTCCTCGCGTCGGTCGGGCAGACCCAGTCCGGGTTCGTCGCCACGTAAGGGATGCCCTGCTTCGCCCACCACGTGGCGCGGCACAGGCGTGAATATACCAACGTGGTGTCGAAGGCTACGACCAGCATGTCCGGAACGTCATCCGGATCGTCGGCGCAGGATACGAACCCGGCCTTCTCGAACTGACCGATCATGCTCGGGGTTCCCAACATGAAGAGCTTCTTGACAGCCGGGAAATTCTTCTTGATGTAGTCGATCGTGGCGATCGGGGTCGTGTACATGTTCCCCTCATCGGCGGGAATTCCCATTCCTGCGAGTTTCTTGAGGTAATCCTCCACCGACTTCGTCGGGTTGTTCGTCAGGAATGAATATCCCACCCCGTTCCTTTTCATCGTGTCGAGCACCTCGACCGTGAACGGGAAGACGTTGTTCTCCATGTAGATGGTGCCGTCCATGTCCAAGGCCAGATGCCTCAGGCGGCGGAGCTTGGTCTTCTGCTCCTGGGTCAGGGACTTGTTATAGTTTTCTGTCATATTCATATTCATTTAATATTTCCTTCAATATTGTCCCTTCGACAAGCTCAGGGACCGGATGCGTATTCCGTCAGGCGGTAAGCCTTGTCGAACCGACTGCCGCTTCGACAAGCTCTGGAACCGCTCCGATGATTGGTGAGCCTGCCAGGCCAACTGCCGCTTCGACAGGCCCAGCGACCGGGCAGTGAGCCTACCGAACCAACCGGCCCGCGGGCGAACATATTCATAATCCGCAAAAATAATAATTTCTTCATTAAGACTGCCGTTTTTTGTATCTTTGTCACCCACGTTTTTAAAACGCTGAACAATGGATCAATCAATCAAGAAAAAGTACAACTACTGGCAGTGGAGAACCCTCATCATCCTGATGATCGGCTACGCCCTCTTCTATTTCGTAAGGAAGAACTTCAGCATCACGATGCCCGCGCTTGAGTCCGAACTCGGAATAAGCAAGGTCAAGCTCGGTCTGTTCCTGACCCTGCACGGAATCATCTACGGCGTCTCCCGATTCATCAACGGCTTCATCGCCGACCGCGTCAGCCGCAAGAAGATGATGGCCGCGGGACTTTTCCTCTCCGCGCTCGTGAACATCCTCATAGGCCTCAGCCCTGAGATGAACGGCCTGTTCAACTTCCTTGACGGCGAAGGCAAGGCCACGATGGGTCTCGTAGCATTCATCGGAAGCCTTTGGTTGATAAATGGTTACACACAAGGAATGGGATTCCCTCCATGCGGCAGCCTGATGGCCCACTGGATCAAGCCTTCCGAGCTTGCCACCAAGCAGGCCATCTGGAACAGCTCGCACTCCATAGGAGCGAGCCTCGTGGCCTTCCTCTGCGGAACCTTCATCCTGAACTACTTCTCCTACTCGGCCTGGCAGTGGTGCTTCTTCGTGCCGGCGCTTCTGGCCATAGCCGGAGCCGTTCTGGTTCTCTTCGGCCTCAAGGACACCCCGGCCTCGGTCGGTCTGCCTAATCCTGAGGAGATTGACGACAACGCCCCTGTCAAGGAGGTTGTCACCGAGCCAAAGGAGTTCACCGATTTCGCCTACAAGAGATTCGTCAAGGAGATGGTGTTCAAGAACCCGATCGTCTGGATTCTCGCGACATCCAACTTCTTCATCTACATCATCCGTTTCACCATCCTGGACTGGGGCGCGACATTCCTCACGCAGGACAGAGGCCTGAGCATCCAGACCGCCTCGACGGTGGTGGGAGTCACCGAGG
Organism: Candidatus Methanomethylophilaceae archaeon; assembly: GCA_963617915.1. Lineage (GTDB taxonomy): Bacteria > Bacteroidota > Bacteroidia > Bacteroidales > UBA932 > Cryptobacteroides. Next base: position 6,050 of record CAVERO010000091.1, on the reverse strand, counting down.
TACTCGGCATCGTCGGAACCCTACTCGCCGGCTGGGCCACAGACAAGTTCTTCGGCAGCAAAGCCCACAGAACCTGCCTCATCGGCCTGGCCAGCGCGACCGCCTGCTTCATCCTCTTCTGGCTCACCCCTAAGGAGATGGGTGGCCTGTCTGTGGCCCTGATCATAATGGCCAGCTTCTTCATCTACATGCCACAGGCCCTTATAGGAATATGCCTGTCCAACCAGGCCACCAAGCGTGTCGCCTCCTCCGCCAACGGAATGGCCGGCATCCTCGGCTACGCCAGCACCGCAATCTCCGGCCTTGTCTTCGGAGCCCTCGCCGACAAGTTCGGCTGGAACTCTGTCTTCGAAGTGGCCATCGCCCTCGGCATAGTAGGAGTGATCCTCTTCGCGATCATCTGGAAGGCCCCCGCAGACGGCTACGTCAAAGCCGACAAACTCCTTGAGCAGGTCAAGGCCGACTACGAGGCCCAGCGCAAGTAGCGGTTTCCTTCTCTATGAATATGAAAATCCCGAACCAGGTATAAAGGTTCGGGTTTTTCAGTAATTCAGTATCATTTTGTCCGGTGAATCCACACTCTCCCCGGACAAAACTCTCTTCGCTGCCCGGTTTGTCCGGCCTGCAAGCGTTTCCCCGGACAAAACTCTCTTCGGTGCCAGTTTGTCCGGCCTGCAAGCGTTTCCCCGGACAAAACTCTCTTCGCCGCCGGGTTGTCCGGCCATCAAGCGTTTCCCCGGACAAAACTCTCTTCGCTGCCAGTTTGTCCGGCCTGCAAGCGTTTCCCCGGACAAAACTCTCTTCGCTGCCAGTTTGTCCGGCCTGCAAGCGTTTCCCCGGACAAAACTCTCTTCGCCGCCGGGTTGTCCGGCCATCAAGCGTTTCCCCGGACAAAACTCTCTTCGCTGCCGGTTTGTCCGGCCATCAAGCGTTTCCCCGGACAATATCAATGGGTTGCCCCATCGGATGATTTTGACTTTGCGTCTTAGTTGTCGGCGGCCAGAAGGGCGATTATGCGGTCGATTATCGGGTCGATCCGGGAGGCGGGGACGAGGGCGTTGTTGGTCATTATGGAGAAGATGACGGTGTCGGACTTGGAGCCAGCGGATGGTTCGATGTAGCCGCTGAAGCAGCGGACTCCGTTCATGGAGCCGCTCTTAAGATGGACTCTGGACTTTATGGAAGCGGGGGCGTCACGGAGACGCGACTCATAGTGACGGCCGCCGGGCTGGCCTATGGTCTGGATGTAGTCTCCGAACGAGGGGCTGTCCATCATCGCGGACAGGAAGCGGACAAAGAAGGACGGAGAGACATAGTTGTGGCGAGCAAGACCACTGCCGTCCACGATGCGCACATCGTCGGCGCTGACCCCAAGACTTTTCAGCACCTCACCCACAGCCACATAGGAGGAATCGTAAGAGGCTGAATGATGTAGCCTCCGGCCAAGGGTGCGGAAAATGGTCTCGGCGTAGAAGTTGTCGCTTTTCAGGTTTGTCGCGCGCGCGATGCTCTTCAGGGATGGGGAATATGTCTGACCGAGCATGGTCAGATCATCCACCCTTTGAGCATAAGGGCCATATTCAACAGAAGACAGGTCGGAGCGGATGCGGCCCAGACGGACATCGGCGGGACCTTTGGAGACGGTCACGCCGACGGACTTAAGATACTCACAGAAGTAGTGGGCGCAGGTGTAGGAGCCGAACCGGTTGCTGAACTCCTCCGTCTTTGGCTTACGGTCAATCGCGAAGGAGCCGCGGACTTCGGCGTAAGGGAGGAACTCAGAGTTGAAGAGATAGAGTTCGTCCCCGGTTCCGGCGGGGGATGTCTTGCCGGAATATTCATACTTCATCCACGGCAGGTCGGGATAAGAGACGCTGACATTGACGGGGGAACCGACGGATGGCCCTGCGCTGACCTTGAAGTCCTGCGCATTCTCATAGAAACTCAAGCCGTTAAGTCCCGCGCCATAGGCTGTTCCGATGTCCTGATAGCTCCAGGTGTCTTTCTCCAGAGGACCGTCAAAATAGCGTCCGTCACCTATCACATGGCCGTTGACGGTCTTGATTCCGGCTTTGTCAAGGAAGGATTTCCACTGGGCGAAAAGTCTGTCGCGGGAAACCGCTATGGAATCCTTCGAGGCGATTGTGGGATCTCCGCCGCCGACTATGTACAGGTCTCCGTCCAGGACTCCGTCTTTGACCGCACCGCCGTAAGCGATGCGCGTGATGTACTTGAAGTCCGGGCCGAGACGGTGGATCGCCATTCCGGTCGTGACGAGTTTCATCGTCGATGCCGGAATCATACGCATTCCGCTGTTCCAGGAAGCCAACGTGTCTCCCCCCTCGGTTATGGCAAGGACTCCGAAGACGGAGGATTTCAGGAGGTCGTTGCGTGAGGCCATCTCTATGTACCTCTGGGCTTTGGACTTGACTTGAGTCTTCTTTGCGGAATGAATCTGCGGAGAAGATGTCACTTCGGCAGGCTCAGTGACCGGTAAGGTTAGGTGTGTGACCGGTAAGGTTGGACTAACGGCCGGTAAGGTTAGGGTTGTGACCGGTGAGGCCTGGTGTGTGACCGGTGAGGTTAGACTTGTGACCGACAAGGCCGGGTGTGCGGCCGATGGGACGGAAGCGGCCGATGGGACGGAAGCTGCAATGGACAGAGCCAGAGCGCCCGCACAAGTATAAATGAATATTCCGAATCTCATGACAATTGTCTTTTTGAATTACACGCCGCCCGGAGTCAAGTGACAAAAACAAGGAAGGGCAAGCGTACAAAAATAGTGTTTTATTATTAAATTTGCACCGTGTAAAACCGCCCGGGCGGTACGAACTTGCATCAAATTTGTCAACGATATGAAAAAATGTGTCCTTGTGTCCGGCGGGGCCGGATTTATCGGAAGCCACGTTACAGTGGAACTTATCGAGGCCGGCTACGATGTGATCGTGGCCGACAACATGTCCAACTGCGACGAGACCTGCTACGAAGGGGTAAAGAAGATCACCGGAAGGGAGGATATTCCTTTTGTGAAGATGGATTTCTGCGACCCCGTGGCCACTGAACTTCTGTTCACCGCCAACAAGATCGACGCTGTCATCCATTTCGCCGGATTCAAGGCCGTCGGCGAGTCCGTCAGCGAACCGCTGAAATATTACAGAAACAATCTTGAGTCATTCATCAATGTCATCGAGACCGCGAGGAAGCACGGGTGCGGGAATATTCTTTTCTCCTCATCCGCGACGGTTTACGGCGAGCCGGAAAAGCTCCCCGTCACCGAGGAATCTCCGAGGCAGCCGGCCACCTCTCCTTACGGAAACACAAAGCAGATGTGCGAGGACATCCTGAGGGACTCCGTGAAGGCATATTCAAATGTCAAGGGAATCGCCCTGAGGTACTTCAACCCTATCGGAGCGCACCCGTCAGCGCTGATCGGCGAACTTCCGCGCGGCGTGCCCAACAATCTGGTGCCGTTCATCACGCAGACCGCAATCGGCAAGCGCGAGTGCCTCTCCGTCTTCGGCAACGACTACCCTACGCCGGACGGAACGTGCCAGAGGGACTTCATCGACATCGTGGACCTCGCCAAGGCCCATGTCTTCGCTGTGCGCAGGATGCTCGACGGAAAGATGAAGAATGAATATGAGATCTTCAACATCGGCACCGGGAAACCGTTGTCAGTGATGGAGCTCATCACCGCTTTCGAGAAGGCCAACGGGCTGAAGCTGAACTACAAGTTCGCCCCAAGAAGAGCCGGTGACGTGACAGCCATCTGGGCTGACCCGACGCTTGCCAACAATGAGCTTGGCTGGAAGGCTGAACGTTCAATCGAGGACACGCTGGCCGCCGCATGGGCCTGGGAGAAGCATCTTGCCGGGGAATAATCCACAACAAGGCAGAAAGACAAAAAAGGGAAGACCGCTCGGCCTTCCCTTTTTATCACTCTCCGCAGACTTGGGAATCCTTAGAAGCTGTTTCCTGAAAAAGTAGGGATTACTTTGCGGTAGCTTTGATGAGTTCGCTGAGCTTCTGGTACATGGCGTCGGTCTTCTCAAGGAGTTCCTTGCGGATTCCGGCGTAGTGTGCGGCCTTCTGACCCTTCTTGCCTTCCACTTTCGCGTTCACCTTGTCCCTGAGGTCGTTGAAAAGATTGACGGCCTCGTCCAGAAGTCCACCCAGCGCCTCGTCGTCAGCCTTCTGGTTAATCGCACTGAAAAGGGAGCAATCATCGATGAAAGCCCCGATGACATACTCAATGTCCTTCTTGATGTCTCTAAGATTCATATCCTGTTTTGTTTAGACTAATTAATCCTGTTCAAAGGCGCGGCAACCCGTCTTTCGTTTGCCGCTTTCTAAAACTTGGCGAATATACGAATTTTTTCTCAATTTACGAATTTCATGCCACGGTGCTTCGGCACTTCGACAGGCTCAGTGACCGGGAGATTTGCTTCAGCAGGGTTCACTTCGACAGGCTCGGTGACCGGAAGACTACCGTTCGGCAGGGTTCACTTCGGCAGGCTCAGTGACCGGGAGATTTGCTTCGGCAGGGTTCACTTCGGCAGGCTCGGTGACCGGAAGCCTATTTGAAAAGACTGCGGACAAGGGCGGGGACATCGGCTACCTTGACGACCTCGATGCCCTGCGGATTGAAGTCCAACGGGGCGAAAGATGAAATGAATATCTTCTTGAAGCCCAGCCGCGCCGCCTCTCCTACCCTGCGGTCGGTCTGTGCAACCGGGCGGATCTCGCCGCTGAGGCCGACCTCGCCGGAGAAACAGTTGTCGGAAGGAATGGCGAAATCGAAGTTGGAGGACAGCACCGCCGAGATGACGGCAAGATCGCAGGCCGGGTCACTTACCTTAAGCCCGCCGGCCATATTCAGGAAAACATCTTTCTGAGCCAGTTTGAATCCGGCCCTGCGCTCCAGGACTGCCAGAAGCATATTCAGTCGCCTCACGTCAAATCCTGTAGCGGAACGCTGTGCTGTGCCATAGACCGCCGAACTGACAAGTGCCTGAACCTCAAAGAGGAACGGGCGCGTACCATCCAGCATCGCACTGATGGCGGTGCCGCTGAGCCCGGCCTCGTGCATCGGAATGAGCAGCTCCGACGGGTTGGAGACCTCGCGGAGGCCTTTGCCGGTCATCTCGAAGACAGCCAGCTCGGAAGTCGAGCCGAACCTGTTCTTGATGCTGCGCAGAATCCTGTACGAGCCTCTGTTGTCGCCTTCGAACTGAAGAACCACATCCACGATGTGTTCCAAGATCTTAGGCCCGGCGATGTAGCCTTCCTTGGTGATGTGGCCGATCAGAATGACCGGGATGCCCGTCTCCTTGGCAAAACGCAGAAGTATGGCCGCCACCTCTTTGATCTGGGTCACCGAGCCCGGAGTCGAATCGACTGTCTGCGAGAACATTGTCTGGACAGAGTCAACAATCATCAGGTCAGGCTCTGCCACACGCGCCTGCGCGACCACATTCTCAATCAGTGTCTCGCTGTAAATCTGACAGTTGGAGGCATCACCTCCCAAGCGGTCGGCACGCATCTTGACCTGCCGCAGACTTTCCTCTCCGGTGACGTACAATGTCCTCAAAGACGGGCATCCGAGCGGAATCTGAAGGGAAAGAGTGGACTTGCCTATCCCCGGCTCTCCGCCGATCAGAACGAGAGACCCCTCCACGACACCGCCACCGAGAATCCTGTCAACTTCCCCGTTATTCAGGGAAAGACGGGCTTCTGAGCGGGAGTCAATCTCATTCAGTTTCTGAGGCTTGCGGCCAGCTCCGGGCACATCGTCCGTCACGGCGGGCCTTCGGGTCCCACCCGTCACGACTTTCTGCTCGACCATGGTGTTCCATTCTCCGCAGGCGGGGCAGCGACCCATCCATTTGGGATATTCATTGCCGCAATTCGAGCAGAACCAGACTGTTTTCTCTTTCATGCTAAAAGTTATTATTTCACTCAAGTTTCGCAAGTGGCCATATGCCTGTGATAAAATACCTTATCTCACGTTCGAAGGGCATTGCCCGCGAATAATCAGTTCACGTTACCCC
>CAVERO010000090.1:0-11636 GCA_963617915.1 Candidatus Methanomethylophilaceae archaeon | reverse complement strand
TTCAAGGTTGACAAGACCGGCATCATACACGCGGCCATCGGTAAGGTTTCATTCACTCCCGCCCAGATCTGCGAGAACGCTACCGCACTCCTGAACGAGATTCTGAAACTCAAGCCACAGGCTCTCAAGGGCACATACCTCAAAGGTGCGGCGATCTGCACCACAATGAGCCCTGGTATCAAGTTAGACGTCAAAGCATTCACAAGCGGCAGCTCTGCTGAGTAAAAAAGTATTTCATTATGAAGAAGGAATTAAAAGACCAGATAATTGAAAGCATCTCAGCGCTCCTTAAGCAGTACCCTAACTTCTATGTCGCTGACATCGAGGGTCTGAATGCTGAAAACACAGTCAAACTCCGCCGCGCATGCTTTGAGCAGGGCATCAAACTCACCGTGGTGAAGAACACTCTGTTCGCACACGTGCTTAAGGCATTGGATAACGAGGAGGTAAATCAGCTTCTCCCTATCCTTAAGGGCAACACGGCGATCATGTACACCGAGACTCCTAACGGACCTGCGAAACTCATCAAGAAGTTTCAGAAGGAAATGGGCAAGCCTGAACTGAAAGGCGCCTATGTACAGGAGTGTGCGTTCACCGGAGCCGACAAGCTCGACGAACTCTGCGCAATCAAGTCCAAGGAAGAACTCATTGGAGACATCATCTCTCTCCTTCAGGCTCCAGTGCGCAATGTCATCTCCGCTCTTCAGAACGGTGGCGGCAGCACAATCGCCGGACTCGTCAAGACACTTTCGGAAAAAGAAGAGAAATAATAACAAACAATTTAATAATTATCAATTATGGCAGATGTAAAAGCACTTGCAGAGGAGTTGGTTAACCTCACTGTAAAAGATGTTCAGGAACTTGCTAAAGTTCTCAAGGAAGAGTATGGTATCGAGCCTGCGGCAGCTGCGGTGGCAGTAGCCGGACCTGCGGCAGCCGCAGAGGCAGCTCCAGCGGAGCAGACAGAGTTCGATGTAGTCCTCAAGTCAGCCGGTGCGGCTAAACTTCAGGTTATCAAGGCCGTTAAGGAAGCCCTTGGTCTTGGTCTGAAGGAAGCGAAGGACCTTGTTGACGGCGCTCCTAAGACAGTTAAGGAGAAGGCCTCCAAGGCAGAAGCTGAGCAACTGAAGGCTGCCCTCGAAGAGGCAGGCGCCGAAGTTGAGGTTAAATAACCCAGCTTCCCCTGGCGGGAAAATCATCAGGTTTAGAGCCTAGGAAAGGCTCTAAACCTTTTTGTCGTATTAAGTTTTTCTCCATTTCCTAAAGGCAGATCAATGTCAAAGAAGACTAATAACAAGCGAATAATGTTCGCTACATCAAAGATACTGGAATATCCTGACCTTCTGGAAGTTCAGCTGAAATCATTCAGGGATTTCTTCCAGCTGGAGACTACACCGGAGAACAGGAAGAACGAAGGTCTCTTCCAAGTGTTTCAGGAAATATTCCCTATCGAAGACACGAGGAACAACTACAAGTTGGATTTCATCGACTATTTCATCGATCCTCCGCAGTATTCGATTGAAGAGTGTCTTGAGAGAGGACTGACATACAATGTTCCTCTGAAGGCAAAACTCCGCCTTTCGTGCACCGATCCTGAGCACGAGGACTTCGACACAAGAGTCCAGGATGTGTACCTCGGCAACATTCCGTACATGACGCCGGCCGGCACATTCGTAATCAATGGATCTGAAAGAATCATAGTGTCACAGCTGCACCGCTCGCCCGGAGTGTTCTTCGACCAGAGCATGCACGCCAACGGAACGAAGCTGTATTCAGCCAGAATAATCCCGTTCAAGGGTTCCTGGATTGAGTTCGCCACAGACATCAACAACGTGATGTACGCCTACATCGACCGTAAGAAGAAGTTGCCTGTGACCACATTGCTGCGTGCGATAGGCTTCAACTCCGACAAGGACATAATAGACATATTCGGCCTCGCTGACGAAGTAGAGGCGACAGAGCAGAACCTTATCGAGAACAAGGGCAGGAAACTCGCCGCCAAGGTTCTCAAGACCTGGACCGAGGACTTCGAGGATGAGGACACGGGAGAGGTGATCCCTATCGAGAGGACCATCCCTATCGTCGAAAGAGGCGAGATTCTGGACGATGACACCATCGCCAAAATAGCCGACACGGACGTCAAGACAATTCTTCTCCAGAAGGACGAGGCCAACACCAATGAATATACAATAATATTCAACACACTCCAGAAGGATCCGACGAACACCGAGATCGAAGCTGTAAACTACATCTACAAACAGCTGCGCAATTCTGAACCACCTGATGAGGCGACCGCAAGGGATGTCATCGACAAACTGTTCTTCTCCGAGAAGAGGTACGACCTCGGCAATGTCGGAAGGTTCCGTCTGAACAAGAAACTCGGCCTGACCACTGATCCTGAAATCAGGGTCTTGACAAACACTGACATCATCGAGATCATCAAGTATCTCATCCAGCTGATAAACTCGAAGGCGACGGTCGACGACATCGACCACTTGAGCAACAGACGCGTGCGCACTGTAGGCGAACAGCTTGCCAACCAGTTCAGCGTAGGCCTTTCAAGAATGGCCAGGACAATCAGGGAAAGAATGAATGTGCGCGACAGCGAACAGTTCAGCCCGATAGACCTGATCAACGCGAAGACCCTGTCCTCCGTCATCAACTCGTTCTTCGGAACAAGCCAGCTGTCACAGTTCATGGACCAGACCAACCCTCTGGCGGAGATAACCCACAAGCGCCGTCTGTCGGCCCTCGGTCCCGGCGGTCTTTCAAGAGACAGGGCGGGATTCGAGGTCAGGGACGTGCACTACACGCACTACGGAAGACTCTGCCCTATCGAGTCACCGGAAGGCCCGAACATCGGACTTATCTCATCACTCTGCGTTTACGCGAGAATCAATCAGCTGGGATTCATCGAGACCCCTTATCGCGAGGTACATGGCGGAAAGGTTGACCTGACAGACAAAGGATGGCACTATATGACCGCCGAGGAAGAGGAGAACAAACTCGTTTCCCTGGCAAAGGTCAATATGGAGGATGACGGCACAATCAAAGAGGACAGAATCCAATGCCGTCTTGAGGCCGACTTCCCTGTCGTCTCCAAGGAGCAGGTGGATTATATGGACGTTGCGCCGAACCAGATGGCATCGGTGGCCGCCTCGCTTATTCCATTCCTGGAGCACGATGACGCGCACCGCGCCTTGATGGGTGCGAACATGATGCGTCAGGCGGTTCCGCTTCTCCGTCCGGAGTCCCCGATAGTCGGGACCGGACTTGAGGAAAGGGTCTGCCTCGACTCAAGGACACAGTTTGTGGCCGAACGCAAGGGTGAGGTAACATACGTTGACGCGAAGGAGATACGCATCAGGTACGACAGGACAGACGACGAGAAGTTCGTTTCCTTCGCACCGGACGAGACCGTATATACTCTTCCGATTTACAGAAGGACAAACCAGAGCACGACCGTGACCCTGAAACCTATTGTCCACAAGGGAGACAAGGTCGAGGCCGGACAGGTGCTGACCGAAGGATACGCCACACAGAATGGCGAGCTCGCCCTCGGACGCAACCTGAAAGTGGCCTTCATGCCTTGGAAAGGTTATAACTACGAGGACGCCATTGTGCTTTCGGAAGAGATGGTGAAGTGGGACATCCTCACATCGGTGCACGTCGATGAATTCCTTACCGAAGTGCGCGACACAAAGCGCGGCATGGAGGAACTGACCTCGGATATTCCTAACGTCAGCGAGGATGCCACAAAGGACCTCGACAAGCAGGGAATCATCAGAATAGGAGCACACATCGAACCAGGCGACATCATGGTCGGCAAGATCACCCCTAAGGGTGAGAGCGATCCGTCACCGGAAGAGAAACTCCTGAAGGCCATCTTCGGAGACAAGGCCGGCGACGTCAAGGACGCCTCACTCAAGGCAAACCCTTCACTCAGCGGAACTGTCATCAAGACGGCCCTCTACACGAAGGCCGCGAAGGAAGGCAACAGAAGAGCCGCAAAAACTGACCAGAAGGCCCGTCTGGACCTTATACAGGAGGACTTCGACAAGAAAGCGGCGAAACTCTACGCTGATTTCTTCAAGCGTCTGACCGTCCTGACCAAAGGCAAGAAGAGCAACGGAATCTACGACCTCTACGATGCTGAAATCATCGAGAAGGGCAAGGAGATCGGTGTCGAGAAGCTGAAGACTATCGATTTCCAGAACATCAACTCCAGCAACTGGACAACGGACGAGAACACCAACGCCCTCATACAGGAGCTCATCAACAACTACTGTCTGACATACAAGGTCGCCGAGGCTGAATGCAAGCGCCAGATGGACAAGATCAAGGTCGGAGACGAACTTCCTAACGGAGTGATGCAGCTCGCCAAGGTTTACATCGCCAAGAAAAGGAAGATCACCGTCGGCGACAAGATGGCCGGACGTCACGGCAACAAAGGTATCGTGGCAAAGATTGTCCGTCAGGAAGACATGCCGTTCCTTGAGGACGGGACACCTGTGGACATTGTCCTCAACCCTCTTGGAGTGCCTTCACGAATGAACCTCGGCCAGATTTACGAGACGGTTCTCGGATGGGCCGGCGCAAGGCTCGGGCTGAAATTCAGCACCCCTATCTTCGACGGCGCGACAATTGACGAAATCTGTGACTACACCGACAAGGCAGGTGTTCCGAGATACGGAAAGACCCGCCTGAGGGACGGCGGAACAGGAGACTGGTTCGACCAGCCGGCGACCGTAGGCGTGATCTACATGATCAAGCTGGGACACATGGTTGACGACAAGATGCACGCCCGCTCCATCGGACCATATTCACTCATCACCCAACAGCCTCTCGGCGGTAAGGCTCAGTTCGGAGGCCAGAGGTTCGGAGAGATGGAGGTGTGGGCTCTTGAGGCGTTCGGCGCCGCCAATGTCCTCCAGGAAATCCTCACCGTCAAATCAGATGACGTGGCCGGGCGTTCCAAGACTTACGAGGCGATCGTCAAGGGAGATCCTATGCCTAACCCTGGCATTCCGGAGTCCCTCAACGTTCTGCTCCACGAGCTCAGGGGACTGGGTCTCAAGGTAACATTGGATTAATTTTCATGAATATTGACATTCAAGAATATGCCTACTTTCAATAATAAGGAGAACAAAGTGAAGAGCAACTTCTCGACAATCAGCATCTCGCTGGCCTCCCCGGAGGACATCTCGGCGAGATCCTGCGGCGAGGTTCTGAAGCCGGAGACGGTCAACTACAGAACCTACAAGCCGGAGAGAGACGGACTCTTCTGCGAAAAAATATTCGGTCCGACCAAGGACTACGAATGCTATTGCGGAAAGTACAAGAGAATCCGTTACCGTGGAATCGTCTGCGACAGATGCGGTGTCGAAGTGACGGAAAAGAAAGTCCGCAGGGAAAGGATGGGCCACATCGCCCTGACCGTACCTGTGGCTCACATCTGGTACTTCAAATCAGCGCCAAACAAGATTTCCGCACTTCTGGGTCTTCCGGCCAAGAAACTTGAGTCTGTGATCTACTACGAGAAATACGTGGTGGTGAACCCGGGTGACAGCGGCCTGGCAAAGATGGACCTTCTTTCCGAAGACGAGTACCTCGATGTGCTCGCGAGACTGCCGGAGAACGACAATCTGCCATTCGACGACCCAAAAAAGTTCGTCGCCAAAATGGGTGCGGAGGGCATCTACGACCTTCTCCGCGAGACAGACGTTGAAAGCCTGTCAAAGGAGCTCAGGGCGAAGATGCTGAGCGAGACTTCCCAGCAAAGGAAGGCCGAGCATCTCAAGAGATTGAGCGTGGTGAAGTGGTTCATCGAATCCAAGAACATCAACCGTCCGGAATGGATGATCATGAAGGTCATTCCAGTGATTCCTCCGGACCTTCGCCCGCTCGTTCCGCTTGACGGCGGCCGTTTCGCCACCACCGACCTCAACGACCTCTACAGAAGGGTCATCATCAGGAACAACCGGCTCAAGAAGCTCATCGAGATCAAGGCTCCGGAGGTCATCCTGAGGAATGAGAAGCGTATGCTTCAGGAAGCAGTTGACTCTCTGTTCGACAACTCGAAGAAGTCAAGCGCCGTGAAGAGCGAGTCCAACAGAGCCCTCAAGTCTCTGTCAGACTCTCTGAAGGGCAAGCAGGGACGTTTCCGCCAGAACCTCCTCGGTAAGCGTGTCGATTACTCGGCGCGTTCCGTAATCGTCGTAGGTCCTGAGCTGAACATGCACGAGTGCGGTCTGCCTAAGTTCATGGCGGCCGAACTCTACAAGCCGTTCATCATCCGCAAGCTCATCGAAAGAGGAATCGTCAAGACGGTCAAGTCCGCCAAGAAAATCGTTGACAGGAAGGATCCGGTAATCTGGGACATTCTTGAGAACGTGATGAAGGGCCACCCGGTTCTCCTGAACCGTGCCCCGACCTTGCACAGGCTTGGTATCCAGGCATTCCAGCCAAGGATGATCGAAGGCAAGGCCATCCAGCTCCACCCTCTCGCCTGTACGGCCTTCAACGCCGACTTCGATGGTGACCAGATGGCCGTCCACCTCCCGCTCGGCAACGCCGCCGTCATGGAAGCGCAGCTCCTCATGCTCGGCTCGCAGAATATTCTTAATCCGGCCAACGGAACCCCTATCACCGTACCTTCACAGGACATGGTGCTCGGTCTGTACTACATCACCAAGATCAGACCGGGAGCCAAAGGCGAGGGCATGAACTTCTATGGCCCGGAGGAGGTCATTGTAGCCTACAATGAAAAGGCGATTGACATGCACGCCGAGATCGGAGTAAGACTTCCGGTGGACAAGCAGGACCTTTCCAAAGGCTATGAAATCAAGAAGACATCGGCCGGCAGAATCATCGTGAACCAATACGTTCCGGAGGAGGTGCCATACGTCAATGAGATTCTCGGCAAGAAAGCGCTGAGGAAGATCATCACCGAGGTCATCAAGAGCACCGGTGTGACAAGAACCGCACAGTTCCTCGACGACATCAAGAACCTTGGTTACGACCAGGCGTTCAGGGCCGGCATCTCATTCAACCTTGGAGATGTCATCATCCCTGCGGAGAAGACAAAACTCATCGAAGAGGGCTACAAGGAAGTCGAGAGCATCAAGGCCAACTACGCAATGGGTTTCATCACCAATAACGAGCGTTACAACAAGGTCATCGACCTTTGGACTGCCATCGACAACAAGCTCACGAACATTGTCGAGAAGCAGATCTCGGCGGACCAGCAAGGATTCAACCCTGTCTATATGATGCTTGATTCCGGAGCCCGCGGCTCGACCCAGCAGATCAAGCAGCTCTGCGGAATGCGCGGACTTATGGCAAAGCCTCAGAAGTCAGGAGCGGCCGGAGCCGAAATCATCGAGAACCCTATCATCTCCAACCTGAAGGAGGGTATGACGGTGCTCGAATATTTCATCTCCACCCACGGTGCCCGTAAGGGTCTTGCCGACACCGCCCTCAAGACCGCCGACGCCGGCTACCTTACCCGCCGACTTGTCGATGTGTCACACGATGTCATCATCACGGAAGAGGACTGCGGCACCCTCAGGGGACTTATCGCGACAGCCATCAAGAACAAGGACGAGATCGTGGAGTCTCTCGGAGAGAGAATCCTTGGACGTACTTCCGTCCACGACATATTCAATCCGCTCACAGGCGAGCTGATCATCAAGGCCGGCGAGGAGATTCGCGAGGCCACCGCCAACCTGATCGACCACCTGCCTATCGAGCAGGTAGAAATCCGTTCCGTGCTCACGTGCGAGTCCCGCAAGGGTGTCTGCGCGAAGTGCTACGGACGCAACCTTGCGACCAGCAGAATGGTTGAGAAAGGAGAGGTTGTCGGAGTCATCGCCGCACAATCCATCGGAGAGCCTGGCACCCAGCTTACACTGCGTACCTTCCACGTCGGAGGTACGGCTTCCAGCACGGCGGCCGACTCTTCAATCGTCGCCAAATACGACGGTAAACTTGTCTTCGAGGAACTCAGGACAATCCAGAAGATCGGCGAGGACGGTTCTCCGCAGGAGATTGTCGTCAGCCGTATGACCGAGGTCAGCATCATAGACGAGAACACAGGCATCACCTACTCGCATTATGATGTTCCTTACGGCTCAAGGCTGTACTTCAAGGACGGCGACACCATCAAGAACGGCGACCTGCTCTGCGAATGGGATCCTTACAACGCCATCACAATCGTCGAGACCGCCGGTAAGGTTCAGTTCGACAACCTGATTGATGGCCTCACTTTCCGTGAGGAGGCGGCCGACGAGTTCGCCGTCAACAAGGACAAGGTCATCATCGAGTCCAGAGACAAGACAAAGAACCCGTCAATCCTCATTCTTGACGACGAGGGCAACCAGATCAGGCAATACAACCTTCCTGTGGGCGCGCACCTCATCCCTAACAACGGAGACAGGGTCAACATCGGCGATGTCATCATCAAGATTCCTCGCGCTATCGGTAAGTCAAGCGACATCACCGGAGGTCTTCCGAGAGTCACCGAACTCTTCGAGGCCAGGACACCTTCATCCCCTGCCATTCTCGCCGAGATCAACGGCGAGGTGCTCATGGGCAAGGTCAAGAGAGGAAACCGCGAGATCATCGTCAAGAACAAGTCCGGCATCGAGAAGCACTACCTCGTTCCTCTTACCAAGCAGATTCTGGTTCAGGAGAACGACTACGTCAAGGCCGGCACAAGGCTTTCCGACGGTGGAATCTCCCCTACCGACATCCTCAACATCCTCGGGCCTGTCAAGGCTCAGGACTACATCGTCAACGAGGTTCAGGCGGTTTACCGTCTGCAAGGTGTGAAGATCAACGACAAGCACTTTGAGATCATCGTGCGCCAGATGATGCGCAAGGTTCAGATCACCAACCCTGGCGACACCGAGTTCCTGCAGGAAGAGATGGTGGACAAGTGGGATTTCATGGACGCCAACGACAACATATTCGGAAAATATTTTGTCCTTGACGCCGGGGATTCTCAGAAGTACCTGGTAGGCGACATCATCGACGCCCGCGACATGAGGAACGAGAACTCCTCGCTCGAAAGACAGGGCCGGAAGATGATGGCAGTACGCGAGGCAAATCCGGCGACCGCGAAGCTCGTGCTTCAGGGAATCACCAGAGCGGCCCTCAGGACCAACAGCTTCATCTCCGCCGCATCCTTCCAGGAGACCACCAAGGTGCTCAGCGAAGCCGCCATCAGGGCGCGCGTCGATCACCTCGAAGGTCTGAAGGAGAATGTCATCTGCGGTCACCTCATTCCGGCCGGCACCGGTCAGAAGGAGTTCCAGGACATTCTGGTCGGCCGCAAGGACGAGTATGAGCAGGAAATGAACGAACTCTAGCGGTTCATCATTGAATATTTAAAAGCCGGCTGCGGATTAATCCGCAGCCGGCTTTTGTTGTATGACCGGAGGAATGCGACCTTCCGTTTCTTTTCCGGGTCGCCTGTTGGCAATCCGATTATTATTCGTATCTTGCTCCAAACTGACAGCCAAATATTTATCAGAGATGTATGGCGTTATTGACAACTATCCATCTGAATGGAGTCAGGTCATAAGGACGGCCACGGCCGCTTCGACAGGCCCGGCGACCTCCCGGAACCGCTGGCTCTTCTCCGGCAAGGAGACGCAGTCCTTCCTGAACGCGGGCATCCCGCTCCTCGACTTCGGTGCCAGGATGTACGACCCGACCACCGCCCACTGGACCGCCGCCGACCCGCTGGCGGAGAAGTACTACGGCGTCAGCCCATACGCCTACTGTCTCGGGAATCCTATCAGCATCATCGACCCTGACGGGATGGACAACTGGACCATTGACGAGAGGGGAAATGTAGTATGGACAGGGAAGAGTGATGACCACCGGCTTTATTATGTGAATAATGACGGAGTCCTGTCCGATGACTATGTCTCTGTCTCCGACAGGAGCATCCTTGACGATCTGACCGTCACGGGTGTCAAGGTGGAGGGTGGCGCGGAACGTAACCCTTTTTTCAAGGCGACCAAATGCACACCGGCACCTGAAGAGGACGATTTGAGAGCCATTCAAATATGTCTGAATAAGGATAAAACATTCTGTCCAATGTTCAGCTATTATATTACACCATCAGAAGACATCACTATGCAGTTATTAGTCTATTTCTACAGTATACTTTTGCGATAACGTCATAAAAACGGCACTTGTCGCAAGACAATAATAATTATTCATGTGCGACAACTTGCTTTTTTATACCTTTGTCGCAAAGCAATGATGAATTGTAGAAATCCTCGCGCGTGACGCGCGCACGTGAGGGTGAATCATTGCCAAAGTCAAGTCACTCCCTTCGTATCCTTCCGGGAGACCGGACAGGTGCTCGGCTGAACCGCAATCTGGGTGCAACGCTAGCAACTGTCGCGGACAATGAGGGTCGGGGCGATGAGGCGCTGGACTGGAGGTAGGTCCTGGTGCCGGTTCTCTATGATGTCAATCAGAACCTGCGACGCCAGGCGGCCGATTTCGGCAAGGGGCTGCTCGATGCGTGTGATGGCTGGGTCAAGGAAATCCAGGAAACCATTGTTGTCGAACGAAATGATGCCGACCTGTTCCGGAATCTTGATACCCAACTCACGGAAAGCGCGGATGGCTCCAAGCAGAATGGTTGATGAATATGCGAACACAGCGTCATACTTTATCCCTTCACTGAATATTCTCTTGACCTGGTCGTAGCCGTTCTCGACGGAGAACGCGTCACCCACAACGGCATATTCAATGTGCTTGTCGCTGTTGGCGTTGATTGCGTCCAGAAAACCTCTGACGCGCTCCCTTGAAGGGGTCGAGTCCTCAACTCCCTGAATCGAAAGGATGTTGCGGCAGCCGCGGCTGATGAGATATTCAGTCGCCATATAGCCTCCTGCGTAGTTGTCGGTGCAGATGTAAGGCAAGGCTGTACCCTCGAAATATCGGTCTATCAACACAGTAGGGATGCTGTCGGTGATTTCGTCCATCAGCCTGGTAGGATTGCCGACAGGGACTGCGATGATTCCGTCAACGCTTCTGGAGCGGAACATCATAAGGGAATTCCCGAAATCCTTTTCGTTCTCAAGCGAGTCGGCCAGAAGAGTATGGTAGCCGGCGAGGTTAAGGTTCTCGATCACCGTGCTGGCAAGGGTGGCGAAGAAAGGGTTGTCTATCCCGGGCACCGTCAGCCCGATGGTGTAGGTGCGGCTGGTACGAAGCCCCTGCGCAAGAAGATTCGGAGTATAGTTGATTCTTTTTGCCTCCGCCCGGATTATGTCTATGGCCTTCTGACTGATTCTGGAGCGTTGAGCCTTACCCGACAGAACTCTTGAAACTGTCGAAACGGAATAACCGGTCTGTTCGGAGATTGATTGGATAGTGTTCTTGCGCATAATTAGAAGCTATTTTGGAATGATTCCTCTCTTTTCTTACACGGCCTTTCCGGCCATTTTCATCTTCGTCATCGGTCACGTAGCTACTGCTACGCTCCCTCTTCCGAAGCCGAAACTGTCTCGGATAATCCGCATAATAAAATTCGGGAATCATTCCAAAACAGCTTCTTAGAAGCTGTTTTGATTTGTTTGTTTGAAGGTTTGAGAGTGAAAAACTTCAGG
>CAVERO010000089.1:0-11836 GCA_963617915.1 Candidatus Methanomethylophilaceae archaeon | reverse complement strand
GCGCCCTCACGAGCTCGAACACATCCGGGTTCTTCTTGTGCGGCATGATGCTGGAACCGGTAGTCAGAGCGTCCGGCAGATGTATGAAGCCGAAGTTCTGGCTTGAGAAAAGGCAGCCGTCCATGGCGAGCCGTCCGACGGTCTCCGCGACTGATGAATATGCGAACGCCACGGCCCGCTCCATCTTGCCGCGGGTCATCTGCGCATAGACCGAGTTGTAGTCAAGATCCTCAAAACCGAGCAGTTCCGTGGTCAGAGTCCTGTTCAGCGGAGCGGACGAGCCGTAACCGGCGGCGGAACCGAGCGGGTTGAGATTCACCACATCCCATGCGGCCCTCATCATACTCAGGTCATCGCAGAGGCTTTCGGCGTAGGCTCCGAACCAAAGTCCGAAAGAGGAAGGCATCGCCACCTGAAGATGGGTGTAGCCCGGAATCAGCACCTCCTTGTATTTCTCGCTGGCCTCCTGAAGCGTCTTGAAAAGCGACTCCACCTTGCGCACCGTCTTCTCGATTTCGGCCCGCGCGTAAAGTTTCAGGTCCACCAGCACCTGGTCGTTGCGGGAGCGTCCCGTGTGTACCTTCTTGCCGACATCCCCGAGCCTCCGGGTCAGCATCAGCTCGACCTGCGAGTGGATGTCCTCCACGTCGTCCTCCACGTAAAGCTCACCCTTGCAGGCTGATGAATATAACTCTTTCAGCGCTGGAAGAAGCCTGTCCAGATCCTCTCTTGACAGAAGCCCGACACTTTCCAGCATCGTGATGTGGGCCATAGTGCCCATTATGTCATAAGGAGCGAGTTCGTGGTCCAGCTCACGGTCGTTTCCCACCGTGAAGGCATCGATCCTTTCGTCCTCCTTGAATCCTTTGTCCCAAAGTTTGTTCGCCATATACCTCGTGTGTGATAAAACACGCAAAGATAACCATTATTATCTTGCAAAACACTCTCACGGCTGCTTTGTTTTGGATAATTCGGGTTTTTCCTCTTTAATTTTCAAAAGAAAAAAACCATATTTGTAAAGATAAACACTTTCGGTCTTATGTTCTATTGTGAAATGCATAATCGATTAAGTTCTATTGTTTCGTTTATGGCCGTAATCCTTATGTCCTTGCCGGCGTTGGCGCGGACTCCCATGACCGTGGTGAGGGTGGCGGCTTCGGACTCCGCGCCTTCAGACAAGGAGAAGGCAGACATTGTCTGTGAGGGCAGACACGACGAGATCCCGCTCCGGAAGGCAATGGAGACGCTTGGAAACTGCGGCAGGCTGGAGATGGCCTGCGGGAACTACATGATCGACGCGTTCTTCGCCGCGGAGGACGGCACAGGCTATGTGCTGAGGACCCCGTTCGAGTCGAATGTCCGCATCGAGGGTGACATGCCGAACTGGAACGGCGAGGGAGTGAAGATACAAGTGTCGCGGGAATGTTATGACTCTCTTTCCGATGAGGTCACATATTCGGTGATCGGCGGCACTGCCGGAGACTACACCCAGACCATGTCCCAGAATCTGGAGGTCGCGAATGTCGCGGTGTACCTGCCTGACAATGGGAAAAAGATCATCTGCATTGACGGTTACAACACCGGAAGGATGAGCGCCGACAGGTGCAACTGCAAAGTCCCGTGGAACAACCGCGAGGGTTCAATCAGATTGGGAGTGACGGATTGTGTCGGCATCAGGGGGCTTCAAGGGTCCAACAACGGAACCGCCACCGAATTCAATCATTGCACGGTCACCGGACTTGGGGTCGGGTTCGCACTTTCGGGCGAGCATCTTGTACTTGTCAGCTCGACATCGATCGGCTGCACTTACGGGTTCACATTCAACCAGTACCCTAACAGTTTTCCGGGCACGGCGCAGGTACACCCGATCACCCTTGTCGGATGTCACGACGAGGTCTCCGCCAATTATCCCAAGTTCTTCGACAACCCGCTGGGACAGTCCATAAGGTTCATCAACTTTGCGGTGGAGCACTACCCGGCTAACCTTGCCATGGGAGGCGAGTATGCCACCGAGACGACCCCCGGTCAGTGGCACGGAATCATCGACTATGCAATCCAGAATTTCAACAAAGGAGGCGAGTGGATCCGTAACTCTCCCACAATTCCGTTCTGGGCTCCGGGAAGCGGAATCGCTGTCCAGTCGCACAACAACACGCACAAGACGGTGGTCTCAAGCGAGGAAAGAAGAACCTATGCCCCGAACCTTGGCCAGACGGTCTTCGACACCGACCTTGGCAGGACGGTGACCTGCACGAATCCCGAGAAGCGCGTCTGGGTTGACGCCAACGGTAAGAAAGTCAGATAGACAAGATAGTTTAACATATTTAAAACAAACAATGAACCACAGATTATTAAGAACAGTAGTGGCGGTTTTGGCGGCCGGAGCGGCCGCGTCAGCCACGTCCGAGGCGAAGGTTGAACTCCCTCAGATCCTCAGCGACCATCTGGTCCTCCAGCAGAAATCCGACGCCAACCTTTGGGGAAAGGCCGCACCTTCTTCCAAGGTGTCGGTGAAGACCGGCTGGGACTCCAAGGAATATTCGGTGAAAAGCGACCGTGACGGTAACTGGAAGCTTGCTGTCAAGACACCGGAGGCTGGTTACACGCCATATTCCATAACCATCTCCGACAAGGACGGCTCCGTCACCCTTTCGGACATTCTGATAGGGGAGGTCTGGCTTTGCGGCGGTCAGTCCAACATGGAGATGCCGCTGGACGGTTTCGGCTCGTGTCCTGTCGAAGGAGCGCTTGAAGAGATCGCCCTGTCCGGACAGTACAGGGACAAGATCCGTCTTGTAAAGATTCCGAAGACCGGCGCCGAGTCTCTCAAGGAGACCGTCGATGGTACGTGGCAGGTCAGCTCGCCGGAGACGGCGGCTTGGTTTACCGCTGTGGGCTGGCATTTCGCCAAGATGCTGAATTCCGTGCTGGATGTGCCTGTGGGACTCGTGTCCTGCAACTGGGGCGGTTCGGCGGTGGAAAGCTGGATGCCGGAGGATGTCGTGAGGTCTTATCCGGAGAACACCTTGCCTACCGGGCGGTATGCCCCGAAGATGGATCCGGACGGCGGGTACAACTGCAACAACGCTTACATCATGTACAACGGAATGCTGTACCCGATCCGCAACTACACCTTGAACGGTTTCATCTGGTATCAGGGAGAGACGAACGCCGGAGGCTATGCGCACTATGCACAAAGGCTCGCCAAGATGGTCAGCATCTGGAGAGGGCTTTGGGGACGTGGCGACCTTCCTTTCTACGAGGTTGAGCTGGCTCCGTACATCTATGGCGGAGACGGGACTGTCGGCGCGAGAATCAGGGAGGCCCAGCACAATGCGGTGGACATCATCCCTAACAGCGGCATCGTCTGCATCAACGACCTCGCGTATGACCATGAATATGACCAGATCCATCCTTGCAAGAAAAAGGAGGTAGGACAGCGCCTGGCCTACATCGCCCTCAACAAGACTTACGGGATGAGCTACCTGCCTTATGAGGGGCCGCGGTACGAGCGCATGGAGGTCAAAGGCAATGAGATAGAGGTGACATTCCGTGACGGTGGCAACGGCTTCAGCCCTTGGCATGGGCTCAAAGGCTTCGAGGTTGCCGGCGAGGACAAGGTGTTCCATCCTGCCGAGGCTCGTCTCGGGTCATGGAACAAGATTGTCGTGAAGAGCGACAAGGTGCCGGCTCCGGTTGCGGTGCGTTACTGCTTCCGTGACTTCCAGATCGGCAACCTTACCGGCCGCCGCGGTCTGCCGGCCGTGCCGTTCAGAAGTGACAACTGGTAAGGACCGCGCTTCGGTGCTTCGGTGCTTCGACAAGCTCAGCAACCGCAGCAACCGCAGCGACAACAGCAACCGCAGCAACCGCAGCAAGCTCAGCAACCGCAGCAAGCTCAGCAACCGCAGCGACCGCAGGCTCAGTAATCGGGAACGTCCGGTCGGTGAGCCTGTCGAACCGCTGGACTGCCGGAAAAGAAAAAAATCTTGCAATCTTTCGGTTTTCCATTGGAAATCCGTAATTTTGCAAGATTTTTTAATGGTATATGCAAGAGATTAGGAACATCGCGCTCATAGCGCACGTCGATCATGGCAAGACGACTCTCGTGGACAGGATGATCTACCAGGCCAATCTGGTGCGTCAGCCCGAGAATCTTGGCCAGCTGATTCTCGACAACAATGACATCGAGAGGGAAAGAGGCATCACCATCCTCGCCAAAAACGTGTCCGTCACCTACAACGGTGTCAAGATCAACATCATAGACACTCCGGGCCATAGTGACTTCGGAGGTGAGGTAGAGAGGGTTCTGAACATGGCGGACGGCGTGCTCCTGCTCGTCGATGCCTTCGAGGGCTGTATGCCGCAGACCCGTTTCGTGCTTCAGAAAGCCCTTGAGCTGGGCAAGAAGCCTATTGTGGTGGTCAACAAGGTGGACAAGCCGAACTGCCGTCCCGACGAGGTTCAGGAAGAGGTGTTCGACCTGATGTGCGCATTGAACGCCACTGACGACCAGCTTGATTTCAAGACAATCTTCGGCAGCGCCAAGCAGGGCTGGATGTCGGAGGACTGGAAGAACCCGACGACGGACATCACTCCTCTTCTGGACGCCATCCTTTCGGAGATTCCCGCCCCGAAGGTTGTGGAGGGCACTCCTCAGCTGCAGGTCACTTCACTTGAATATTCCCCTTACGTGGGACGTATCGCCGTCGGCAAACTGACCCGCGGCGAGCTCAAGACCGGCCAGCAGGTCAGCCTCTGCAAGAGGTATGACGTTGTGGAGAAGCACAAGATCAAGCAGCTCATGGTGTTCGACGGTCTGGGGAAGGCCAATGTGGACACCGTCCAGTGCGGTGACATCTGCGCAGTCGTCGGCATCGACGGATTCGAGATCGGTGACACGATAGCCGACAGTGAGAATCCGGAGGCTCTCCCTCCGATCTCCATCGATGAGCCTACGATGAGCATGCTCTTCACCATCAACAACTCCCCGTTCTTCGGAAAAGACGGCAAGTTCGTGACCTCAAGGCACATCAAGGACCGTCTGGACAAGGAGTTGGAGAAGAATCTTGCCCTCAAGGTGAAGCCCGGGCTCAATGCTGATTCGTTCGTGGTTTACGGACGCGGAGTCCTTCATCTGTCCGTGCTCATTGAGGAGATGCGCCGCGAGGGATTCGAGCTCCAGGTCGGTCAGCCTAAAGTCTTGGACAAGACCATCAACGGCCAGCGCTGCGAGCCTATCGAGGATCTCTCCATCGAGGTGCCGGAGCAGTTTGTCGGCGCGGCCATCGAGCTTGCCACACGCAGGAAGGGCGCGCTGCTGCACATGGAGCCGAGGGGCGACAGGACGATGCTGAACTTTGACATCCCGACGCGCGGGCTTATGGGCCTGAGGAGCAACCTCCTGACCGCGTCACAGGGCGAGGCCATCATGGCCCACAGGTTCAAGGAGTACCAGCCTTACAAGGGTGAGATAGACAACCGTACCAATGGTTCGCTCGTGTCCCTTGAGACCGGCACCGCGATTGCATATTCAATGAACAAGCTTCTGGACAGGGGCAAGTTCTTCATCGATCCGGGCGACGACATCTACTGCGGAGAGGTTGTGGGCGAGCACACGAGGGAGAGAGACCTCAACATCAACATCTGCAAGACCAAGAAGCTCACCAACGTGCGCGCCGCCGGTTCTGACGACAAGGTCGCCCTTCCGCCGCCGGTGAAGATGTCTTTGGAGGAAATGCTTGAATATATCCGCGAAGACGAGCTGGTGGAGGTGACTCCGCACCATCTGAGGATGCGCAAGATCCTTCTTGATCCGATGGACAGGAAGCGTTCAGGCAATTCAGGTGATGATGAATAGTAAACAATTTGCGAAAAGATTTCATATTCGGAAAATTTTTTATACCTTTGCAACCCTTAAATCTGTTTACTGGACCGATGGAAGATAATTTGACAGTTCCTATAAATGGATTGGCCCAAGGACGGAAGGAATTCCGTTGGAGGATAGGGAAGACGTTCTTTGAACATTTTGAGAATTCAGAGATTCTGGCCGCGGAGCTGGAAGTCGAGGTTTCCGTCGAGAAGTCCGGACATTTCATCGGGATAGACTGTGACGTCGCCGGGGATGTGACCGTGGCTTGTGACAGATGCCTTGAGGATCTGAGGCTTCCTGTCGGGACGGGCTTTCGCCTGAGCGTGAAGTTCGGTCAGGAACCCTCCGGCAGCAGCGACGCCGGGGAAGGTGAGAGGGAGATTGTCTGGCTTCAGGAATCGGACGCTGACTTTGACCTTGGACAGATAGTCTATGATTATGTCTGTCTGTCGCTTCCTGTGCAGAGGGTGCATGATGAAGGGGAATGCAATCCGGAAGCCGTAAGATATCTGAGTTCTGAAGATGAGCAGAGTGGGGATTCCCAAGGCAAGGATGCTTCGATGCCGTTCGCGTCACTGAAGGATCTTATTGATAAAGTGAAATAAATTAAAGAATAATTAACTATGGCACATCCGAAACACAAAGTCTCTAAGCAGAGAAGAGACAAGAGAAGGACCCATGATTTCGCCCCGGTCCCTACTCTCGCTACCTGCCCTAACTGCGGCGCGACTGTGATGTATCATCACATCTGCCCAGAGTGCGGTTACTACAGAGGACGTCAGATCATCGAGAAGAGCGCCGAGTAGTGTCTCTTCAGTAGAAAACTAACGGTCCCATAGTTCAACGGATAGAACGGAGGTTTCCTAAACCTTAAATATAGGTTCGATTCCTATTGGGACTACAAGGGAGGCCCGCCACACCGGCGGGTCTCTTTTGCGTTATTTGGATTATTTGAATATTCTGATTAAATTCGTAAGACGTTTGGGTGGTCGCCGCACCTGTCAAAGTGACCGCCCGTGTGATATTCATTAATGGTTGTCGCTTGACAGGCCCGGCGACCGATGCTCGAGTATGCCGTCACAGATGCTGCCGTCATTGCTGCTTTACATTCTGGCTCTGGGGTACACCCCCGGGCCGTCCAATCTGTGCGCCTTCCATTCCGGAATCCACTTCGGAAGGAGACGCGCGATGCGGATATGGTGGGGCTTTGTGATCGGATTCCTTTTCATTGACACGACTCTGGTGCTGGTTGCGCATTTCCTTGGCGATGTGCTCGGCCCGTACGTCAAATGGCTCTCCTTTGCCGGTGCCCTGTATATGGTCTGCCTTGCTGTGATGATTGTGGTCAAGTCCGGTCAGTCCAAGGAAGAAATGGCGAAGTCCTGCACCCTCAAGACGGGCATTGTCATCGAGGTCACCAACGCCAAGGTCTGGATGTTCTGCCTGACCGCCTTGGGAACATTTGTGCTGCCATATTCAAGTTCATTCATCGAACTTGCTAAAGTCGGCGCCTTGCTGACCCTGGCGGGTCCGGTGGCGAACCTGGTCTGGCTTGTCGCCGGCTCGGCGCTCGACAGTCTGACCGCGAAGTACGGCCGGATCATCGACATAATCCTCGCCGCTGCCCTGATAATCAGCGCGGTCATGCTGATTCTAAAATGAATGGGTGACAGTTTGCGCCTGTTTGGAATGGCCTCTTACCTCCGTGGAAAGCGTACGGTGAAGCAGGCACCCTTCAGTGCGAATGACTTGGAATAGAAGATTTCCCCGTTGCATTTTTCAAGAATGCTCCTGCATATCGACAGTCCCAGACCGGTGCCGTTGCTCTTTGTCGTGAAGTTCGGGGTGAAGAGTCGCGGGCGGTTCTCCTCGCTGACCCCAGGGCCGTTGTCCTCGAAGACTATGTCGTAGAAGCCGTCCTTTGAGGACAGACGTAATGACACGACGATCCTGCCCTCGAACGCTTCCTGTCCCTTTTCCTCGGCTTCCGTCTGGGCGTTCTCGATGGCCTGGACCGCATTGTTGATCAGGTTGGCGAACACCCGGGTGAGTTGAGGCTTTGGCCCCAAGACCTTGGCGTCGTCAAGCCCCATGTAGGAGAAGACGATGTTGTCCCTGCTGTCGAACAGGTCTATCTCCTCTTTCAGCAGGTTGTCCAGATCGATCTCCACCGGCTCCTCGGTGTAGAGTTTGGCGAAAGTGGAGAACTCGTTGGCTGTGTCGGCCAGCATGTCTATCTGCTTGAGCACCTCCACCGAAATCTCGTCGAACCTGTCCGCCCATGCCGGGTTGCCGTTCGCCTTCATCCTGATGAGTCTCTGAATCTGTAGCTTGATAGGTGTCAGCGGGTTCTTTATCTCATGGGCAACCTGGCGGGCCATCGTCGCCCACGCCTTGTCCCTTTCCGCCTGGGTCAGTTTCCTGGTGGAGTTGTAGAGGTCGTGCACCATCAGGTTGTATGCGCGTACAAGCCGAGCGACCTCGTCGTCCCGTTCATAGACGATATATTCAAGATTGTCTATGCTCGCCTCGTTCATTTTGCGCCCCATCTCGGACAGCGGCTTGAACATCTTGTCCACCGCCGTGGCCATAATGAACCTGGCCAGAAGCAGCAGAATCATGAACACCGTGATGACGGAGATGGAGTGCAGCACGGCTTCGGATTTGAAGTCGAAGCTTTCATCGGTGAAAGGAGAGCACAGGATGGCGATCATCCTGCCCTGTGCGTTGAACACCGGAGCATAGAGGAAAAAAGTGCGTTTTGCCCCGATGTTCTCCTTCCCGATGTAATATCTCATGTTTTTGTAGATGATGCTTTCAAACGCGTCCGGATTCATTCTGGTGCCCAGAAGCATTCTGTCGAACACTTCCGGGGTGGTGGACCGGAATTCCTTGCCGCTTGTGGTGTAGAGGGTGATGTCGGATTTCATCGTGTTGCTGATGTCTTCCAGAATCGCGGAGGCCTCCTGGGCGCTGAAGTCGGTGAAATCCTGAATGTAGCGGCATCTGGCCTGAAGAAGGGTCTGGAGCGAGTTGACCTTGTCCGCCATCGAGGATTTCAGATTGGCGTTGTTCCTTCTATAGACGAAGAGCACGCTGACCGTCGCCAATGCGATGAGGGTCATGACCAACGCCATCAGCATCGCCGCGTTGATCCTGGATTTGTAGTAGTTGCTCTCACGGTGCCTGGAGTGAGCCCGGGTCAACGTCAGCAGCGTAAGGCAGAAGTAGAAGACCAGTGTCAGGAAAAGGAAAGCCACGATGTAGGAGAAGCCTTCTGTTCTCGGCCTTGAGATGATGATCAGGTCATCATCGGAGATTCTGTTGATGAAGTGGGTATAGCCGTTCATCCTTACAACCTCGCTTGCAGCCTCCTCGATCTCTTTCTCAAGATCCTCGTCCACGATTGTCGGATAGGAGTAGTTGCCCTTGTAGGATGTCAGAGCCTTGTAGGAATACTTTGCATATGAATACCTTGCCGGGATCAGCACATCTCCCGGAGCGGAATATCCCAGCAGCTGGGCATAGCCCTTGTTCTCGCGGTTGGACTTCGGCGACACGCGCATGAGCATCATCGTGACCCCGCTGCCGTAGTTGTAATAGGCGAAACTGCCGGCATAGAGGCTGTGGCCGCCGGAATCCCTCATGTACCGGAATCTTGAACCCTCGGAGATCACTTTCCCCTGACGGATCATCTCGGTGAAATAAGCGATGGCCCCCTTGTCCTTGACGTTCTCCGGGAACAGTTCGACCATGATGTCGTAGTCTTGCGAGGCTCTTGGCATGTAGCTTTCAATGATCCTGTTCAGGATGATGCTGTTGCTGTTCCGGATGGCCGAGAGTGTGGCGATCAGCTGGTCGGAAGCTATCTTGTCCTCAATGCGGCGAAGCTCAAGCTCAAGGCTGATGTCCCTTTCCATGGAGAGCCTGTTGGCCCACACGTTGACCCTGTTCTGCTCTTTTCTGAATCCGAGAGTCCCCGTCATTGCCACAATGTAGGCGGAGAATATGACCGCGGTGACGGTCCTGCCTCCAGCCGAGAACAGGTCATGCCTTATGCCGAGCAGGTGCTTGAGCGCCGGGGCAAGCATCTGGGTCAGCAGCGGAATGGTCATCAGCAGGCTGACAAGCGCCAGATAGACAAGGAAACTGAATATGTTGAGGTCGTTCAGCCTGTAAAGCTCAAGTGAGATGTTGGAGTTCAGGATGATGCTCCTCAGCATCGTGTGGACAAAGACAAGAATCCCGATTGTCAGCAGGAACAGGAACGAGGCGTAGAGCCACAGGGACAACCTTACATGTCTGGTCTTGAGAATGCGCCTGAATATGTCGTTTCTGGTCACGAACGTGCATCCGATGCACAGCAGGATGAGCATCGACGCGATCAGGACAGCCCCGAGTGAATTGAACAGCTGCCCGTCGGCATAGACCGTCGGCGAGAAAAGCCTTGCGCTGTTCTTCATGTTCTCGCCCCAGAAATAAGTCGCCACAATCACCGCGAGCAGTCCGCCAAGAACCGGAATGAGGCGTTTCAGACTTCTCTTTTCGGCCAGATGCAGGAGTGAAGCGATGGTGAAGCAGGCAATGGCAAGCCAGATCATCATCGAGTGTGCCGCCGCCGATTGGCCGGAGACAGGATTGGACACTATCTTGAAGACAGGCTCTCCGTCGAACGTCACGGCGGATCCGCTGCTTTCCGACAATGGAACGATGGTGTAGTTCCGTCCCATGCGGAGTTTCCGGTTCACTCCGTTCGGACTATCGTCGGACATCGAATCGACGATTTCAAGCCCGGCGATCACCCTCCGGCTTCCCAAAATCTCTGACTTCACCAAGTACCATTTCTGCCCATAGTTGACGAAGGAGGGTGTTGAGGTGATCTCGGCGAGCGGAGAGTTTATGCTGTCTCCCGGTTTGGACAATCGCGTCAACACTATTCTGGAGGCGATGTTGTCGTTCCTTACCGGAAACTGGTTGCTCCATGACTGGAGGGTGTCATCGATGTATCTGTAGATGACCATGTCGGAAGGGACATCGTTGTGCCCGGCCCAGACCCTTCTGTCGGCTGCGAGAGCGGAGCCGATGTACTTGTCAAGAAGGTGCATCCTGCCGCTGACGGTACCGCTGATTCTGGCGGCCTCCCTTTCAGTGTTGCCCGGCAGGTTGTTCACGGACAGCGAAAAGACGAGGAGAATGACGGCAAAAGCCAGAAATCCTCCCGCAAACCATTCCTTTATGCCAAACCTTTTGCCTCTCATTCGTGATGGTATGGTTCTCCCTTGATTATGGTGAACGCCCTGTAAAGCTGCTCCGCGAATATGGTTCTGACCATCTGGTGCGAGAAAGTCATCCTCGACAGTGAGACCTTCCCGTCGCATCTGGCATAGACCGCTTCGGAGAAACCGTAGGCGCCGCCGGTCACAAATACAATATCTTTGCCACCGCCGAGCGTCATCCTCCTGATTTCATCAGCGAATTCCATCGAACGGTACTCTTTCCCGCGCTCGTCCAGCAGGATGACCCTGTCCGAGGGCTTGATGTTCTTGAGTATCAGTTCACCCTCCTTTTCCTTGATCTGCGCTTTCGACAAGGCGGAGACGTTTTTCAGCTCGGGAATCTCGCAGACGGAGAAGGGCACGTAATGCGACAGTCTGGAGGAATATGTCTCCAGACCTTCCCGAACCCAACCGATGTCGGTCTTCCCGACAGTCAACAAAGAGATTTTCATCGTCGCAGAGCGCTAATGTGTAAAGATCCCATCTCGCATGCCTGGCCAGACATCACTTAACCGTTGCAAAAATAATGAAGATGTCTTGATTATTCAAATATTTCATCTTTCGCGAGTGACAAAGCACCTGTGATAAAATACCTTATCTCACGTTCTGAAAGCATTGCCCGTGAATAATCAGTTCACGTTACCCCCTCCCTAAATCCCTCCCCTCGGGGGAGGGACTTGCTCCGTCA
>CAVERO010000088.1:0-11915 GCA_963617915.1 Candidatus Methanomethylophilaceae archaeon | reverse complement strand
CTGAAGTTTTTCACTCTCAAACCTTCAAACAAACAAATCAAAACAGCTTCTAAGTAGTCGCCCCCAGTTTTTCGTGTTATAGGCAGTGACACTGACTATAACACATTATGAATATGAACGACTACGCGAAAAGAATCATCTCACTGTTCGTCGGCCACAGGTTCTCGGAAAAGACCACAGCCCGTTTCTACGGCTGGCTGACCGACGGAAATCACACGGAAGAAAAAGACAAGGCTCTGCGTGAACTCTACGAGAAGGCCGTTCAGCTGTCAGGAGACACGGATTCCGAGAGTGCGCTCGCAAGGTGGCGGGTCCGCTGCGGCATCTCTACCGCACGCCCTCGGCGCAGGCTTGCCTGGATCTGGCCCGCCGCTGCCGCAGCTCTGCTTCTGCTTTCCGTTTCCCTCGGCGTCTCACTACTCACAACGGGAAAAAGGGAAACAGACATCGTCCAGCGGCATATTCCTTACTCACAGCTGGAGACTCTTGTCCTGCCTGACGGCACGCTGGTGCGGCTGAATTCGGGCAGCACCATCCTCTACCCCGAAAAATTCGGTCGCGGGGGACGCAGCGTCTTTCTCATCGGCGAGGCCGGCTTCAAGGTACTGCCCGACGCCAAGCGTCCGTTCGTCGTCAAGACCGACGGATTCCAGGTGACGGCGCTGGGTACGGAGTTCGATGTCTCGGCCTACCCTGAGGACAGGACAGTCAGCGCCGTGCTTCTTGAAGGAAGCGTGCTTGTCGAGTACGACAATCTTGCGAAAAGAGCTACCCTGCATCCCGGCCAGCAGCTTGTCTTCGACAAGAGCGACCGGTTCCGGGAGGTGAAAACTCCTGACATCGAGGAGGTGACGGCCTGGAAGAGAGGCGAGCTCGTTTTCCGCCAGATGAGCATCGCCGACATCATCACAGTGCTTGAGCGGCGCTTCGACGTCGCGTTCATCTACCGGCTTCACGACATCAGCGATGACCGCTACAGCTTCCGCTTCAGGGAGGACTCCTCACTCGAAGAGGTTATGGAGGTCATCACAGACGTGACCGGAATCCTGACGTTCAGCATCGACGGCGACAAATGCCGCATCAGCCTGAAATGAAAGCGGTCAATATCTTCACCCATAAAACCGATCATCATGCAGAAAAGGACCCGGACGCACCCCTTCGCCACAATACGGACGGAGGCCGCGCGCCGGATCCGAAATCAAGAACCACCTGACAACCGGACATCTGTCCGGATCCGGAAACGCCGCTGACAATTCGGAAACAGGCGCGGCTTCCGAAAACAACAAAATTAATGAACCAATCATCAAGTAGTCTATGCTGCGAAATTACAAAATTAATGCGAAACCACGGAAGCTGGCGACGGCGATCGGAGCCCTCGCCTGGCTTCTGTGCATGTTCCTGAGCTCCCCTCCGGCCACGGCGCAGGAGGACATCAGGATAACCCTCAAGCAAAAGGACATCTCCGTGGTCAACGCCCTCAAGGCAGTCGAAAGGCAGTCCGGCCTCTCGGTCGGCTACAACGACTCAGCCCTTGAGACAAGCCCGGCGGTCAGCCTCAATCTTTCGGACGCCAGGCTCGGCGACGCACTCAACGCCATCCTTGAAGGGACCGGCTTCACCTACGAAATCAAGGACCGCTACATCAAGATTGTCCCAAAGCCGCAGGACACACGCCCTCAGTCAAGGACAATCACCGGAAGGGTGGTGGACGAGAGGCAGGAGCCGCTCATCGGAGCGAGTGTCACCGTGGTCGGCACCGACACCGGCGCCATCACCGACATCGACGGACGCTACTCAATCGAGGCCAGCGCCGGGAACATCCTCCGTTTCACCTACCTCGGCTACCGGCCGTCCAGCGTCAGGGTGACGGACAGGATGGTCTATAACATCCAGATGACCGGCGAGGCCGACGTGCTGAGCGAGGTCGTGGTCACGGCCCTCGGCATCAGGCGCGAGCAGAAAGCACTGAGCTACAACGTCCAGCAGGTCAAGTCCGAACAGCTTCTGGCGGTCAAGGACGCCAACTTCATCAACAGCATCGGCGGCAAGGTCGCCGGCGTCACTGTCAACAGCAGCTCCGCCGGAGTCGGATCGGCCAGCAAGGTGGTGATGCGAGGCGTAAAGTCCATCGAACAGAACAGCAACGCCCTCTACGTCATCGACGGAGTCCCGATGTACAACTTCGGAGGCGGAGGTGACAAGGAGTTCGGGTCGAGGGGTATGACCGAAAGCATCGCCGACCTCAACCCGGACGACATCGAGAGCATCTCCGTGCTGACCGGAGCCGCGGCCGCCGCCCTGTACGGAAGCAACGCCGCCAACGGTGCGATTGTGATCACGACCCGGAGAGGCGAGGCCGGAAGACTTCAGCTCACCCTTTCCACCAACACCGAGTTCGTCCGTCCGTTCGTTCTCCCCGAGTTCCAGAACCGCTACGGCACGGGAAGCCGCGGCAAATCCGACGGCTCGACAATCCTCAGCTGGGGACCGCTCCTTGGCGACGCCGCCCGGACCGGTTACGAGCCGAAGGACTTCTTCGAGACCGGAATGGTCTATACCAACTCCCTTACCCTCTCCACGGGAACGGAGAGAAACCAGACATTCGTCTCCGCGGCTTCCGTGAAGTCCGACGGAATGGTGCCTAACAATGCCTACAACCGTCTCAACTTCACCTTCCGCAACACCACGACTTTCCTCGGAGGCAGGATGAGACTGGACGCGGGAGGCAGCTACATCATCCAGAGCGACAGGAACATGACCAACCAGGGAGTGTACTCCAATCCTGTCACTCCGGTCTATCTTTTCCCGAGAGGCGATGATTTCAGCCTCGTCAAGGCTTTCGAGCGCTGGGATCCGGCGCGGAAGATCAAGACGATGTTCTGGCCGCAGGGCGAAGGAGACCTCAGGATGCAGAACCCTTACTGGATCGCCTACAGGAACCTGCGTCTGAACAACCGCAGACGCTACATGCTCTCGGCATCCCTGAGCTACGACATCACCGACTGGCTGAACGTCTCCGGCAGGGTGCGCGTGGACAACTCCGTCACGAAGTACGAGCAAAAGCTCTACGCAAGCTCCAACTCCACGATCACCGAGGGCAGCGCCCAGGGCTACTATGCGGTGGCCGGGCCTGACGAGAGGCAGACTTACGCCGATGTCCTGGCCAACGTCAACAAGCGCTTCGGAGACTTTTCGCTCGTCGCCAACCTTGGGGCCAGCATCTCCGACAACCGCTACGACGAGTTGAGCTACCGAGGCCCGATCCGCGAGAACGGAATACCTAACGTATTCAATGTCTTCGACTTGGACAACACCAAGAAGAAAGCCCGGCAGGAGGGCTGGAACGAGCAGACGCAGTCCGTCTTCGCCAGTGTCGAGGCAGGATGGAAGAGCATGCTGTTCCTCACCCTCACCGGCAGGAACGACTGGGCTTCCCAGCTGGCGAACTCCTCGACCAAGTCATTCTTCTACCCGTCCGTCGGACTTTCGGCGATTGTCTCCGAGATGCTTCCGATGCCGAGGGGCATAGACTACGTCAAGCTGCGCACCTCCTTCAGCTCCGTCGGAATGCCTTATCCGCGCAATCTGACATCCCCGACCTACGAATATGACGAGACCACCCAGACATGGAAGCCGAAGACCCACTACCCTATCGGTGACCTCAAGCCCGAACGCACGGACTCGTGGGAGTTCGGTCTCGACCTGCGGCTGTTCAAGGACCTTAGCCTCGCCCTGTCATGGTACCGCGCGAACACGATGAACCAGACATTCGACCCGAAGATCTCGGTGTCGTCCGGCTACTCGACCATCTACCTCCAGACAGGCCACGTGCGCAACCAGGGAGTCGAGCTTTCTCTGGGCTACCAGCACACGTTCAAGGGAGGATTCCGCTGGGAATCCAACTTCACGATGTCCGCCAACAGAAACCGCATCGTCGAGCTGGTCAAGGACTACCGCCATCCGGAGACCGGAGAGACCATCAACAAGGACAGGCTTGACGTGGGCGGCCTCGGCAAGGCCCGCTTCATTCTCAAGACAGGCGGCACCCTCGGCGACCTCTACACCCAGTCCGGCCTCAAGAGGGACGGGAACGGGATGGTGGAGATCGACCCGGCGGGAGGCCTGGTGACGGTGGACAACCTCGCCGACATCAAACTCGGAAGCGTGTTCCCGAAAGCCAACCTCGCCTGGCGCAACTCCTTCGACTGGCACGGAATACACCTGAGCGCCCTCTTCTCCGCCCGTCTTGGAGGAGTGGTCTATTCAGCCACACAGGCGGCGATGGACCAGTACGGAGTCTCCGAGGCTTCCGCACTCGCGAGGGACAACGGAGGAGTCCTCGTCAACGGACGCACCCTTGTCAACGCGCAGACCTGGTACACCGCCATAGGCACCCAGAGCGGCCTTCCGCAGTACTACACCTTCAGTGCGACGAATGTCCGTCTCCAGGAGGCCTCCGTAGGCTACACCCTGCCTCACAGGTGGCTGGGAGACATCTGCTCAATCCGCCTTTCCGTAGTAGGACGCAATCTGCTGATGATTTTCAACAGAGCGCCGTTCGACCCTGAATCCGTGGCCTCGACCGGCAACTACTACCAGGGAATCGACTACTTCATGATGCCGAGCACGCGAAGCATCGGCCTGAACGCCAAGATCAACTTTTAAAGCGCAATGATTATGAGACAGCACACAATAACAGCCGCCCTCATCGCCGCCGTCTTTCTCGGAGCCTCCTGCACCGACAACTTCGACAAGCTCAACAGGAAGGCCTACCAGGTGGACAACGAGGAACTCCAGCGCGAGGGCTACATCATCGGCTCGACCCTCAAGGGTATGCAGGGACTGGTCGTGCCGACCCAGGAGCACCTCTACCAGTTCATCGAGGCGCTTGCCGCGGGGCCGTTCGCCGGCTATTTCGGGGCTACCGTGGCCTGGACCGACAAGTTCGAGACCTACAACCCTCCGGTGGACTGGCAGAACAAGACCTTCTCGGACGTGTTCACCCGGACATATCCATTCTACCGCGACATACTCAGCTTCACGGACGACCCTGTCGCGGTGGCGCTCGCCAAGCTGCTCCGCGTCGCGATAATGCACAGGATGACCGACATGTACGGCCCTATTCCTTACTCCAAGGTACTCTCCGGATCGAGCGACGAGTCCCTGGCCGTGGCCTACGACTCCCAGGAAGAGGTCTATCGCCAGATGCTGAAGGAACTCGACGAGGTCAGCGCGGCGCTTTCGGAGAATCTCGGACTTGGAGCCGAAGCCTTCCGCAAGTACGACGACGTCTATTTCGGAGACATCTCCAAATGGTACCGCTTCACACATTCCCTCAAACTGAGGATGGCGATGCGGATGGTCTATGCCGACGAGGCCGCGGCCCGCAAGGCAGCCGAGGAGGCAGTCGCCGCCGGGGTCATCGCGGCCAACTCCGACAACGCCTTCCTGACCGTGGCCGAGAACCGGTCGGCGATGGTGTTCAACGACTGGAGCGACCACCGCGTCGGGGCGGACATCATCAGCTACATGAACGGCTACTCCGACCCCCGCCGCGAGAAGATGTTCACCAAAGGCCTGCACAACAAGAAAGAGGATTTCTACGGCATCCGGATTGGAATCGATGTGGCGAACAAAGACCTCGTGACCGGAGTTTACTCAAGTCCTCTCGTCACGGAGGCCAGTCCGTTCCTTTGGATGAACGCTGCCGAGGTGACCTTCCTCCGCGCCGAGGGAGCGCTGCGCGGATGGGACATGGGCGGAGACGCCAAGACCCTCTACAACACCGCCATAGCCCTCTCGTTCGAGCAGCACGGGGTTTCAGGGGCTGAGGAATATTCAGCCGACGCAAAGAAAATCCCGGCCGCCTACACCGACCCGAGGGGCGAGTGGTCAGACAAGAGCGGTCCCCGCAGCAGGATCACGGTAGCCTGGGAGGAAGGGGACGCCGCCTTCGAGCGCAACCTTGAGCGAATAATCACCCAGAAATGGATCGCCATATTCCCTCTCTGCGTCGAGGCGTGGAGCGAGTTCCGCCGCACCGGCTACCCTAAGCTCATCCCCGTGGCGGAGAACAAGAGCGGAGGGACGATTGACTCCGGAGTGATGATAAGGCGCCTTTGGTACCCGCCGCTGGAATATTCGGAGAACCCGAAGAATCTCGCCGCCGCAGTAGCCTCCCTCGGCGGGCCTGACAACGGAGGCACCCGGCTCTGGTGGGACAAGAAGCCTTGAGACGGCAAAGAATGACAGCAATTACAATCAAACAGACAATCAATGAACATCAACATGAAAGCGACAACAACACCGACGACCCTTCTCCTTCGCGTCTGCCTTTCGCTTATGGCCGCGGTCTGCCTTCTGGCCGGCTGCTCCGAATGGAACAAGACAGAGCCGCTGGAACTGAAGTTGAAAGGGGCAAAGGACCGCGACCCCGAGCTTTGGGCGCGGTACATGACCGTCCTGCGCGACTACAAACAAAGCCGCCACTTCCTCACCTGCGCCCGTTTCGACAACGGCGCGGAGAATCCCGTCAACGACGGCGCCTACCTCCGCTCCCTGCCGGACTCTCTGGACATCGTGGTTCTGACCCGCCCGGACAGGATCACGGAATATGACCGCGAGGACATCCCTGCCCTTCAGGAGAAAAGCACCAAGGTACTGCTGCTTGTGGACTACGCCGGAATGGCAGGGGCCGAACTGAACGACGCTGCCAAACTCGGCTCCTATCTTGACAAGGTCACTGCACTGGCCTCCGACCTCCGCCTTGACGGATTCGCGTTCACCTGTAGTCCGCTCTACTCCGGCACCGACGCCGAGATGGCCGCGCTCAAGGAAGCGGCGAAGCTTTTGGTCTCCAGACTTTCCTCCGCCGCCGGGCCGGGCGGGACTCTGGTCTTCGAGGGGCTGCCGGACGCCCTTGACCCTTCGGACAGGGCAAGACTCAGCCTCGTGGTCGCGCCGACCGCCGACCTCGACAACGTCGTGGACCTCAAGGTGATGATGGCCGGGATTCTTTCGGCCGAAGGCATCGGCAAGGACAAGGTTCTGCTCTCCGCCTCGATCGGAGGCGAGATGGCCGACCGCAACAACGTCAAGAAAAGCCAGGTCCCTCTGGTCATGGATTACGTGGCCTCCCTCGGCCCGCTCGGCGGTCTGGCCATCCGCTCCATCGGCGACGACTACTACAGCTCCGGGATGAACTATGCGGTCACCCGCTCGGTCATCCGGTCAATGAACCCGTCAAGATAAACCCATAAAAAAGACACAATATCATGAAAACAAGACACATACTCCAGTATTTCCTCACTGTGGCCACCCTCTGCGCCGCCTTCGGGCTCGCCGGGTGCGAGGAGGAAGCGATCCGGCTTGACACCGGCACACTTCCGGACGGGGAGTCGTTCGCCCTCGTCAGGAGTTCGATGCGCAGCGGCCACTCCTTTTCCGGAATCACAAGGGTTGACCTCTTCTCGGCCATGGACGGCGAGGAACCCGAGACAGTGCTCATCGACGAACTGTACCTTTCCCTTGACAAGCCCGCCGCGAGCGACGTGACCGCCGAGATCACCATCGGCGACACCTTCACCGAGGAATATCTCGCCGAAGTGGAAAGAAGGAACGCGCAGATGACGGCGTATTATAAGGCTATAAGAACAGCATTGCCGGAAGATTACTTTAACGCAGAATTACTCCCTGTCACAAATCTACAACTTAACACTAGCACTTTGACCGTCAAGCCGGGTGCAACCAACTCTGAATCAATTTCTGTCAAAGTCAACAATGACGGTCTCGACTTGCAGACCATCTACTTTCTGCCTATAGAAATCAGACAGAAAGATGCGTCAGGAAAGATAACAAGCAGATTGATACAATATATTATTAGCATAAACGAATATAAGCAAACAGTCGACGAACTGAACTTCATGGTGCCTCAAGATGTTGAAATAAGGCACGAAAGCGAAACTGGTTTTATGTCGGTATTCTATATAAACGCCGATTCTTATCAGCCTTTGTTGGCGGACAATTTGCTGTTGGTTAGGCAGAAGTCCGGATCACGCGAGCCTGATTATTACACGGTAGGAAGCATCATTAATCTGAAACCAGCGAACATTGACTATGAGAGTGCGACCGGGCATGTCTTCCTCTCGGTCAGTCCGGATTTACGCTATGTGCTTGAGAATGCAGCCAAGTATATCCATCCAATACAAAACAATGGGAAAAAAGTATGTGTCTGCATCCAAGGGGGCAGCAGAGGCATAAGCTTCTGCAATATGAGCGACAAACAAATTGCAGGCTTTACTGCTCAAGTCAAAGACATCGTAGAATTATACGGATTGGACGGCATTAACCTCTGGGATGAAGGTGACGGATATGGGAGGGAAGGAATGCCTCCTATGAACACTTCATCTTATCCTAAACTGATAAGGTCTTTGCGCGAGGCTCTGCCAGGCAAGCTTCTCACTATCGTAGATGTGGGCAAGCCAACTGAGTGTTTCCACGATTCCGCTCTATGCGGCGGAATAGAGGTCGGCAGACATATCGACTACGCCTGGCACGGATACAACAACCCTCTTGAGATTGTTCAGATGATTGATCCGTGGAAAGAAGATCAACAGTTCAGTGATTACACCCGTAAACCTATGGCAGGTCTTTCTTCCGAGCGATATGGAAATGTCAATGTTCCAAAGCTTTTAAGCAACATATCAAACCTGGAACCGGGTGAACGTGACTTGGTACTCGACATGATTCTCAATGAGGCTCCCGTTCGTCTTATACAATGGAAAGAATCCGGAGGCAAGAATAACGACATCATTGTGTTTGGTTTCGACCTTACCGCAAATGAGCAAAATGCCTCCGAAGGATATCTTAACCTAGTCTTTTCGTACTATTGGTATTTTCATGATGAAGGTGCTTATCTTACGTTAAGACCCGACGGCACATGGCGAATAAGAACACGTACTTATTCTTTCAGTCCTTCATATCTATCAAGATTCCCGAATACGACATACAATGCGTTCTCTAAAGACTGGTAACTGCTAATGATTCCGGTTCATTATCAAAACTTTGTTCAATTAATCAACATCATTTATTCACACAGACAAGCTTGCATAAACAGTACAACGAGTCGCGGGAAGCAGTCCTGTACGCTGATTCATTGTTCTATTGCTCCCCTCTTATATAGAGTAGTTTTTCATTTCAACGTTGTTGTTTATTATTTTAATTGTATTTAGTTATGAAAACCACCATTTTCAAGGTCATCTTCTTACTGACAATGACAGCGATGACGAGCGCGGCTTTCCAGAGCTGCAACAAGCAGGTTGAAATCACCACAGGTGAGGAACTGACCAATGCAAACAGGCTCTCTACCCGTGCAGTGGGAACAAAAACCCCAAAACTCACGGTCTATGTCGAGACCAACGACATCAATCCTCTCAACGCAGGGGAGTATTACTTCTGCAACTCTGATCCTCGCGAAGAAGTTGTTGACCACGTGATTCTGTTCGCCTCCAACATCCGCGGAGCTCTTGACACGGCTTGGCTGCACCACAACCAGAACCAGACTTACATTCTGAACAATGTCAGCACCCTCGTCCAGCCGCTTCAGAACAAGGGAATCAAGGTACTGCTCGGACTTTTGGGCGACCACACGGGCGTTGGCTTTGCAAATCTGAACTCCGCAATGCTCGAAAGCTTTGCGCAGCAGGTCGCCGCCTGTGTCAACACCTACGGACTTGACGGAGTGGATCTTGATGACGAGTATGCAAGGTATGATTTGGCTCCTTCCGGATTGCCGTCACCGAGTGCTACCATTTTGGGCAATCTCGTCACCAGACTTCGCCAACTGATGCCGGACAAGCTGATCACGGCTTTCTATTATGGATCATATATTCCATACATGGGTTCGACTGTCTTTAATTCGCTTGACTATATGCACCCTAATTTCGCATGTACCGCAGCTTCTCCTTCAGGATTGCCTGACAGCAAATGGGCCAAACTGTCTGTTCATATTCAATCACCATACTACACCGTACCATCTTCAAGCGTCATAGAGAGTTGCGCCGAAGATTATACTGGTTATGGAGAAATCATGATGTTCAATTTGAGACAATGGAACACTGCGGGCATTATGAATTATTTCGCTCCTGATGTTTGGGGCAGGTCGGTCTGCTGGACAGGCACCACGCATTATAAGAACTACCCTTGATTGTTTATCGTCAATGGTAATTAACCAAATGTAATCCTCATCTAATATATTCAGTTGCAAAATCGGTATATTAATAATGCATTTCTTTCGGTTGTTTTTTTGCGATACTTAATGCCTTGATACAATGAAGACAAAGTATATTCTTTCGGCAACATCAGTCCTGGTTACATTTCTGGCCGCATGCGGAGAGACGGACTACACGAAGGACTCTCCTTTCGAGAATGTAGTTTACATCGATGCCGCTCAGGTCAAGGACCTGAACCAGTTCACATTCAACAACGTGACCGAGACCGGCGCACGCACGCTCTCCGCCACCCTCGCCTACCCGGCCGGACAGGACGTGAGCGTCGGCATCAGCGCCGACCCTTCCCTGGTCAGCCTCTACAACGCCCGCCTCGGCGGCGGCTACTCCCCGCTCGACCAGAAGCACTGGTCCCTGTCGGCCTCCTCCGTGGTCATCCCCGCCGGCCAGTCCTCCTCGAAGCCCGTCACAGTGGACTTCCGCGGCCTCACAGAACTTGAAATCGACAAAGGCTACCTGCTGCCCGTCACCATCGGCAGCGTGTCGGGAGGGATGTGCGTGCTGGAAGGCTCCCGCACCGTCTGCTACGTGGTGCGCCGCTCCAGCGCCATCACCTCGGCCGTCAGCCTCAAGGACAACTATTTCGAGGTGCCGGGCTTTGACGCCGGAAGCCCGACCGCCGATGTGGTCAACGGTCTGAAGCAGCTCACTTATGAGGCCATAGTCCGGGTGAACGACTTCGGCGACGACACACGGGAGATCTCCACGATAATGGGCATCGAGCAGTACTGCCTCTTCCGTTTCGGCGACGCCGGCTGGCCGAAGCAGCAGCTTCAGTTCGCCGTCCACGAGATCAAGTTCCCGGCGGCTGACAAGAGCAAGGTCCTCCAGTCCGGAGAGTGGTATCACGTGGCCGTGACCCACGACACGGAGTCCAGGACCGCAGCCATCTATGTTGACGGCCAGCTCTACAGCAGCATCGACAACTACGGCAAGACAGAAGACATCGACCTTGGGAAGCAGGAGCGCGGCAAGCATTTCATGTTCAAGATCGGCCATTCCTACGGCGAGCCGGACGACATGGCCAGAATGCTTGACGGCGAAATCTGCGAGGTGAGGGTCTGGAGCGTGGTCCGCACGCAGGAGGAAATCTACAGGAATATGTACGACGTGGATCCGGCGACCCCTGGCCTGTGCGCCTACTGGAAATTCAACGAGGGGTCCGGCGACACCGTCAAGGACTGGACCGGCAACGGCAACGACGCCGTCTCCTACGCCCCCGCCGTCTGGCCGTCCGGCATAGAAGTCCCCGTCAAGAACAAGAATTGACCTCATTGTCCGCCCCGCGGCCAATTCCGCCACCGAGTTTGACGACATCGAAAAAACTATTTTTCCGGGATAATCTCACCCGCTCTCATTCCCGAGTCCCAAGTGTGAGATTATCCCTTTCCCATGGCCGCTGCCGCGCCCGGAAGAATATTTACAATCATATCCCGATTTTATAAAGCTGACATAACAGTCCGGTTTTCGAAGCTGAGACAAGCCTGTCTCTGCGCTTTAGAAGCTGTTTTGATTTGTTTGTTTGAACTGAAATTCCCGTCCATTTATAGCCACGCATAATGTTATCTTGAAAATATCGGCCTCGGAGCAAGATTTTTATGCTCCGGGGCTTGTTTAATTCGAATTATG
>CAVERO010000087.1:0-12245 GCA_963617915.1 Candidatus Methanomethylophilaceae archaeon | reverse complement strand
AGATTTTCCACCAAGGCATGGCGATGTAGTCCACCCCGTCAGGATGGGCGACCGCAGGTGTCTTACGCTTGGGGTCAGGGCCGAACACACGTTCGACGAACCTGCCGTAAACCGCATAGCCGACAAAAAGTGCCAGCAGTGAAAGGACAAAGGTCAACATTGAATATAACTGTTTTCCGCGTTAGGATTTGCGGCGACAAATGTAGTGATTTCTGAACAAAACAGCCAAAAAAAATGCCCCTTTGCAGACGGAAAAAGAAATTAAGTGATTCCTAAAAAATAACTTGGTGCTTTTGTTCGTCTTTTTGGCCTATATTTATTTGTTCATCAGTCATGTGCCACCGGCACACTCCTTCTTCACAAACAAATTTTTCCGCAAAAATCCTTCACTAAACCTTACCAACTTATTTTTTCATCATCACTAAGGGGCCTGACCGAAGGCTATCGGTCAGGCCCCTTAATTTCATTCAGAATATTCATTCAGACCCATTCATATTCATAAAGGATTCTTATTTGGATTTGGATGGGGTGGCCATAAGGATGAGGAACCAGATCTGGCCGATGAGCGGGATGAAATTGATGAATATCCAAGGCCAGCTCTTGCCGATGTCACTCAAGCGGCGGACTGCCACCGCGATTGAAGGCAGAAGAAGGGCGAGGGAAACCAAAGCGTTGAGGATGTTCAGAAGAATCACAATCACCTTGACTTTCGCGAAGATGGCTCCCAGAATACTGAACGCCAGACCGATGAGGAAAACAGCAAGTACGAACTGCCAGAATTCCGACCTGTTGGCGCGGCCGTCGAACTTGACGTACTTGTTCAGGACAACGTCCTTGAAATTGGCGATGACGCCGTTTACAAATGAACTCATAATATTACAATCTATAATTAAGTATGTGCCAAATTGTTTGTATTGTCGCGCCCCATAGGGTGTATATTTACAAATATAGCAATTAAATTGTTTTGACAAGAGCATTCTTTTGATTATATTTGTCGAATCAGAAAAAAACAACACATAATTATAAATGGAAAACAAACTGCAGGAACTGACCGACAAGCTCTACAAGGAGGGCCTGTCAAAAGGCAAGGAAGAGGGTGAGGCAATCCTCGCCAAGGCCAATGAGAAGGCCGCCGAAATCGTCGAGGAAGCCAGAAAACAAGCCGACTCCATTATCAGGAAGGCCCGTAAGGATGCCGAGGACTACAAGACCAAGGTCGAGGGCGACGTGAAGATGGCCGCCGTCCAGAGCATCCAGACCACCAGAAAGGACATCGAGAACCTTATGGTCGGCAAGATGACCGACAAGCAGGTCACATCAGCCCTTTCGTCGGCCGACTTCGTCAAGGAGGTCATCAAGGCCGTGGCGGAGAAGTTCAACGCCGAAGAGGCGGTTGACCTTGACATCGTGCTTCCTGAAAGCCTCAAGAAAGAGGTCGAGCCTTTTGTCAGCGGAGAGTTGGCCGGAATCCTCAAGGGCGGAGTCACCGCGTCGTTTTCCAAGAAGGTCTCCGGCGGATTCACAATCGGCCCTAAAGACGGCTCCTACTTCATAAGCCTGACCGACGAGACATTCAAGTCCCTGATCGGCGACTACCTGAGACCTGCCACACGCAAGATTCTCTTCGGCGAGTGATGAACAACAACTACGAGTACATAATCTCCAGCCTTCCGGCAATCTCGCTTGACTGGAAGTTCGGAGAGGGAGCGTCCTTTGACACCTACGTCGGCTGGATAAAGTCACAGCTCGGCGTTTCCGACATAAAGGTCGTGGACCGTCTGCTTGACGGATTCAAGGACGGGAACCTCAACCGGGGGTTCTACGAGGCCGCCCTGAAGGACGGCAACAGGTTCCTGAAGGAGTATTTCACCTTCGACCTGAACGTCCGCAACGGCAAGGCACGCTTCCTGAACAAGGCTTTCGACAGGCCGCTTGACCAGGACACAATCAAGCTGGACACCGGCGGATTCGCCGAAGCCCAGAGGCTCGAGGATGCCCTGAACGCCCCCGACCTGCTGTCCCGAGAGCGCGGACTGGACTCCCTGATGTGGGACAAGATCAATGAGATCACCACGTTCAACTACTTCGACCTTGACGCCATCCTCGGCTTCATCGCAAGGCTGCACATCATCTCCAGATGGTTCTCCCTTGACGAGAAGACCGGACGAGAGATGTTCCGCCGCCTCGTGGACGAGGTCAGAGGCACTTTCAAGGGCGTGAACTACGAACCTCCAAAATAGAAAATTGAAATAACTGAATATGAAGACAAAAGGAAAGGTAATCGGAATTGTTTCCAACCTTGTGACGGTTCAGGTGGACGGGCCAGTGGCGGAGAACGAGCTCTGCTACATCACCCTTGCGGGTACTCCCCTCCTGGCAGAGGTCATCAAGGTCAGCGGTGACAAGGCCTCGGTCCAGGTGTTCGAGAGCACCCGCGGACTGAAAAACGGAGACCCGGTGGAATTTGAAGGCAGGATGCTCGAGGTGATTCTCGGCCCGGGCCTTCTGTCCAGTGTCTATGACGGTCTCCAGAACAATCTGACCACGATGGAAGGTGTGTTCCTCAAG
This sequence comes from Candidatus Methanomethylophilaceae archaeon, assembly GCA_963617915.1. Classification (GTDB taxonomy): domain Bacteria; phylum Bacteroidota; class Bacteroidia; order Bacteroidales; family UBA932; genus Cryptobacteroides. The sequence goes on along the minus strand of CAVERO010000087.1, from coordinate 9,677 downwards.
AGAGGAGAGTACACCGACCCTCTGGACCACAAGAAGATGTGGGACTTCACCCCGATAGCCAAGGTTGGAGACAAGGTCGTCGCCGCCGACTGGCTCGGAGAGGTGAAGGAAGGCTGGCTGCCTCACAAGATCATGGTGCCGTTCTCCTTCAAGGGAGACTACACCGTCAAGAAGATCGCCGAGCCGGGCAAGTACAACATCGACATGGTGGTCGCCGTGCTGACCGACGCAAACGGAGAGGACGCCTATGTCACGATGACCCAGAAATGGCCAGTCAAAGTGGCCGTCAAGGCCTACAGGGAGAAACCGAGGCCGCAGAAGATCATGGAGACCGGAGTCCGCTGCATCGACACCTTCAACCCTATCGCCGAAGGCGGCACGGGATTCATCCCGGGGCCTTTCGGCTGCGGCAAGACCGTGCTCCAGCACGCCATCGCCAAGCAGGGCGAGGCCGACGTGATCGTGATGGCAGCCTGCGGAGAGCGCGCCAACGAGGTCGTCGAGATATTCTCCGAGTTCCCTGAACTCATCGACCCTCACACCGGCCGCCACCTGATGGAGCGCACCACCATCATCTGCAACACCTCGAACATGCCTGTCGCCGCCCGTGAGGCCTCGGTCTATACGGCGATGACGATTTGCGAATATTACAGGGCGATGGGTCTGAAGTGCCTTCTTCTGGCGGACTCGACCTCCCGCTGGGCGCAGGCCCTGAGGGAGATGTCCAACCGTATGGAGGAGCTACCGGGAGCCGACGCTTTCCCGGTTGACCTCTCGGCCATCATCTCGAACTTCTACGCACGCGCCGGAATGGTCGTACTGAACAACGGCAAGACCGGAGCCGTCACCTTCATCGGAACGGTGTCCCCTGCCGGCGGTAACCTCAAGGAGCCTGTGACCGAATCCACCAAGAAGGCCGCGAGGTGCTTCTACGGACTTGAGCAGAACCGCGCCGACCAGAAGAGGTACCCGGCGGTCAACCCGATCGAGTCATATTCAAAGTACCTTGAATATCCCGAAATCATCTCCTGGCTTGACGAGAATGTCGAACACGGCTGGGTCGCCAATGTCACCAAGGCAAAGAACCTCCTGCGTAAAGGCCGCGAGGCGAACGAGCAGATCAACATCCTCGGCGACGACGGAGTTCCGGTAGGCTACCACGTAAGCTTCTGGAAGTCGGAGCTCATCGACTTCGTGTTCCTCCAGCAGGACGCTTTCGACGAGACCGACGCGCTCTGCCCGATGGAACGGCAGAAGTACATGCTTGACCTCGTCCTCACAATCTGCGGCATCGATTTCGACTTCGAGGACTTCGAGAAGTGCCGCGGGTTCTTCAAGGAACTCATCAACGACCTCCGCCAGATGAACTACACCAAGTTCCACAGCGAGGAATTCGAGAACTATGCAGGGAAGATCAACAAACTGATTGAAGACTATGGCAAATAAGGCTTATCAAAGAATCTACACAAAACTGGAAGCCATCACCAAGGCCACCGTTTCACTGAAGGCCAAGGGAGTTTCCAACGACGAGCTTGCCGTGGTCGGCGGAAGGCTCGCCCAGGTCGTGAAGACCAAGGGTGACATGGTCACTCTCCAGGTGTTCTCCGGCACGGAAGGCATCCCGACAGACGCCGAGGTGACATTCCTCGGAGAACCTCCTACCCTGAAGGTCAGCGAACAGCTCTCCGGACGTTTCTTCAACGCCTACGGAAAGCCTATCGACGGCGGCCCGGAGGTGGAGGGCGAGGAAAGGGAGATCGGCGGACCGTCCGTGAACCCTTACAAGAGACGCCAGCCGTCCGAGCTGATCCCGACCGGAATCGCCGGCATCGACCTCAACAACACCATCGTGTCCGGGCAGAAGATCCCTTTCTTCGCCGACCCTGACCAGCCTTACAACCAGGTGATGGCGGATGTGGCCCTGAGGGCCGATGTGGACAAGATCATCCTCGGAGGCATGGGTCTGTCAAACGACGACTACCTGTTCTTCCGCCAGGCCTTCGAGAGCGCCGGAGCCCTTGACAGGATCATCTGCTTCGTCAACACGACCGAAGATCCTCCTGTAGAGCGGCTTCTGGTTCCGGACATGGCCCTCGCGGCCGCCGAGTACTTCGCCGTTGACAAGAACGAGAAGGTACTGGTGCTGCTTACCGACATGACCCTCTACGCCGACGCGCTCTCCATCGTGTCCAACCGTATGGACCAGATCCCTTCAAAGGACTCGATGCCGGGCTCGCTCTATTCGGATCTCGCGAAGATCTACGAGAAGGCCGTGCAGCTCCCTACCGACGGATCCATCACCATCATCGCCGTGACCACGCTGAACGACGGGGACATCACCCACGCCATTCCTGACAACACCGGCTACATCACGGAGGGACAGTTGTTCCTGCGCGCAGACTCCGACTCGGGAAAGATCATCATCGACCCGTTCCGCTCCCTCTCCCGACTCAAGCAGAGGGTCCAGAACGTGAAGACCCGCGAGGACCACAGCCAGGTGATGAACGCCGGAGTGCGCCTCTACGCCGACGCCCAGAACGCCAAGACCAAGCTGGAGAACGGTTTCGACCTCTCCGACTACGACCACCGCTGTCTCGACTACGCCAAGGAATATGCAACCCGTCTTCTCTCCATCGATGTCAACATCTCCATCACCGAGATGCTCGACACGGCATGGGAACTGTTCGGGAAGTACTTCACCAAGGCCGAGACCGGAATCAAGCAATCATTGATCGACAAATACTGGAAAGGTAAGTAATGCCTATCAAGTTTCAATACAACAAGACTGCGCTGAACACCCTGCAGAAGCAGCTCAAGATGCGTCAGAAGGCTCTCCCCACGCTTCAGAACAAGGAGAGCGCCCTGAGGCTTGAGGTGCGCAAGGCCAAGGACAAGAGCGAGCGGCTCCTCCGTGACCTCGAAGAGGCCCGGAGGAAGTACGACTACCTTGCCCCCCTGTGGAACGAGTTCGAGCCGGGTCTGGTCTCAATAGTGGACATCGACCTCGTGACCGTGAAGGTCGCCGGCGTCAAGTGTCCGGAGCTCAAGAGCATCCGGTACGAGATCAGTCCGTTCAACACGTTCATCAAGCCCGCATGGTACATCGACGGCGTGGCCATCCTCAAGGATCTTTCCAAGCTCGGAATCGAGTCCGAGGTCTATGAGGAGAAGCGCCGCATCCTGGATTTCCAGAGAAAGAAGACCACGCAGAAGGTGAACCTCTACGAGAAGGTTCAGATTCCCGGCTACCAGGAGGCCATCCGCAAGATCAAGCGCTACATGGAGGACGAGGAGAACCTGAGCAAGGCCTCGTCCAAGATTGTCAAGCAGCGTCACGCTGAAGAGGAAACCGAAGAAGTCATGGAGGAAAGCGGCAATGATTGAGAAAATGACCAAATATTCCTTCATTCTTCTCAGCGGGAAGACTGAAGAATTCCTTGGACGCCTTCAGGAACTCGGACTGGTGGACATCACCCGGTCATCGAAGCCGGTGGACGAGCGTTCATCCGCGCTTCTGGCCGAAGGGAATGAGTTCAAGAAAGCGCTCAAGCTGCTGGACTCTTTTGATTTCAGCAAGGATCCCGACCTCGAAAGGATAGAGGCGGCCGTGGATCCCGACGCAAAGTACGACAATCCCAAGGAGGCGGTCAGGAAATACGCCTCCAGACTGGACACGATCAAGAACGAACTGGTCCAGACCCGCAGGGAGATCGAGGCGAGAAAGCCTTGGGGGCAGTTCGACAAGTCCGCTCTCGACTCTCTTTCGGCCAAAGGACTCAAAGTACGCTGGTACTGCGTTCCGAAGAAGAGGTTCGACCCTGCGTGGGCGGCTCTCTACCCTCTTCAGGAAGTGGCGGACAACGGAAGCAAAGTGTGGTTCGTGACCGTTTCGGACGATCCGGGATATTCATTGCCGGTCGAGGAATGCGCCGCTCCCGAAGGAGACGTCCGCTTCGCGGAGAGGAAGGTGACATCCCTTCTCGAAGAGGCGGTCACCTGCAAGGCAAGGCTTCTGGAGCTTAAGGAATATTCCGCCTCGATGTCGGAGGAATACGGCAAGGAAATGGCTGACCTTCAGCTTTATCTTGCTGACGCGGGCGCCGGAAAGGCCGCCGAAGACCACATCACGACATTCGTGGGATTCGCACCTTCGGAGAACGACGCGCAGCTCGCCGCAGAGTTCGACTCGATGGACGTTTTCTACATAAAGGAAGACGCCTCTAAAGCCGACAATCCGCCCATCAAGCTGAAAGAGAACAGGTTCGTGAAGATGTTCACGGTGCTGACAGACATGTACGGCCGTCCGGTCTATGACGAGTTCGACCCGACGCCTTACATCTCGTTCTTCTTCACCCTCTTCTTCGCGATGTGCCTCGGCGACGCGGGCTACGGTCTTGTGCTCACCGTCGCCGGACTCCTTGTCTGGAAGAAGAAAGGATTCATCGGGCAGATGGCTCCGCTTGTCACCACCCTCGGTGTGGCGACCCTCGTCATGGGCACAATCCTCCACACCTTCTTCGGCGTGGACACCTACGCCGCTACCTGGGTTCCGGACTGGATGAAATGCGTCATGCTCAAGGGCAAGGTCATGGGCTACGACCCTTCGATGGCGCTTGCCATCCTGATCGGAGTCGTACACCTGAGCGTGGCTCTCATCCTGAAGGCCGTCTATGCGGTCAAGCGCGACGGCTTCCTCGGATCGCTGGGTACTCTGGGATGGACGCTGCTCATCGTTGGCGGCGTGATTGTCGGCGGATTCTCCCTGCTGGGAGTGATCGGAGCCGCGGCCACGAAGTGGACCGTCATCACGCTGGGCATAGTCTCGGCTCTGGGAATATTCCTGCTCAACGACCTGCACCGCAACCCGCTCATCAACATCGGACTTGGACTCTACGAGACCTACAACACGGTCACGGGACTTCTCGGAGACGTGCTGAGCTACCTGCGTCTGTACGCCCTCGGACTGGCCGGCGGAATGCTTGGCAACGCCTTCAACGAGCTTGGCGGCAGCGTCCTGTCGATGGATGTGCCTGGGGTCAACGTGGTCTGCTTCGTTCTCATCGTGCTTCTCGGCCACGTCCTGAACCTTGCGATGAACTGCCTCGGGGCCTTTGTGCATCCATTGAGGCTCAACTTCCTCGAATTTTTCAAAAACAGCGGCTACGAAGGTGCAGGAAAGACCTACAGCCCGCTCAGAACAAGTGAACAAACAGAATAATCATTAAAAAAACATAAAATCATGAACGAAATTTTAGGTTATCTCGGAATGGGCCTCATGCTGGCCCTCGCCGGAGTCGGATCCTCTATCGGAACCACAATCGCCGGCAACGCCGCTGAAGGGGCGCTCAAAATCAATCCTGAAAAGTCCGGAAACTATCTCGTGCTTTCAGCCATCCCGGCCACACAGGGTATCTACGGATTCGTGGCCTTCTTCATGTGGCTGAGCCGTGACCTCGCCACCCAGGGGCCGCTGATGTTCGGTGTCGGTGTGTCAGTAGGCCTTGTCTGCCTCATCTCCGCCATCCGTCAGGGCATGGTCTGCGCCAACGGTATCGTCGGCATCAGCCAGGGGCACGATGTGTTCACCAACACCCTGATCTACGCCGCCCTTCCTGAATTCTACGCTATTCTTGGACTTGTAGGCGCCATCATGGTGTAAAAAGCCGTCGCTTCGACTGGCTCAACGACCGGTCAAGGCGGTCGCCGAGCCAGTCGAAGCGGCTCTCATAACAAAAATGCAGCACAATATGTCGCTGATAAAATCGATTTCCGGCATACGCGGAACCATTGGTGGAAAGCCCGGAGACGGGCTTTCTCCTATTGATATAGTCAAGTTCACCTACGCCTACTGCGCCACGCTTCCGTCACGGAAGCCTCAACCGAACGGGGCCAGGTACAAGATTGTCGTCGGCAAGGATGCAAGGCTCTCAGGGATGATGGTCGAGAACCTCGTCGTCGGCACCCTGATGGCGTCAGGGGTCGATGTGGTGAAGATAGGCCTGGCTTCCACCCCGACCACAGAGATGGCCGTGACATTCGCCAAGGCAGACGGAGGAATCATCCTCACAGCCTCCCACAACCCGCGCCAGTGGAACGCACTGAAGCTTCTCAACGACCGTGGAGAATTTCTCACCGCCGCCGAGGGACAGGCGATCCTTGACCTCGCCGAAACGGAGGACTTCAACTTTGCCGATGTGGACGACCTCGGCCGCGTCACCTGTCACGACTACACGGACGAGCATCTGGATGCGGTCCTGGCCCTTGATGCCGTGGACGCACAGGCAATCAAAGACGCTCACTTCAAGGTGGTTCTGGACGCGGTCAACTCGGTCGGCGGAATCATAATGCCTCGCCTTCTGGAAAGGCTTGGGGTTGAGTGCGTCAGACTCAACTGCGACCCGACCGGCGACTTCGCCCACAACCCGGAACCGCTTCCGAAGAACCTCGCGGAGCTCAGCGGGACCGTCGTCAAAGAGCGCGCCGACCTCGGAATCTCCGTCGATCCTGACGTTGACCGCCTCGCGTTCATCTGCGAGAACGGGGAGCCGTTCGTCGAGGAATATACACTTGTCAGCATCGCCGCCTACCTCTTCGAGAGAGCCGCTGCAACCGCAAAGAAGGAAGGCAAGACACTTGCGGAAGTAACCGCCCCGTACAAGCCGATTTCCTGTTCGAACCTCTCGTCCAGCCGCGCCCTGCGGGACGTGACCGAGGAATATGGCGGTGAGTATCACGCCGCAGCTGTCGGAGAGGTCAACGTCACCACAAAGATGCGCCGCACAGGGGCTCTGATCGGAGGGGAAGGCAACGGAGGAGTCATCTACCCTGCCATCCACTACGGACGCGACGCGATGGTCGGAGTGGCGCTGTTCCTTTCCAACCTCGCCCACAAGAGGATGAAGGTGAGCGAGCTCAAGAAGACCTACCCGGAGTACCACATCGCCAAGAACAAGATCGAGCTGAGCGACAAGGCTCTCATCGACAGGATTCTCGATGAGCTGAAAAAAGAATATTCTTCCGAAGACATCAATGACATCGACGGCGTGAAGATCAGTTTCGAGTCCAGGCGGCAGTGGGTTCACCTGCGCCGCTCCAACACCGAGCCGATCATCCGCATATATTCAGAGGCCCCGACCCTCGCCGCCGCCCAAGACCTTGCCAACGAGGTGATTGCTATTGCCAAGAAGGTTATTGATAACAACTAAAGAATATTTTTGTTTTTTTAGACTATGTTTTCATTTAGGACAACGGCGTTGGAAGACCAGCTGGACAAGGCGTTGCTGGACGGGCGGGTCGGCTGCTTCTGCACACAGAACTGCTGGGACACGGCGCGCGGACGGTACATGTACGACCTGTTCAGCGAGCGCGGCAACCTCAAGGCTGTCTTCAGCCCGAGGGATGCGGAACTCACGCCGGGGACAAACCACATCTCTTTCAGCGAAGACGCTCTGAAAGACCTTGACGCCGTCGTCGTGGAGATTCAGGACGCCGGCTCAAGGTACTTCAACTACACGAAGGACGTGTTCCGCCTGATGGAAGTGATGGCGGGGATGGACTGTGCACCGGCTCTGTACATAGTTGACCACATAAACCCCGCCGGACGGATCGTGGAAGGCTCGATGCCGTCAGGCACGGTCGAGCCACACACGCCGAAAATCGCCCACAGGCACGGCCTCACCCTCGGCGAGATCTGCAATCTGTGGTACAACGAGATTGGAGCCTCGTTCGCCATGCACGTGATCTCCGCACTGGCAAGCGACTCCACCCGGCAGCTGCTTCCGTGGACGATAGCCCCGGCATCCGACATCCCGGGAATGTTCACCTGCGCGATGTACAGCGGCGGCGGCCTGTGGAACAACACCACCATCACCCCTGCCATCGGAACGGCCAGGCCTTATGAATATCTCGGTTCCCCTTTCATCCGTCACAGCCGAAAGGAGGTTCTTCCGGCTCCCGCCGGCGTCCTGATGCGCCCTTGCACCTTCACCCCGTCCACAGGACGCTACGAAGGTCAGCTATGCTATGGCTACCAGATCATGCTGCAGCCCGGAAGCGAATACCATTCCCTGCTCCACACCCTCCAGCTGATGCGCTATTTCCTCGAAAGATACCCTCAGTTCGAGCTGCGCGAAGGTTTCGAGGCCAAGATTTCTGACGGGACAATGATGAGCTACCTTCAAGGCGGCGTCACCTTCCAGACCCTCCGCGAGCACGTAAAACTGGAAGAGCAGAAATGGATCCGCAAAGCCAAGCGCTACAGCCTCTACGATGACCAGCCGTACCGCATAAAATAAGCCCACGCCGGGCAAGCCTCCTGCAAAGGGAATGTGGAACTGACATAGAACAGTGCGGAAAATGTTGGACTTGATTAAAGAGTACATTATCAAATTCTCGGACTTCGTCTGCGGATGGCCGTTGTTTACACTTCTGATAGGAGGAGGAATATTCCTGTTCATATATTCAAGAGCATTGCCGCTGAGGAAGTTAGGAATGGCGGTCAGGTCTCTGAAAATGAAGAAGAAGGGAGAGGGACAGGTCAGTTCCTTTCAGGCGCTGATGAACACCATAAGCAGCACTGTCGGGTTGGGAAACATCGCCGGAGTCGCGATAGCGCTATGTGTCGGCGGGCCCGGAGCCATCTTCTGGATGTGGGTCAGCGCCCTGCTTGGAATGGCTACGAAATTCTTTGAGGGGACCCTCGCCGTAATGTATAAAGGGAAGGATGACAAGGGAGTAGTCCAAGGAGGGCCGATGTTCGTCCTGACCGAAGGGATAGGCAGGAAGATGAGGCCGTTGGCCGTGATGTTCGCGTTCTGCGCCCTGTTCAGCGGTCTTCCCGTGATGCAGGCAAACCAACTCTCCGAGTCTTTATATTCAGTGATCCTTCAGCCGCTTGGAGTGCCCGAGTCAAGATGGGTGTTTCTGGTGATCGGTCTTGTGATCGGCGGCATAGTGAGCCTCGTCATTTTTGGTGGCTTGAAGCGAATCTCGCAGGTCTCATCGAAGATCGTACCGTTTATGGTTGGATTCTATTTTCTGATGGTGCTGGGCATTATGATCGTCTATCACGACCGTCTGCCCGCCGTGTTTGAAGCCATCTTTGAAGGAGCTTTTTGCTGGAAGGCAGGTTTCGGAGCTTTCGCCGCAGTGGCTCTGACCGGAGCAAGGAGGGCAATGTTCGTCAACGAGGCCGGTGTCGGAACCGCCGGGATGATGCACGGAGCATCGATGAACGCCGAACCTGTGAGGGAGGGACTCGTGGCCATGCTTGGACCGGCGATAGACTCAGGCCTTGTCTGCACCCTGTCCGCCATTCCGATGATTATGGCCGGCCTCTACAGCACGGACAGCATAAAGGGGCTGTCCATCGCGCTTAGCACGTACGATACCCTGATTCCGTTCGCAGGACGCTATCTGCTCGAATTCGTAGTGATCATCTTCGCATTCTCGACGATGTTCTCATATTCCTACTACGGAACGATGTGCACATCTTACCTATGGGGCACAAGAAACGCACAGAAGTACCGCTACTTCTATGTCGCGACAATCGTCCTCGCAAGTGTCATCACTCTGGATGTCGCCGTCAGCCTGATGGATCTTGCCTTCGCCCTTATGGCCTTTCCGAACATGATAGCCGTCTTTTCCCTCGCCCCAAAGGTAATGAAAGAGGCCCGGCG
>CAVERO010000086.1:0-12376 GCA_963617915.1 Candidatus Methanomethylophilaceae archaeon | reverse complement strand
AGTAAGTGATTCCTAAAAAATAACTTGGTGCTTTTGTTCGTCTTTTTGGCCTAAATTTATTTGTTCATCAGTCATGTGCCACCGGCACACTCCTTCTTCTCAAACAAATTTATCCGCAAAAATCCTTCACAAAACCTTACCAACTTATTTTTTCATCATCACTAAACGCTTACTTAGAACCGGTACCCGAGTCCGAAAGAGATGGTGTTCCCCAAGACATCGCTGGCGGTGAGGTAGGCGATGTCAAGGCTCACGCCGAAGAGACGCACCCCGAGTCCGACCGTCGCAAACGACGGGAGCGGGGCTTCTTTCGTACCGAAGTGATAGCCGGCCCTGGCGAACAGCATATTCTTGAATGAATATTCAACACCTGCCCCGGCCATAAAGCCCCCTTTGAACAGCACGTCAGCCTCCACGGACGGAGTTACCGACGAGGCTTCCGGGCTACCGATGCGATAAGCCGCTCCGGCCTTTGCCAGCGTCGGCTGGTCATAGTCCTCTCCGCCATAGTTGACCTTGCCGCCCACATTGTTGACCGACAGGCCCGCGCTGACCGCGTCTTTCCTGTAGAAAACAGCCACATCCGCCCCGAACACGTTCGCTTTCGCATCCTCGGCCAGAGTTGACACGACCATCCTACCGGCAACACCGACCGAAAGCCAGTCCGTCACCGAATACGCGGCTCCGGCGGCAAAATTCGTCTCCCCGGGCGTGAACGAGCCCTTGACCGAGCCGCTTTCGGAGACAACGTCGTAGGAAGGCTGGAGCAGACTCTTGAACTGCAGCCCGAAGGCAAGCCTGTCACCGATGCGGTAAGCCGCCCCGGCTCCTATCACCTTGTCTTTCGCATATTCCGGCTGCCACAGGCCAAACGACGCACCTACGCACAGTTTCTCGTCGTTCAACGACGCCGAGGCCACATTGCCTTCCAATGAATATGCCCCTGAAGTCTTCCCGACCGTGGTCAGGGCTGTTCCGAAAGCCGAGGCGTCCGACCCTATCAGAAGCGACGGCAAGGTCTGGGCGGACGCTGACCCCGCGAAAAGTGCGACGAAGAACAATGACGCATATATTTTTCTCATTCCTTTCATGCTTTTAGTTAAAGCTTCACTATCATTGACTTATATTCCTTCCCATCCAAAGTGACCACAACGGTGTACTGTCCGGCGGAGGCGCCCGCCATACTTACAGTCAGGGGCGCAAAAGGTGTACCAGTTCCGAGAGACCCGTCAAAAAAGGCGGAGCCGGACGCCGGGACAATCTTCACCTTCACCTCGTCCGCATTCAGCCCAAGCTGGATGTTCAGTTTGTCCTTCACTGGATTAGGGTAGAGCGAGACCTCCTTGGAACCGTCCATCACCATCACAGTGAATGTCTGGGAGACGGATTCCTGCCTGACATCCGTGCCTGTGACGGTAATGTCGGTACGTCCGTAGTTCATCGGGGTTAAAAGAAACTTCCCCTTTGAATATGTCATGTTGGCCACCGTCGGATTGCTGAACTCGAAGGTGTAGGCAAGTTCCTCCCCGTCCTCGTCGTAAAAATATTCAGAGGCTTCGAGTTCCTGGGTGACGGCCGCCTTTGAGGTGACAAGCATATTCCCGAATGCGTTCACCACGACCGGAGGATGGTTCTCCAGAATCGTGTAGTCTATCTTCTGCGACGTGGAAAGCCCATAGAGATCAGTCACCGTCAGCACCGCGGAATACGTCCCCGAAGGCGCCGCCGTGCCGGTTATCCTGACTTTTGGTTCAGAGCGGGTCAAAGTGTCAAGCACCGCCGCGTCCGAGCCCGGCTCCAGTTCAAGGTTGTAGAAATGGCCGTCCGGCTCTGTCACCACGAACTCGGCCACGGCCTTCTCGTGCGCCTTGATCGAGAATGCGACAGGGGTCTTGGCCTCAATGACAGGTGCGGTGTTCTCTCCTGTCGTGACGCTCACCCTCTTGGTCAGCGGAGAGCGGTTCCCGGCAAGGTCGCAGGCCATCGCCGCCACATAGTACTCGGTGTTGAACTCAAGACCGGAAACGGTCCCCGAAAGTGTAGCTCCAACCTTCAGTCCCTCAACATAGAACATTCCGAAAGGCACGTTCTTGGTCGAAGAGAAACTCTTTGTGGAATAATAAAGAATGATGGATGTCGGGAGTCCGTCATCCGGGTCGGAAGGCACCTTCACGCTGAATGATATGTTGTTGGAGGATGCGCTCACGCTCAGATCCTCAGGCGTTTCAGGAGCCGCGCCTCCGCTTCCGGCAATCGCCTTGTATGCATTCACAAGGCCCTTCCCGATGTAGTAGTTCACATTCTGGGCGGAGATGTCTGTCACATTGTCCTCAATTCTCGAACGGAGTGCGGTGCCGGTGAATCCAGTCCCGCCGTAACGTGCCAGCACCAAGGCCGCCAGGCCGCTCACGTGAGGGCAGGCCATTGATGTTCCCTGCATCTTACCATATTTGTTGCCCGGAAGGGTACTCACAACCTGATTGCCTTTTTTCACATCACCTCCCGGCGCAGCCACATCGCACCACGATCCGTAGTTTGTATAGTAGGCCCTCTTGTAGTCCGCCCCTACTGACGCGACATTGAGAATCGGCTCATACTCGTTGGCGGAATAATTGGCCGCAGAGTTGCCGGCGGCAAAAACAACCAGTCCTCCCTTCATCGGGCCTGTCTGCCTGCCGTCAGCGTCGCATCCCGCATATTTGACGAAATAGTCCACGGCAGCCTTGAGGGAAGAAGGGGTATAATCGATGTCGGAATATCCCCAGCTGTTCTGGGAGATGACAGCACCGTGATCCGCGCTCCATTTGATGGCTTCGGCTCCCGAGCCCTGCTTGTCGCCGTCAAAAATCTGGCAGGACATAATCTTGGCGCCCTTGATCTTCGCCTTGGAATCTCCTCCGGCCACACCGCAGACTCCCACTCCGTTGTTGTTCACCGCCGCCACGGTTCCGGCAACGTGTGTGCCGTGCTCTTCCGGGTCAATGACATAACTGTCCGTGACGAAGTTGTAGCCATAGACATTGTTCCCGCTCTTTTCCGGGTTCTTCCACATATTGGCGCTCAAGTCCTCGTGCGAGTAATCGACTCCCTCGTCAACGACACCGACGATGATGTCTTCCTTGCATTGATAGTAGGTTGAGTAGTTCCTCCATACCGGAAAGACATTGATGTCGCAACCGCTCACTGAAGAAGACACAGAGCCGTTGTTGTAGTAGTGCCACTGCTGTTCGAGCATCGGATCGTTGAACGGGCCGGAACTCCCGGATGCCTCCGCCGAAGGAGATGCGCTGACATATTCAGCCGTGCCTCTTCCACCGACGATTTCCATCCTCGGACAATACTCGATCTCAGCCACGCCGTCGATGCAAAGCCCTGAAGACGCCCTGGTCATAGGTCTGGACCCGTCGTAACTCAACACATACCACAGATGCAGACCCTCGGCGCGCGTTCTCGCTTCGAACTTCCCCGCATCAGGGAAAAGCCTCCTCATCTTCACAACGCCCTGACTCTTTAGGGAAGGAATCTCATTCATCCTGACAAATCCGTCTTCGGCAGTGAGTGCAGTGAGGTTCGCGGCCATCTCCTCGCTGACCCTGATGTTCATCTGCGGAAGCAGCGATTCATCTGCAAGTCCCTCACCGAAAACCTGACCGGAAAGAGTCTCGCTTTCAGCGCCGCTAAACAGGTCTTCCCTTCCGGCGCAACCCCAAAGAGCCATGGCTGCAATACCAAGGCAAAAGAATGCGACTATACTTCTACGCATAATGAATCAAAGTTTTAGTTGATACTCTAATCAATACCATCCGCCGCTTCGGCGGACAGCCCGTCATTTGCCATCCTCGCAGAGGAACTCCACCACCTCAAGAAGGCTCTGCGGCCTCTTCCAATTGACCTTGTGTGTTTTAAGGAAAGACTTCCAAGCATCCTGACGGCTATCAGGAAGAATTGCCGTGATGTCCTTTTTGGAGGCCTTCACCTTATAGAGCGGTGAAACAACGTAGTAGTTGTGTACGAGCCGGAGCTCAAGCCCGTTGTCCCGCTCGTTGAGGATGTTCATATAGTTCTGGTTCACCTGCGCGTCTGTCTGGATGGAAGTCAGTTTCATCGTTGCTGACGAGGTGGAAGAGACCCCGTAGGCACCGGTGGCTTCGCGGGATGTCTCGAAATCTCCGAGAATCTCCTCGGCAACGCAACCTTTTTCGTTCTTGGCAACCGCCTTCATCATTCTCCCCATCACCGGGACAAACACATCTGTGCCTATCTCCACCGCCTTCACATCTGTGAGGAAGGCTTCCTTGACAATGTCGCCGTCAAGATAGTGCAGAGCGGCACGGCGGAGGTGAATGTTCATTTTCTTCTCCTCGGTCTTGCCACCGCTCATCACTACCTTTCCACTCGTGAATTGAGGATAAAGGTAAGGATATGTGGTCGTGGGCGACTGCGCCCGGATGGCTGAAGCGGCGAGAAACAACATGGCCGCAAGTGCAATGACAAACTTTTTCATAATTCTGGACATTTTTGTTACTGCTCTATTAAGAAGCAGTTTATTTTTTCATGTTTCTAAAACCGAGAAAAGGAGACACCCGAAACAGATATCTCCTTGACTCGAAAATGTGTCAATTACGCTTGCATAATAACATTATTGACGTTTTCCGCTTATCGATGTGAACAGATTCCACCATCCTCCATACGTAGCCGCATAAGCGCCTTCCGCCGCGCAGTAGTACCCGAAGGCCAAGTCTATGTCAGCCAATGTGCCGGCAGAAGGGACTTTGATTGTGAGGACCGCACCCTCCTCATTGGTGTTGCAGGCAAAATAGAAGTCGCCCACTTTCTCGCCGGTTTTGAGTGACAGTGTCTGGAATATCTGATAATCAGGAATCCGGAGTTCTCCTGAGTCACCGTCGAATGATGCGTAGATCGGATAATCGCATTTGCGCCCCCAATATGTTGTGATCATCACATTCCCATTCTTCGCATTGTCGCTCTTTTCGATGACCCAAGTCTCGGTTTCGTCACTTCCTGACCAGTAACTTGTACCTTTGACCGTGTATGTCCCGATGATGTCGTCAATGGTGTAGCCGAACGAGCAGAGATATCCTTTCGTCACAGAGAATTCCGAGTTGGCGTTCCCATAGATGTCAAGAATCGATCCTGCCGCAACAGTGTAAGACACATATGTGCCGAATCCTGGATCCTCATCAATGGCCACACCGACGATTCCGTTTGCTTTGTCAAGAATGTAAAGCTGCTCTCCTGTATAGGATACGGTCCTTCCGTTTCCGTCAACAGTCGAAATCAAAGCTGTAGTTTTCTCGCGGCCCGCAAGAGGGTAGGCAGTCTGTGCGTATGACTTCATGACGAGGGTCTTCCAGTCTGTGAAGACTTCATAGCCCGCCTCATCTTCATCATCATCCGCACCGCTGAAATCATCATCATCGCCGGCATCACCATCCGGATTGAGGGAAAGTGCGAAAGAAACATTGTCATACTGTCCTAAGATACCATAGGAATCATAGTCCTTGCTCGACGAATCATAGAACACGGCGGTTTCATCGAAGGCCGCGCACTTCTCCCCGAGGGCGTTCACGGCTGTACCTTCCGTGTATGAAAGGGTCACATATGCCCCGGGAATGTACTCCTCCTTCGGAAGAAATACATAGATGAGATTTCCGCTGGCGAAGACGGAGTCCGCAGGCACGTCATAACTCTTCTGTTCCGTAAGGTTGCCCTCCGCATCGGAGCCTCCAAAGGCGGCGAAGTAGTGGGCGGTAACCTTTCCTGTGCCCTTGGCCACCGGATCATCGAACTTGATGGCAAACGCAAGGACACTGTCCTCCTCCGCAGAATCGAAATCCTGAATCACCGGAGCCGTGCCGTCTGTCGTGAGACAGGTCGCGGTGGCAACGCTTGAGACCTTGCCCTGAGCGTTGTTTGCGACAGCATAGACCGTGTAGTAGGTGTTAGGTGTAAGGTCGCCTATGTTAAGAACAACAGTTGATTGGGAACCATACTCAACCACGGCACTTGCGAGGCCACCTTCATAGCCGCCCTTGAGCAGCGACACAGAATCAAGCTGTGCGGCGCGTCCTTCGGCAACTATGTAAGAGTAGAAGGATGTACTCGGCTTTGGCAAGACAGTCACATGAATGGTACTGTCCGACAGAGCTGCGGCAGTTACCAACGGAGTTTCGGCCTCTTGGAAATCAATAGGGGAATCATACTCAAACTTTGTGCAGGAGGCGAGCGCCGCCGCAACCGCAACTATGCTAAATAATATTTTCTTCATGACTCAGTCTGATTTTAGTTTTTAACAGCGGTCACACCTGGCCAGATAATGGCGAAATAGCCGGCTGGAGAGCCACCTGAAATAGCCGGAATAGCGAAGCCGTAGTCCTGCCCGAAGTCAAGTGTCACCTTGGCTCCATCGGTTACGATATTCACATCAACAGAACCTGTGTTGGTCAGACTTCCTTCCGGCGTAATGCCCCAAAGAGGCAAGTTGGACACGCCATCGTAGGACGCCTCGAATTCCTGACCGAACGGAATGTTGAGTTTGGTGTGGTCATCGCTGACGATTCCGTATGCGATGACTTTCGCATTGTTATAATTCGCAAGATTTCTGATCCAAACCTTGTGCTCGTCACTCTCATCCTTGGAAATTGTCATAGTCCAGCTTGTGACTCCATCCCAATTGTCTTCTCCGGTGACAGTGTATGTACCGAGCATGAAGCTGAGCGGATGGTCGATGTCACCGATGGTCACGGTGCACTCGTCCTCGCTGCCTGTAGCGACATTGTCATTGCCATAAACCTTTATGGAGAACTTGAGGTCGCCTGTATATTCATCGAAGTAGATGGTCTTGAACTCGATGTATGCGGTGCGGTTCTCGGCGTCGAATGAGAGTGTGCCCGAAGTGGTGAGAAGTTCGTAGTTCACGCCGGCCTTGGCAGCCTTGGTCTCGGGTTCGATAACCTCGAATTTCACTGTTTCCTGAAGGCCGGCCACAGATGCGAGGGTGACAGGAATTCTGATGACCTTGCCATCATTGGAATAGTCTTCATCCACTGAAACCGAAGTCTCGTCGAATGCCACGAAAGCATTCTTATCATCAAACACGGGATAATCGTTCTTGTCGCAGGAAGCCAGGGCGGCCGCGGCGGCAAGCACCGTGAGAATATATGTCAATATCTTTTTCATAATCTTTCTTGTCCTTTTAGTCTTTCAGGGGATTCTGTTCAAGATTCTTGTTCAAATCAATCTCTCTCTTTGGAATCGGAAGAGCCCAATGGTATGAAGGGAAATCGATGGTAAGATTGGCGGTGCAGAGAGGATAATCCGATGCGGAACGCTCGATTTTCTCTCCCCAGCGCGCAAGGTCATAGAGGTGAAGACCTTCCCATGCGAACTCAAGACGTCTTTCCTTCTCGATGTCGGTCTGACCTACTGAATTGTACGTCTCTCCGCCCCGGATGGACGCAATGGCGTTGATATCCTTGACTGCGGTGGTTCCTGTCGACGCTCCTCTCATGGCTGCCTCGGCGCGGTTCAGGTACATCTCGGAGAGACGTAGGAAGATGACATTATTGCAGTCAGGAGTTCCGGCGCCCTTACCGGCATACTTTGTGGTCCAGTAAACTCCGGACTCCCCATTCTTGTCTGTACGATAGAGCTCTCCGCGGACATCGCCTTCCTTGTAGAGGGAAAGGAGCGGCTTCGCCGCCTGTGTGTCGCCTGAGCCGTCAGGGTTGGTAATATAGGAAATATCTTCCCATGAACCATAAGAGTCATTGTTCTTGCTTCCGTAAACCTCGAAGATGACTTCGCCGCTGCCTGTGTCCTCAGTCCAGACTGTCTTGTATTCTTCCTTGCTCCAGAGCTTGTACTTGCCGGAATTGATGACCTTTGTAGCATAGTCAGCCGACTTTTGCCACTCGCCCATATAGAGATATACCCTTGAAAGCAACGCCTGGATTACTTGAAGGTTCACGCAGGAGGTCTTGTCTTTGACACCTGAACGAACATAGGCAGGATCAATGATCTCCTCAGCCTCAACAAGATCTTTCACGATGTTCTCATAGTTTGAGATGACGGTCTCGCGAGCCGGAAGACCGTTCGGATCGGTATGATAGACGTACGGAACACCGAGGCTCTCTTTGTATGACGCATCTTTGTTGCAGAGAGTGTAAGGCTGTCCGTAAGTGAGTACGCAGCAAAAGTGTGCGAGAGCCCTGAGGAAAAGGCACTCGGCCTTGAGGTTGTTCAGGTCCTGCTCGGTAACATCTCCGGTGGCCTTGCCTTCGAGATTGTCGATGACATTGTTGGCCTCCGCTGCCGTATAGTAGCAGTATGCCCATACTCCGGATGTGGAAGTCTCCGTGTAATTCCAGGTATAAGGGGAGGTGTAACGGTTGGAGTTTGCGGCATCTGATTTCATCCCGTTGCCGCTGCGCATCTCAGCGCTGAGGACCCAACTGGTACCCAGCCAGCTGTTGGAGGTAAGGTAGTAGTAGGCACCGAGAGTCGCCTTGTTGAGCCCTTCGTATGTCGAGAGGGTCAGTTCCGTACTCTGGGACAGTTTAGGTTCGCGTGTAAGAAAGTCCTTTCCGCAACCTGTCACACCCAGAAGAACTATCGCGCTTGCTATGTATAATGCTATTCTTTTCATAATTGTCATCTGAATTTAGAATGAAACTTCCACTCCGCCCACGAAAGATTTCACCATAGAGTGGGATGCGCTCATAGTGTAGCCGAGAGAGCCTGCTTCCGGGTCGAGTACGCCCTTGACATAGTGGAAGGTGTAAGGGTTCAGTGCGCTGACATAAAGGCGTAAACCTTTCATATGGATAGTCTTGAGAGCATTCTCCGAGAGATTGTAGGAGAGGGTGATGTCCTTGATTCGGGTGTAGCTTCCGTTCTGAAGGCGGCGGGTGGAGGCGGCATACGGCCTCTTAGGCGCACCGGCAACCGGCTTTGGCTGCACACCCGTGTCCCCCGGCTTGGTCCAGAAGTCCAGGGATGCGGTGGAACAGTTCTCGTTCATTGAAACGCTGTCGGTATCCCAGTTCATACTTGCATAGACCTTGTTGCCCATGGTGAAATCGAAGTATGCGGAGAGGGTGAGGCCTTTCCAACTTACTGCGGTGTTGAAACCGCCGGTAGCCTTGGCTTCAGGAGAGCCGGCATAGATATAGCGGGCCTTTGAGGAGTCTGATGTGAGCTTGCCGTTCTCGTCATACCAGAGAGGGTCGCCGTTTGAAGGATTGACTCCGTAGTAATCCCTGAGGTAGAAAGTGTAGAGGCTCTTGCCCGGGACAATCCTGAGGCTTGTTCCGCTGTTGCTTGATGCTCTGGCATCGGAAACGGAGAGGTATTCGGAACCGGCGAGGTCAAGAACCTTGGAACGGTTGAACGCGATGTTGAATCCGGCCGTCCAGTTCCAGTCGCTGTTGCGTACAATCGCTCCTTCAACCTGGAACTCGACACCGTTGTTTCTGATCGCTCCGACATTCATGAAGTTGCTTGCGAAACCCGTAGTGTAAGGAACCTGCTTGGAAAGAAGCATATCATCCGTCTTTCGGCTGTAAACATCCAGACTTGCGGTGATTCTGTCATCGAAGAATCCGAAGTCCAATCCCGCATTCCAGGTCTTGTTCTTCTCCCAGGAAAGGTTAGGGTTCGCCGCGCGTGAAGGCACCATACCGATGGCGCCGTTGTACTCCGCGGTGGAGTAGATTCCGTATGCCCTGTAAGCCGCGATGTTGTTGTTACCGTTCACACCGTAGGAAGCCCTGACCTTGAGGGCGCTGAGCCAGTTTCGTGACCAGTTCATCCATTTTTCCTTGTTGATGTTCCACGATGCGCCCACTGACCAGAACACACCCCATCTGTTGGAGGAGCCGAAGAGCGAACTGCCGTCCGCACGGACTGAAGCCTGAAGGTAGTATTTGTTCAGGTAGTTGTAGTCTGCCACCCCGAAGAACGATAGGATGGACTCTTCGGAAAGGGAGTACGAGAGGTTGTCCTCGGCTGTGGTTGAAGTCGAAGGATAAGGAATCTGAGGGTCAACGTTCGGAGACTTTCCGCCGAGCATGTCGTATTTGTCCGTCATAGCCTCCTGACCCACAAGGACACGGACTGAATGATCGCCGAACATGTCATTGTAGGTAATTGTGTTGGAGGTGGTGTAGCGGATGTCCTTTGACCAGTATTTCCAGAGAGTCGCCTCGCCCTGATTGGTGTAGTCCGACCAGTACTGACGGGAGTCCACATAAACGAACTCGACACCATTGTTGGTCTTAAAGGTAAGCTGACGGATAGGCTTCCATTCGAGGTAGAGAGAACCCTGAAGACGGTAGTCCTTGTCGTTGTCAGCGTCATAGAGCGCATTTGCCTTAGGATTGGTTTTAGAGTTCTCCGTGATGTTCACATTGATGCTGCCATCCTCATTGTACATAGGCGTCCACGGAAGAATGGTCCACATCGCGACTGTAGGGTTGGAGTAGAAGAGGTCACCCATCTGGCCTGAGTTTGCATCCGCATAACTTACATTAATCTTTGCCCCGGCCTTGAGAGTCTTCGTGAGGTTGAAGTCAGTGTTCGCACGCGCAGTGAAACGCTGGTAATCGACTCCGTAGAACACACCTTCGTTCTTATGGTAAGCGACCGAAGAGTAGAACGAACCCTTGTCGTTGCCGCCGGAAGCATTGAGCTCATACTCCTGAAGCGAGCCGATTCTTGTGAGTTCCTTGTACCAGTTCGTGGTGCCGTTCTCGAGCAGCGACTGCGGATAGTAGTACTGTGAGGTAGGGTCATCCGGGTTGTAGCCCGCATTGATGGCTGCGATACGGCGGTAGTCGATAAGTTCCTGTCCGGTGAGAGGACGGAGATTATGGTCGTTGATAAGCTGCTGCGCACCGAACTTGGCTCTTGCAGTGAAGCGGGCTTTCCCGCTCTTTCCGCTCTTGGTGGTTACGAGCACAACTCCGTTCGCAGCTCTGGAGCCGTAGATTGACGCGGCGGCCGCATCCTTGAGGACGGTGATTGACTCGATATCATTAGGGTTGAGGAAGGTGGTGGAAGTCGCGCTGTTGTCACCCGTGTTTGACATTGCGCGGAAGTCGCTCGACATCACTGGAATACCATCGACTACCCAAAGAGGCTCACTGCCGGCGTTGATTGAGGATGTTCCCCTGACGCGGATGGTCGAGGTGGAACCCGGCTGGCCTGAACCTGAAGTTATGGTCACACCGGCAAGTTTACCGGAAAGCATCTTGTCAACAGATGTCGCGGGAACCTGTGCCAGCTGCTCATTCTTGACTGAAGTGACCGACCCGGTGTTCGCTTCCCTGCGGACTGTACCGTAAGCCACCACAATGACATCATCAAGAGTCTGGGTGTCAGGCTTCAGCGTGATGTTCAAGAGAGTTCTGCCGCTGACCGGCATCTCGACAGGAAGGTAACCCAGACAACTTACAGACAGGGTTCCGTTGGATGGAACAGAAAGCTGATAGTTTCCGAGATCATCTGTCAAGGCGTAAGTGCTTGCGCTGCCCTTGAGCTGCACAGCCGCACCCACAACAGGCTCGCCGTTGGCCGCATCCGTGACCGTGCCGGACACCTTGACCGTCTGGGCGAATGCTGCGCCTATGCTGATGAACAGGCACAGCGCGATTGAAAATAACTTTTTACCCATAAGCTTAAAACTTTTGTTAAACTTAACGATTGTTTATTGAATATTGAAATAGTATTCCAAAGTCATTATTCGTTTATTTTAATCATGAAACAAGATTTCTTTTGATTACCGAAAACCATCAAAACCGCTCTGTTTCAAAACCAAATGTATAACCCAGCCACAAAATTTGTAAATTATTTTGAAAAATCCAACAGCCGCATAATCCCACCATTCTGAATCAATATTTAAAATTTAACGTTTTACCAAATCGCGATATTCAATACTCGGAAGATTGTTCTAACTAAACAGTCAAAAAAACGGGTATAAAACTAACGATTTGACACATCAAAAAAAATAAACTATATCGTTTCAACAAGACGGAATCCTAAAACTCATTCTAAAATCCACCTGTAAAGTGGCCGAGATTGTCTTTCAGTTTATAACCGCATGTCATAGGCGACCGTTGAAAAAACAAAACCAAAACGATGAACCCTCACCGCTCGTCAAAAAGCTTCAGTCCAATCCTGCTGAAATCATCAAGGCCGCCGAAGCGGCCGGACGATGAAGTTTTGCAAGTTAATTACATTTATTCATAAAAGCAACAGTTTCGCGAAAAGATTATGGGAAAAAACCTTCGGGGCGACTTTGAAGCTGTTTTGATTTGTTTGAAATGTTCTTTGAGGTGAAAAATCTTCATCTTCT
>CAVERO010000085.1:0-12642 GCA_963617915.1 Candidatus Methanomethylophilaceae archaeon | reverse complement strand
TTTCACCTCAAAGAACATTTCAAACAAATCAAAACAGCTTCTTAGTGATGATGAATAAATGAACCGAGGCATAATTCAACGGGAACTGAAGAAAGGAATTGGATTTCCGGTCAGTTAGGCTTATCTTTGCAAACATCGGAGAATCAATAATGCGATATCTTGATTCCATAGACCTCAACGGGATCCAGCGGCGGGCGGTGATGAAGCTTGCCGTCGAGCTGGTGAAGGCTGACAACCGGATCCACTCTAAAGAGGTCGCGGTTCTGGACGGATTGCAGTCCGGGCTTGGACTTCGTCAAGAGGAACTTGATCTGATTCATTACCTTTCTATGGAGAGCGCCGTGGACTGCCTCAAGGATCTGGACGAAGACTCAACAGAGCGGATAATCAATCTTTTCAATGAGATCATGCGTTCCGACAACGACATCGACTTCGAGGAGAATCTGCTGCTGTCATCGATCTCAATGTCCTGCGGCAGCGGAGCCAGAGACTGGTGCAAGATTCTGTCCACGAACGCCACCGAATCGGAAGTACCTGAAAACCAGATTGTTTTTCTTGAGGGCAAGGCATCGGAAGCGACGCACCTGGTGCTTGACGACAAGTACGACAACCTGCTCATCTCAAAGGCGTTCGGCGACATCGGAATCGAGTTCTTCTACCTGCCGGACATACTCCGCGGGTTTGACAGGCATATTGACGATGACGACAGATTCGGGCTTCTCAAGCGATCAATGGAATACCTCGTCCCATCCGGAGACAGAATCAAGCTGAACAACCTTAAGGAATCACTGGCCACCCTTGACACAAGGACATTCTACCACCTCGTTCTTTCAAGATTAGGTATTGAGCCTGAGCGGATTCCGTATGCGGCCTTCCTGCTGGTAAAAATCCGGGACAGCCACATCCTCGATGACAGCGACACGATGCGCAGGACGGTGGACTTCCTCTGCATCGACATCTCGTCCGAGGTGAAAAAGCGGATTCTTACATTCGTATCCCACTTCGACGAGCGCCGCGACCTCCTCTCATACAAAGGCTACTACAAGTTCCTGTACGACCACCTCAGTTCCGAAGCGAAAACATCCAACCCAATCACAATCAACGCAAAAGGCGACTTCATCCTCGAATCCGGCGACATCATCAGATTCAAGTCCGCCCCACAGGCCAAAACCCTCTACCTGCTTCTGATGAGCCGAGGCGTCAAAGGAATAACCCAGACCGAGTTCAACAAAGCTGTCTCCTTCCTCAAAGCATTGGACATCAATGAATATCTCACCCCTTCCGGCGATTTCAACCTTCCTCGCTTCAAGGAATACCTCGCCGGGAATGATAATGAATATGCCCGCGTCATCCTCGACACGACCATCATCTACAATTCGTTCTCAACCAAGGACAGCCAAAAGACGGTTTTCCTTGAATATATCCAAAGCATACTCCGTCACCGCAGTTCGCTGAAAACCTACATAAACTCAGGTTTCGCCTCCGCCCGGAAACTCGCGAACCCTGAACACTTTATGGTCCGTTTCGACGCCGATGCACAAACCTACTCAGTAGTCGCCTGCCCATCCCTCTTCACATCTTCATTGGAAGGCTCCTCCGTTCCACTGACCGGCTCACCACTCTGGAATGCCCTCAGATAAAGGACTATTCCATCTTTCCAAACGGTTGGATTTGTGGTGACGAAATCTGGGGAGGGCGGTATATTTGCGGACATATTCAAAGATAAGATTAGATATGGAGATTGGAATCGAGAGGGAATGTGACTCTGTTGAAAGGAAAATGATCACGAAAGCGGATTACCTTGCCGAGGGATCCGACGAGGTGACATCCGGGAAAGGACGGAACGTCATTCCGGAGGTGGAGAGGGAACCGCTTTGGAAGGCTTATCTGGAGAAATTCAAGGATCCGATCATCATCATTCTGCTGGTGGCGCTGGGGCTCTCGCTGGGAGTGTCGGGATACGAGATGGCATATTCAGGAAGGGACGCCTCCTGCCTTGTCGAACCGCTGGGGGTACTGGTGGCTATCCTTCTGGCAACCGGTATCGGATTCATCTTCGAGGTCAAGGCAGAAAAGGAGTTCAAGATTCTGAACAAAGCCAAGGATGAGAGGCCGGTCAAGGTGCTGCGCCTTAAGAATGCCGGGGACAAAGTTCCGCAGACTTACGAGATTCCAAAGAGCGACGTGTGCATTGGCGATGTCGTGGTGCTGGAGAACGGGGATGAAGTTCCCGCTGACAGTATCCTGCTGACTGACAGGAATCTGACAGTTGACGAGTCGAACTTCACCGGCGAGCCGTTTTCCAAAAAGCGAACCGAACCGGACGGGGGAAAGGAAAGCACCTATCCGGAAAACTTTCTGCTGCGGGGGACTACCGTGATCGAGGGCAGCGCGACTTGCAAGGTCACGGCTGTCGGCACGGACACGGAGGAAGGCAAAGGTGCGAGAATATTACAGGAAGAGCCTGATGTGCAGACCCCTCTGAACGCCCAGCTGAACCAACTCGCAAAATGGATAACTTACGCCAGCTACATCATCGCCTCGCTGATAGTGGTCGGGAGAATGAGCATATTCTTTCTCAGCAATGACCTGGGGACATATTCATTCATCGAGGTCTTCCGCACCGCGCTCAATTCGCTGATGATCGCGGTGACGCTGATTGTCGTGGCTGTGCCGGAAGGACTGCCGATGAGCGTGACGATAAGCCTTGCCCTGAGCATGCGCAAGATGCTGAAAGAGAAGAATCTGGTGCGGAAGCTTCACGCCTGCGAGACTCTCGGGGCGGCAACTGTCATCTGCACTGACAAGACCGGGACGCTGACCGAAAACAGGATGAGCGTGGTGGAATCCGAGTTCTGGGGAGTCGGCAAAGGCATCGTCGCCGACGGCATCGCGGTGAACTCCACCGCGGCTTTGAGCGCTGCGGACAACGGAGAGCCACGCGCGATCGGAAACCCCACGGAGGGGGCTCTGCTGCTCTGGCTCCGCAGCCAAGGGATTGACTATTCCGTGCGCAGGAACGCCTACAGGATTGTGGATCAGGTCGCTTTCTCCACCGAAAGGAAAAAGATGAGCACCGATGCCGTTGACACGGCTTCTGGCGAAGAGTATCTCTTCATCAAAGGAGCTCCGGAGCTTCTGCTGGAAACCTCCGACATCATCGAAGGCGGCCCCTCGAAAGAAAGCGTGCTTGCCAAATTGGCGTCCTGGCAGTCAAAGGGGATGAGAACCTTGGGATTCGCCTTCAGGAATATGTCGGCGGAAGACTCCAGGGTCAGGTTCATCGGCATTGTCGGCATCGCCGATCCGATAAGAAACGATGTGAGGGAAGCGATTGACACCTGCTCCGGGCACGCCGGCGTGAGGGTGATCATGGTGACGGGGGACACCGCGCTCACGGCCTGCGAAATCGCCCGCCAGTCCGGGATCATCGGGGAAGACGAGAGCGACCCTCTGACAGTCACAGGGTCCGAATTCGCGTCAATGAGTGACGAGTATCTCAAAAAGGAGATTCTCCCCCGCCTGAGGGTCCTGTCACGAGCCCGCCCCGAGGACAAGGTCCGCCTCGTCACCCTGCTTCAGGAGATGGGCGAGGTCGTGGCGGTCACCGGTGACGGAACAAACGACGCTCCCGCTCTGAAAAAGGCTCAGGTAGGGCTTTCGATGGGTGACGGCACGGCAAGGGCGAAAGAGGCGAGCGACGTGACGATCATCGACAATTCGTTCACAAGCATAGGCAAGGGCATCCTGTGGGGACGATCCCTGTACCTGAACATCAAGCGTTTCATCCTGTTCCAGATGACAATCAACGTCTGCGCCTGCCTGATCGTGCTGCTGGGCGCCTTCATCGGACTGGACTCCCCTCTCACCGTCACTCAGATGCTGTGGGTCAATCTGATAATGGACACTTTCGCGGCGATGGCCCTGTCCTCAATCCCTCCTGACCGCAAGGTTATGGATGAAAAGCCACGGAACCAGAAGAGCCACATCATCGACCGGAAGATGGGTAAGCGCATAATCTTTTCGGGAATATTCTTCTTCGCCTTTCTGGCTCTTCTTTGGCAGCTTCTCTGGCGGATGGACATCAGTTCCGTAAGAGATCTTCTTCACTGGAATGTCGTCGGAGAGTTCTTCAGCGGAGCGTTCTCGGCACACACCAAGGCGCATCTTTCCGGTTACGAACTGGGAGTGTTCTTCACGACATTCGTGCTGATCCAGTTCTGGAATCTGTTCAACGCCAGATACTTCAAGACCGACGACAGTGTCCTTCAGGACATTCTTGACTTTTTCTTCAACCGGGGGAGGTTCAAGGCTTCGGCCTGCTATGGCTGCCTTTTGGTAGCCGGAGTCATTCTGGCCGGCCAGTTCCTGATCGTCAACTGTTTCGGAGCCTTCTTCGAAGTCTCTCCCCTCCCTCTTGCCGATTGGGGCTGGATCCTTCTCTGCACCTCACCGGTACTCATCCTCCCGGATCTCTACCGGTTCATCCGCACCAAGGTTGCGAGGTGATTAATCGTGGAGGTTAAAGCACAGTCAACCAGACAGATAAAAGATTCTCCCCCTACCCTGACAAGATAGGAGGAGAGTTGGACTATTGTTTGCTAATCAAAGTGTTAACTTTCACGGATTAATTTGAGACTGGGCGTATCCTCAAACCGCTCATACGAGACGATCCAATAATCATAGTACCATTCATTTCAGTAAACACATATAAACTATATGCATCAGTTACTTTCGTCTCAATGGCTGTTGAGCTCCAGTAATATTCCCCAGATAAGAAGAAGATACTGTTCCCTTCATAACCAGTGATTTTACTTGTCACTGAAAAGCCTTTCTTCGCATCATCATATTTCCATTCAAAATTCTCATTATTTAATAACTTATGGAACTCAGCTGAGGTCGGAGTACGCCAAGAGCCTCCCCAATTGGCTGTAGCGGCATCATCGGATGACTCAAGAACGGTCAAACCGTCAGTGGAATTGTACTTGGTGTAGTTCCCGGTCCCGTTATTGTACCATTTGTAATTCGTCCAATAATCAGTTTTCGTTTCCGTCTCGCCCCAGGCAAACTTCGATCCGATTTCCTCAGGGGCTGACGCGCCTATGTTGCAGGTAGCCCATTTCAGACCGTCACCCATCTCGACATATTCGTGGCCATTGATCTCCTTCTTCGGATCCAAGCGGCCATCCACGACTTTAAGAGGAACGAAGGCAGAGGAGATTTCCCATCCTTGGGTAGAATCTTCTATGAGAAGCTTTGCGTAAGTCGGATACTTCCACGTGGCGTCAAAGAATGATTCAATTGTAGGAGTATCCCATTTGATGTTCTCCGCCGAAGCCTTGACCGCTATCACACCATTCGATTCCTGTACAATTCCTATGATAGCAAGATCTCTTGTCCTCAACGGATCATTTCCTCTATCCACGTACGCTTGCATCTTGACATTGGTCGCGCTCAATTTAGACACAACAGCAGCGGGATGTATCTCAAACCTCATCAGGAACGCCTTATCTTCCCTATACACATTATGCACGCCGTCTGAATATTCAGGGCGATAGGTCACAGACTGGATCTTGCTACCCATCTCCTTCAAGGCCTCGTTCATCTTGTCAATCGCGTCTTTCACCTGGTCCTCACAGGATTTGATGCGGCTCTCCCAATCACTGACAATCTTATCTATCCTGTCATTGACAGCCTTGATCTCATTCGTCAGTTTGGTGTCAAGTCTGCCCTCAAGGGCGGAGATCGCATCCTCAATGGCCTTATTGTAAGCTTCGGTAATGTCAGCCTTGGCCTTTTCCAAGTCCGCTCTCAAGTCAGAGATTGCCTTGGTGTTGGTCTCGATGTTCTTTTCGGTCTTCTCCAAAGCCTCTTTCAGCTTGGTGATGTCGCCAGTGTTGGCGTCTATCAGACCTTTCAGAAGAACCTTCTGGGCTTCCAACTGGGTTTCGAGATCGGTCTTCTGGGCTTCAAGAGCAGCCTTGGTCTCCTCTATTGTCCAGTAAGCTGTAAGTTTCTCATTCACCCAAGATTTCATTGATTTCTCCAAGTCATCAATGGATGTCTTCAGATTGGCGGCCCAAGCCTTCTCCAATTCGTCACGGGTGGTGGAGATGGCTGTCGTGTAGGCAGTGGTGATGTCTGTCACCTCTTTGTCAATCCTCTCGTTCAAGCCGGAGACCTCATCAGCGATCTTGCTATTCAAGTCACTGACGGCCTTGTTCAAATCCTCGGTAAACTTGTTCGTAAGGCGTGT
The DNA here is from genome assembly GCA_963617915.1 of Candidatus Methanomethylophilaceae archaeon. Lineage (GTDB taxonomy): Bacteria > Bacteroidota > Bacteroidia > Bacteroidales > UBA932 > Cryptobacteroides. The sequence continues at coordinate 6,386 of CAVERO010000085.1, read as the reverse complement.
CTCAAGGTCCGTAAGGGATTTCTTCAGGCCGCTGATCTCCGAGTTGATTCCCGCGATCTGCTCCACGGTGCCGTTGTACTGCGCCAATGTCGCGAATGTGGCGGTCGCCCAGTCCTTGGTGCCTTTGATCTCTTTGTCAACATATTCCTTAAGGTCAGAGATCTTCTTCTCAAGTTCAGCGTCCTTCTTCTGGAGATCCGCGATCGTCTTGTTTATGGAGGTCAGTTTGCCTTCGATCTCGGTCTTTGCAGACTCAAGGTTGGCGAGAACCTCGCCCTTGGCTGTGTTTATCGCGGCGATGAGTTCCTCCTTGTTCTTCTTGTCGCTTGCCTGAAGGTCTTTCACGGCCTTCTCAAGTTCCGACTTCACATCGGAAATATTTTTCGAGTTGTCGGCCAATGACTTGGCGAGATCGTCCGCAGTGCCTTCAAGGGCTGTGATCATACCCTTGAGATCCTTGTCAGCCTGTTCCAATTTCGGAAGCGACTCATTGATGTTTTTTATCTGCGACTCAATCGATTTTATCTGGTTGCTCTCAATCTCATCGATCCTTTGCTCAAGGTTCTTGATATCAGAGTCGTAATCCGCGCAGCTGGAAGCCACAAGAGCGATCGCGCCGAAAAGGGCGGCAATATATTTTTTCATATTCATTGTATTTATATTCATTAAGTTATAAATTCTGTATTATTTAGTAATGTAATTCACCCTCTCGTGCGGTTGGCCTTGGGCGATTACTGAGTTATTGACCCATCTTTTCACAGCATTCACGGTCTTTTTATTGCAGTTTCTGACGTATATATTTAAATCGTGCCTATCGCTCTGAAGACCACTGAAAACATCCCTCTCATATACTTGGGGATATGCTTCCCCTTTGTAATTGGTCAGATCCCACTTATCCATATACACATTTCTAAGTGACGCACAATTATAGAACAACTCAGTAACTCTATCAATCTGGCTCGTATCCCATCCCGAAAGGTCCAATGTCTTTAAAGAACGGCAGCAATAAAACGCTCGATACATTTCCTTAGGTTTAGGTGTCCAAGACGATATTCTCAAATCGGTCAGATGAGTGCACTGCTCAAACAGGCCCATAAGATTATCCAATTTCGAGACATCCAACTTTTCCAAATCCGCAAATTCAAGCCTGTATTGGTTATAAAATCTCAATTGCCCATAAATACTGAATTGAGGCACAGCGGCATCCCGACACACCTTTATTTTCTTCAATGTGGCACCTTCCCAAGTACTTCTACCAAGGTGGAGAACAAATTCAACAATCTCACCTGTAAAGTCAATCCTACCATAGGTGTGTGTTCTGTTCAGCAATGTCAGATAACCGCCCCCGACTCTACCATAACATATCACTTTTTCAAGCTCACTTTCCGGCAGCATCTTTCCGTCAATTGTCTCATAGCGGATCAACGGGTCCTCAAGTGCTTGAGCCTTAAGAGGAACATATTCCGTGCTGAGATTTCCGACGGCCACGGCCACACTCGCGGAGATCTTTCCGTCAATGAAATCCTTAGAGACTTTTTCAGCGTCAATTGTCACGGTGATGATTCCATTCTCGTTCTTGAAATCCGTTATGTCCAGATCTACATTTTCTCCGGCAGTAGCCCTAGTCTTTGTGTAAAGCAGACGGGCAGACAGCAAAGAAGCCGTGATGTTGGCCGCTTCACTTGCCGGGCGAACCTCAAACCGGAATTTGATGTACCTGTAATTCTCGCTGCCTTGAAATTCCGGATCTCCCTTGTCATAATAAAGGATTTCCTTGCCATCTGTGGAAGTCGGGAACCATTCAACCGATTGGATTCTTAAAGACACACTGGCATTCAAGAATTCAGACAGTTTGTCTTTCAAACTGCTGACAGACTCCTCAAGAGACAACACCTTGCTTTCTATGGCCTTGCTTTTTGCCTCAAGGCTATTGCTCACAGAAGCGATCTTGTTTTTGATCTCTTCTGAAAAAGTACCCTCAAATTCAGATATCGCCTTGGAAATCGCATCCCTGTAGGCATCGGTGAGTTCATCCTTAGCATCGCCTAAAGCCTTATTAACAGCGTCGATGTCATCAGAATTCTTCTTTACAGCCTCATCAAGTTCTTTCAACTTGTCATTCAAAGCCTTGATGTCAGCCGCATTGGCTTCGATAAGGCCATTCAGGAAAGTCTTCTGAGCCTCAAGCTGGCCTTTGATGTCATCATTAAGTGCCTTGAGGGAATCCTTGGTCTGAGCGATTGTCCAGTAGCCGTCCAATGTGCTGTTCACCCAGGACTTCATCGAGGTCTCGCTGTCATCGATGGATTTCTTCAGGCTTTCGCTCCACCACTTCCCCATCTCCTCACGGAAAGTGGCGATGGCATCGGTGTAGGCCTTGGTGATGTCCGAGACCTCCTTGTCGATTCTGTCTTTCAGACCATCGACCTCTCCGGCAAGCTTGGACTTCACTCCATCCGCGGCAACTTTCATATCCTCTGAATATTTCTTCGTCATACGAGTCTCAAGGTTTGCCATAGAGGTCTTAAGGCCGGCTATCTCGCCATTGATTCCACCCAGCTGTTCGACTATTGAGTTATACTGATCCAGAGTCATAAATGTGGCGGAGAGCCAGTCCTTCGTCCCCTTCAATTCCTTGTCAGTGTAGTCCTTAAGGTCTAAAATCTTCTTCTCAAGTTCGGCATCCTTCTTCTGTAGATCCGAGATAGTGTTGTTGACAGAGGCAAGTTTGCCGTTCATCTCTGTCTTTTCGGACTCAAGCAACGCAAGCAGCACGGCTTTGGCCTTGCCGAGGGAGTCAAGGAGATATTCCTTGTTCGCCTTGTCGCTGTTCTTGAGGTCTTCCACCGCCTTCTCAAGGTCGGTCTTCAGGTCGGAGATGCTTTTCCCGTTATCCGAAATTGACTTTTCAAGTCCGTCAGCCGTCTTCTGAAGGTTCTCTATCATTTCCTTCAGGTCGGCGTCAGTCTTTTCCAACTGCGGAATGGTGGCATTGATGGCTTTGAGCTGTCCGTCAATCGAAGCAATCCGGCTGCTCTCGATTTCATCAAGCCTCCCGTGCAAGTCGTTTATGTCCGACGAGTAATCCGTACAGGCGACGGTGAACGCAAGACACAGCGGAACCGCAAAGGCGAAGCCCGTCTTTCTTAGAATCTTTCCCATAAATACTATTATATCAAAAAAGTGGTCTGCACAAGGGTACTTGGCTATAGTTTTGAACAGGGGCAAATGTACTCAAAGCCCTCTTAAGTACAAACGAAACCAGGTGGTAAATTTCGTGTGAGAATGAAATTTACCACCTTGGCATTGAATTTACCGACAGATTTACCGGATTGCCGCTTCCACACACCTGCACTTCGACAAGCTCAGTGACCGCACTTCGACAAGTTCAGCGACCGCGCTTCGGCAAGCTCAGCGACCGCACTTCGGCAAGATCAGTGACCCGTCTTTACAGACAAGCATTCCGTCAGAGCAGCATAAGCACCTGACCGGAAATCACGCGAAGGAACATCTCGACCGGATAGACGGTGGCGTAGGCGACGGATGGTTCGTCATCGTCAACGGTGGTAAGGGCGTAGTTGAGAGCGACAGGGTTTGCCATCGAGGCGCAAAGCATCCCGACATTCTCCGAATAGTCCACCCTACAGAATCTGGATGCCATGAAACCGACCAGCAGCACGGGAACAATCGCCAGAAGGACGCTTATTCCGATCCACAGCAAACCTTCAGGTCTGAAGACCGTCTCGAAGAAGTCCGGGCCGGCGCTGAGACCCAGACCGGCGAGATAGACAGTCAGACCGAACTGCCTGAGCATCAGGTTAGCGCTGTGGGTAGTGTAGGTGGTCAGATGGATTCTCGGGCCGAAAGCGCCCATCAGGATGCCGATGAGTATCGGGCCTCCGGCGATTCCGAGCCGGATCGGGACGCTCATTCCAGGAATGGAAATCGGAAGGCTGCCCAGAATCAAGCCGAGCATCAGACCGATGAATATGAACAGCAGATTCGGGTTGCGGAGTTCCTTTTCCTGATTGCCAAGCACTTCCGCCACTCGGTCAATGGCCTTCTGCTCCCCCACTATCGTCAGTTTGTCCCCGATCTGAAGCCTCAGGTCACGGGACGGCAGCAGGTCGATGCCGGCTCGGTTCACCCTTGTGATGTTGATCCTGTAAACATTGCGCAGATGCAGCTCTCCGAGTTTCGCCCCGTTGACACTCGTTCTGGTCACGAAGATGTGACGGGAAACAAGCATCCCGTCCAGATGGTTCCAGTCGATGTCTTTCTTGTTCCAGTCCTTCACAACCTTCTCACCGAACAGCTGCTCGGCAGCGCCTGCATCCTTCTCACGCGTCAGCACAAGCACATGTTCTCCTTCCTCCAGAAGTGTGTCACCGTCCGGGATGATCACCTGACCCCGGCCTTCACCGGCATATTTCCAGACCCTGGACACGACAAGGCGGACGTGCGCATCTTTCATTATGTCACGGATGGTCTTGCCGAAGACGGCGGGATTGCTCACCTTGAATTCCGTGATGAAAGTCTGGTTGTCGTGTGTCTCCTTGGGGCTGCGGTTCTTACGGAATATGGCGGAAAGAATCGCCACACACAGAATCACACCGACCAGTCCGAAAGGGTAGCCCACGGCGCAGGCAGTGGCCATCTGATTCGACACATCCACCGCACCCGGATCGGTCTGGAGCAAGGTCTGCTGCGCGGCTCCGAGCATCGGAGTGTTGGTCGCGGCCCCGGTGAGAAGACCTGTCGCCACCGGAAGCGGAATCCCTGTCAGCCTGCTCACTCCCCAGGTCATGAGAGTCCCGGCCAGCAGCACGGCGAAGGCCAGTATGTTCAGCTTGATTCCACCTTTTTTCAGCGACGGAAAGAAACTCGGCCCGACCTGAAGTCCAAGGGTGAACACAAACAGCACAAGGCCGAAATTCTGCGCAAGCGCAAGCATACGGGGATCGACGCTCAGGCCGAAATGTCCGATGGCAATCCCGGCGAAAAACACGAATGTCACGCCGAGGCTGACCCCTTTGATTCTGATCTTGTTGCAGAGAAGGCCCGCGGCACAAATCAGCGACAGGACAAGAATCGCCTGAACATAAGACGTTTCCGTGAATATCTCGATGAACCAGTTCATAGTCCTTTAGTAATATAGCATGCAAAGATAGTCAGAAATATTAATTAATTTTGTCCGGCGGTGGCAAGTGCCGCCGCGGGTCAGTAAGCGGCAAAAAATAAGTTGCCGCAGATTTGGCAAAGATTTTTGAGGATAGATTCCTTTTTGAAGAAGGAGTGTGCCGGTGGCACATGACTGATGAGAAAAGGAATATAGACCAAAAAGATTGCCTGAGATGATGCAAGTTATTTTTTAACGATTACTAAAGGTTTTTCAGGAATATGCCAAAGGCTAAAAACAATAATATTCAAGGTTCCGCCCCCCGGAAAGCAAAAAGTGCGAAAGGGAGGAAAGCCAAGCGCTCCCGGAGGAGAAAGCGGAAGCTCCGGAAGGTGACCATCGGAATCTGGACGGCTGTCGGCATCGCCTCGGCTGTCATTCTGGCTCTGGCACTTATGTTCTGCATCAGGGGCAGCCACAGCGGACGCGGGACAGGCGCCAAAGTCCCGCACGGAGACTGGCGCTACGGGATTGACATCTCCCACCACAACGGAGGGAAGATTGTCTGGGACTCTCTGTACGTGATGACCGACAGACGCGGTAGAACGACACGGGACATTCACATCGCCTGCGACATCAAGCCCGTCAGTTTCGTGTTCATAAAGGCAACTGAAGGGATCACCTTGGTTGACCCTGACTTCAAAAAGAATTGGAAGGACGCCGGAAGGTCGGGCCTACGGAGGGGAGCCTATCATTTCTTCCGGAGCTCAAAGGACGGAGCCGCACAGGCCGAACTGTTCATCAGGACTGTGGGAGACCTGAGGTTCAAGGACTTGCCTCCTGTGCTGGACATCGAGACCATCCACCGCGGGGGTTCTGCGAAGAGGCTGAACGAAGAGGCTCTCAAGTGGCTTGAAATCATCGAGAACCATTACGGCAAGAAGCCGATTGTCTATGCCGGGGCATCATTCGCGAAAGACAACCTCGGCAAGGAGATCACTGAAAACTATCCGGTCTGGATTGCGCACTATGAGAAGGACACGCCTGATTTCGAGGGCTGGACTTGGTGGCAGTTCACAGACAAGGCTGTCGTGAAAGGAGTGCCCGGACTTGTTGACCTCTCCGTCATGAAGAAGTGATGTCGCTTCGGCCCTTCGACAAGCTCAGGGACCGAAGTGTCGGTCTCTGAGCATGTGGTTGCCAAGCTTGTAGAAGCATCAAGCATCAAGCATCAAGCATCAAGCATCAAGCATCAAGCATCAAGCAT
>CAVERO010000084.1:6644-12725 GCA_963617915.1 Candidatus Methanomethylophilaceae archaeon | reverse complement strand
ATGAAACTCCATTGAGGGCTGTTGTCTCGATTTCCTCGGTTCTGAAGACCTTGGAGAGATTTGTGACTTTAATCATGACTTTGAGATTTTTATTTGTTATTGTTTCGATTCTTGTTTTGGCGGCACTTCGACAGGCTCAGTGACCGCTCCTGCATATTCATTAGTCAATCAGAAGACAAGCACATCGCTGTCACCGTAGTTGTCGTAGGATGAGGTGATGACCTTCTCGCCCGGCTCAAGACCTTCGAGAACCTCGTAGAACTGTGGGTTCTGGCGACCGATGCGGATCTCGCGCTTGACTGCCTTGCCGCCGTCCTTGGCGACGACGTAGATCCACTTGCCTCCGGTCTTCTGGTAGAATGTTCCGCGCGGGATAAGTACCGCTCGCTCCGGCTGCCCAAGCTGAAGGTTCAGGTAATAGGTCTGGCCGGTCCTGATGTTGTCAGGCTGCTGACCCTCGAACTTGAAATCCGCCTGGAACTTGCCGTCGCGCACCTCCGGATAGACCTTGCGCACCTGGGCGTCGTACTTCTCGCTCTGACGCTCGAATGTGGCGTCCAGCCCCGGAACCACGCGGTCGATGTAGTGCTCGTCTATCTTTGCCTCGATCTTGTAGCTGCCCTCGGAGTTGATCTGGCCGATCTTCGTGCCGGCTGCGATGTACTGGCCAAGGGTCGCGTCAAGAAGTCCGAGAACCCCGTCGATAGGAGCCTTGATGGTAAGGCTTTCCTTGCGGCGGCGGATCAGCTGCATGTTCATTCTCATGTTGTCCAGACTTTCCTGAAGGCTCAACAGCTGGGTCGAACGGTAGAGGCTGTCCTGCTCCATGCTCTTGAGGGTAAGGTCAAGGTTCTGCTGAGAGAGTTCGTAGTCCTCCTCGGCCTTGAGGTAGTCCTCCTTTGAGATCAACTTCTCTTTGTAGAGCTGGAGGTTCTGCTCGAAGGCTCTCTTGTTGCGCTTGGCCTCGGAGGCGTAGCGGAGCCTGTTCTGCTCGTGGGAAAGCTTCTGCTGCTCCATGGAGATAATCGTGTTGCGAAGGATGTTCTCCTTCTCGGCGAGCTCGGCCTCGGCGTTGAGGATCTGGAGGTCAAGATTGTCGTTGGAGAGTTCAAGAATCGGCTCTCCGGCCTTGACGGTCGAACCTTCCTCGATGATGATTTTCTGGACGGTACCGCCTTCAAGCGGGCTGATCTGGATTGTCACCATCGGCTGCACCTGACCGCTGACGCGGATGTAGTCGTTGAACTGTCCGTCCGTGACCTCGCTGACAGTGATCGTGTCCTTGTCCACCCTCAGGGTCTTGGAGTTGTCCCTGAACACGAGGTAGAGCACGAACACCAGCACGAAGGCTCCAAGCCAGTAAGGCGTCGCTTTCTTTGTGAAGGCTGCTCTCCAGCCTTTCTTCTTCTCGATTATCTTGTCCATAATGTTTGTTGTTATCTTTTTGTAAATTGTTTACTCTTTCTGTCTTTGGCGGCCCTTCGGCCCTTCGACAGGCTCAGGGACCACAGGCTCAGGGACCACTGGCTCAGGGACCACTGGCTCAGGGACCGAAGGACTGGTACCGTTATTCAACATGTCATCTTTTCAGTGGTTGGTGAGCCTGTCGAACCAACTGCCACACAGACATATTCAGTGACCGGCGACCGACACGGTCATATTCATTGGTCGATGTATCTCACTCCGCCATAGTAGTTGACCACGCAGCGCTTGATGAAGTAGGTCAGAAGGGAGTTCAGCCGCTGCGCGTTCGCCTCAAGGTAGTTGTTCGATGCGGTCTGGAACTCGATCGGAGAAATCAGCCCCTGCTCCAACTTCTTCATGTTCAATGAATATGCCTCCTCTTGCACATCGGATTTCCTCTGCGCCTGAACGTAGGCGGCGGAAGCCCCGTCACGGTTCTGGACAGCCCTGCGCACCTCGGCGGAGATGTCCCTCATCTTCTGGTCGTACTCGGCCGTGGCCTTCGCGAGGGCGTTCTTCTTCCTCGCGATGCCGCTGTGACGCTGGAGTCCCGAGAAGATCGGAATGCTCAAGGACAGCTGGATGTACTCGCCGCCGTTGTTCTTGAACTGCGTTCGGAACGGGTCGGACGAGGAGTCGCTGCCCGGGTAGGTGAAGTAGGTCGTGGACCAACCGGCGTAGGCGCTCAGCGAAGGAAGGAGCTGCCATCTGGCGGTGTTCAGTTCCCTCTTGGCGTTCAGGAGGTTGTACCTCGCCACCTGTGCGGAAGGATTGTTTCTCTGCGCGAAACCGACCATGTCCTCCATCGCCAGAGAGTCGGTAAGGCTCCTCTCCACGTCAAGGGTTGACGGAAGTTCCGTGTCGATGACGAGGTCGTAGTCCTCCGACCAGAACATCACGTCCTCAAGGGTGATTCTCGCATCGTTAAGCTTGTTGCAGGCATCGACCAGCTGGTACTGCTTGTCAGCAAGGTTGGAATCCATCTCGACCACGTCGGCGTGGCCTTTCTGCCCAAGCTCCTCCTGACGGCGGGCTTTGGCGAGGGACTCTTCGGCCACTTCGACCTGAGACTTGTAGATGTCGGTCAACTGGCTGTAGTAGAGCACGTTGCAGTAGGCTTCCATCGTGGCGAGGCAGATGTCGGCCTCAACCTGCTCCTCCTGCGAGTTGCCAAGCGCGATGGATGTCCTTGAGATCTTAAGATTGTTCACGGCCTTGAAACCGTTGAATAGGGCTATGCCGGCACTGACTCCGTAGCTGTTGTGAAACGATGTCGTGGTGACGTAGGTGTTGGTCTTAGGGTCAACGGTACGTCCGAAATTGTAGTAGGCATAGCTGCTTCCGCTGATCTCCGGGGTGAACGCATCGAAGATGGCATCCCTTCTGGCGAGCCGCGCGTCTCCGTTGGCCGCCTGCTGGATCCTCACCTTGGTGCTGTTGCTGACCGCATACTCCATGCAGTCCTTCAGCGTCATCGGGTTCGGAAGCGGCTCGCCGGCAAGGAGCGGAACCGCCGCCATCATCGCAAATGTTATGAGTATCGTCTTTTTCATGTTCCTTTGTCTTTTCGGCAAAAGGAACAAGCATTAGGTGTGCCAAAATATTCAATTAATTAATTATGAATATTTTAACGATTCCCATGATTGTCGGGAGTGTAAAGAAATTTAACACCGTGTGTAAAGAAACTTTACACCGGCCACGGAGCCAAGCGTCAGTGGGGTCTCCGGTCAGTCGGCCCGCCGGATCAGGACGACTCCGGCAAGCGACAAGGCCAGAAGGACGAACAGGGTCAGGGATGATGCCCTGGAGGCCTTCTCGCTGACCGTGTAGATCTTCGGCTCGAAACGCATCACGATGTCGTGCTCTCCGGCCGGAAGATTGGCGGCGCGGAAAATCCAGTCGGCGCGGAACAAATCCAAAGGAGAACCATCCACCGTGGCGGTCCATCCGTCCGGATAATAGATCTCACTGAATATGGCCGTGCGGGGCGCGGATGCGCTGTAATGATAACGAAGCTCGTTCGGGGCGTAGGATGTCATCCGGATGGTGTCCGCAGCCGGACTGTCAGCGGAACACTCTGCGAAACCGGCGCGGGCCTCGGCGAAATCGGAGCCGATCACGGCGGTGTGCCTTATGTCCACGGAATCAATCAAGGCGATTTCCTCGTCCGGAGTCCCGGCAGGAATGAACGACTCCACAAACCACGCCGGGCCGAAAGCCTCGGGATTCTCCACCGGAGGCATGTCCGCGCCAAGGATGAAGTATTTGGTGTTCAACGCTGAAAGCACCTGAATATTCCTGATTCCGTTTTGGAATTCCTCAATGCTCTTGGCGTTGCGGGTGTTCAATGCGACACTCTGAAACTCCTTGAGGATGTGGCGGTCGATAAGGTCCTGGTAGCGTTGCAGCTTCGCCGGGCTGTAACCTCCGACGCACTTGTGCCAATAAGGGTTGAAGGAATCATTGAATATGTCGGCGCTCAGATCGACAACCCTGTAGGACGGAGACTTGTCCTCAAGAATCAGCTTGTCCACCTGTCTGGCGGAGAACTGGTTGTTGAACTGACGGGGAGTCGTGAAACTCTCCGAATTGAGGTAACGCTTCCCGACCGCGAACATATTCACAAACACGAGGAGGCATATTCCTGCCATCGCCTGCATTCTGCGGGCATTGCCGGTGTGAGGGTCGCTTTCGTAGGATTTCGGAGCGCTCTTCGGGGTGGTGTAGGCCCAGAGGATCAGGCCGAAGGTAATGACTATCAGTACCATCGACCATAGGGCATCCACCGAGAGGAGGTGCTTTCTGTCAGCTTTCAAGGCATCCACGATGATGTCCTGCATCTGTGCGTCCGCCCTGCCGGAGAATGAGCCGGCGACACTTGGAATCAAGGCACAGAGAAGGCAGAACCCGGCTGTCAGCGCAAGGGCGATCCAACCCGCCTTCAAAAATTCTTTCTTTGAATATTCCCGCTTCAGAATCCGGTCGAGGGTGATGAAGCCCAGCATCGGAAGTGTGAACTGGAGCACTATCAGGGCCATTGAGACGGTCCTGAACTTGCTGTACATCGGAGCGTAGTCGAAGAACAGCTTCGTGAACCACATCAGATGGCTTCCGAGCGCAAGGAAGACGGCCACCATGGTCGCAGCCAGCAGCCACCACTTCTCTTTGCCCTTGTAGAGGAACAGTCCGAGAATAAAGAGGAAAACCGTTATGGCTCCCATATACATCGGGCCGGCCGTGAACGGCTGAGGTCCCCAGTAAAGTGGCAGGGACTTGGCAATCTCATTGGCGTTGCCCTGTCCGGCCTGTCTGAACAGTTTCACGACCTCGGATTTGTCCGGATTGACCGATCCGGCTGACGACCCTCCGTTGAAGTTCGGAATCATCAGATTAGGGAGTTCCTCCCATCCGTAGGACCATGCAGTGGCGTAGTCGAGCTGGAGGCCGGTGTTGTTGATCTCGCCTCCCTCCGGATGAGACAGTTCCGAGCCGCCGCGCATCGTGTGTGCGGTATATTCATAAAGCGGAGCGAGCTTGATGGCGTTGGTGCCGATTCCGGCGAGACCCACGGCCAGAAGCAGCGCGCTGGCCGCGAAGAAGCGTCCGAAAGCGTTTTTGCGAGATGTCTGGTCTGCGGTTCTCTCGCTGACAGCAGCCGTTTCGACAGGCTCAACGACCGTCCCTTCGACAGGCTCTGCGCTCCGGTCACCGAGCTTGCCGAAGTGCACCGGCTTGTCAAAGCAGATCCTCAAGAAAACATACAGCGCATAGATCACGATCATTATCGCCAGATAGTAGGTGATCTGCTGATGGTTGGCTTTTATCTGGAAACTCAGCGCAAAACCGAACAGGACAGACCCGAGGAGGGTTTTCGGAAGCCAGGATTTCCAGCCGTTTGAAAGGGCGGGCGCTTCGGCGGGCTCAGCGGCCGTTTGTTTCGCGGCTTTTGGGGATAGCGGATTTCGCCGGGCCACACTCCTGTCCGGTCCCTTAGCTTGCCGAAGAGCCGAACCCAGCCAAGGCCGAAGGGCCGAGCGGTAAGTGAATATCACAGCGGCGAGCGCCCAAGGCAGAAACGCTATCGCCTGCATCTTGGTGTTATGCCCCACCTGGATAATCTGGAAATTGTACGAGCAGTACGTGACGGCGACCGCTCCGCCGATGGCCAGAACCTTGTCCACACCAAGCGAAAGCATCAGAAGGAACGCCCCCAGCAAGGAGATGAACAGCCAGTTGGCCGGCCTCTTCCCTTTCAAAAGAAGATTGTACAACGGCTGCGTCCAGTCCCCGGCACTCGAAGGCATGAACGAAGTCGTCGGCATTCCCCCGAACATCGAATCCGTCCAATGCGTCTGGTCATCCGGATGGGCGCTGTTCCACGTCACCGCCTCCTGCGACATGCTCTTATAGCCGGTTATGTCGCTCTGATTGACAATCTTGCCGGTCAGAACCTCCGGCACAAAGCCATAGGCCAGCACCAGAAAAAGCAGCACAATCCCGGCATATATTCCAATCTTCTTCATCAAAGTCTTGTCCATAATACTATGAATATTATTTTTTTTCAGAAGCTGTTTTGATTTGTTTGTTTGAAGATTTGAGTGTGAAAAACTTCAGGTT
>CAVERO010000084.1:0-6579 GCA_963617915.1 Candidatus Methanomethylophilaceae archaeon | reverse complement strand
AAATGAAGTTTTTTTCACCTCAAAGAACATTTCAAACAAATCAAAACAGCTTCTCAGTTATTTGATTCAGCAGTCCGGCCAGTTTCGCCGTCAGGTTGCGGCGCGTGAACCGGGAGATGTCCGAAGCGTTGTCGTGAAGCTCATCATTCTTGAACTCGTCCCAACAGAAGTCAATCCAAGTCCGGATCTTCTTCTCGTCATCCCAGTCATAGACCACACCGGAAGACGTGTCTCTCACAATCCGGGCCATCGCCCCGTCGGTCTGTCCTATTCCCAGGATCGGGCGGCGCGAGGCAAGATATTCAAAGAGTTTTCCGGGCAGGACGGCGCGATATTCAGGCTCCTTCCTGAGCGGAAGAATCAGAACCGAAGCATTAAGTTGCTCTCTGACAGCCGTTTCGTGACTCTGGTAGCCAAAATCCTTGAGATTGCCCCCAAGACCGGCCGCCTCGATCGAATCCGTGATTTCCCTGTCTGTCTTTCCGACCAGCCTGATTCTCAATGAGCGCCTGAACTCCTCGTCCTCCCCGCATTTTTGAGCCAGAACTCTCCAAAGGGTCTCCGGATTGCCGTCCGATGCGAAAAGCCCCGTGTGCGTGATGTTGAAATTCTCGTCCAACTCCACATCCTTTCTGAAGTCATCCTCATCGTAACCGTTCGTGATCAGTTCGACAGGAGTCTTTGTCATCGCCTTGAACTCGTCCTGGACCAAAGGCGAGACGGCAATCACCCTCGCGGCTCCGTCCAGAACAGATTGCTCCAGCCTATGATGCTTTTTCTCCGCCCAAGAAGTCAGTTCCAGATGCTTGAAATAGAACATCTTTGTCCACGGATCACGGAAATCGGCAACCCAAGGGATGCCGGTGGCCCGGGACAGGCCCAGTCCGATGAGGTGCATTGACTGGGGCGGTCCGGTGGTCACAATCGCGTCAACCGGATGCTGCTCAAGATATTTCTTAAGGAAACGCACCGACGGCCTGACCCACATAACCCTTGGATCCGGAATGAAGAAATTCCCTCTGATGAACAGGGAAAGCTTCTGCTTCAAGGACTTTTTCTGTCCGTTGATCGGGTTGACCTCGTCCTTGCCCGCATTTGCCGCCGTCAATGTCTTGAGGTCGGTCGAACTCCCCTTTCCCATCAGTTTCCGGTAAATTCCATACGGCTCGAAAATGCGGTTCTTGACAATCTCGGCCTCGGGAGGAATCTCTGCCGCCAAGGTCTTGTCAACGGTCGTCAGCTCAGGGTTCTCAGGAGTATAGACAACCGGTTGCCAACCGGTTTCCGGAAGGTATTTGGCAAATTTGACCCACCTCTGCACTCCGGACCCCCCGGACGGCGGCCAGTAATATGTGATTATCAGGACCCGTTTCATAATGACTGTGTTTTGTGCATTATTTTGGCTTTCGACCTTGTCGTTGCAAAGATAATCGTTTTCCTTTGGAATCGAAGAAAAACAGGCGGACAGGATTACCTAATCTCCTTCCTTATTGAGCGCTTTGAGAATCTCGGAGGCGAGGGACGGGGAGACAAGTCCGGACAGGTCTTCGAGGGTGGCGGAGGCGATGCGGGCGACTGAGCCGTAGTGCATCAGGAGACGCTTCTCGGTCTGTTCGCCGACACCTTTGATCTCCCTTAAGGCACTTTGTATCTGGGCCTTGCTCCGAAGGCTGCGATGGAATGTGATGCCGAAACGGTGCGCCTCGTCACGGATGTGCATCAAGACTTTCAACGCCTGGGAGTTGCGGTCAAGGAACAGAGGATAAGGGTCGTTCACCCTGATCACCAGCTCCATCCTTTTGGCAAGGCCGACAACCGTCAGCCTGTCCGTCAGACCCAGCTCGGCGAGAGCCTGACGCGCGAACTCCAGCTGGCCTTCCCCGCCGTCGATCACCACCAGCTGCGGAAGGTCGTCAGGCGTCTCTTCAAGCATCCTTGAATATCTCCGGTTGACAACCTCCTTCATCGAAGCGAAGTCATTCGCCCCAATGACCGTCTTGATCTTGAACTTGCGGTAGTCCTTTTTGGACGGGACACCGTCGCGGAAGACCACGCAGGAGGCCACCGGATTGGTTCCCTGGATGTTGGAGTTGTCGAAGCACTCGATGTGGGTCGGAAGTTCCTTCAGACCCAGAGCCTTGCGCAAGTCCTCAAGAACCATGCGGCGATACTCGTCTGGATCGGTGTGCTCCTTCTGCTTGATGGAATTGAAAAGAAACTCCTTCGCGTTCTTGACGCTCAGTTCCAGAAGGGACAGTTTGTCGCCTCTGGCCGGGATGCGGAAATCCACGCCTTCAATCTCCACGTCAGGCTTGAACGGAACGATGACTTCCTTGGCCAGCGCGCCGAACTTGGACTCAATCTCGGCGATGAACGCGCTGAGGACCGAGACCTGCTCCTCCTCGATGTTCATCCTGAAGCCCAGATTCAGAGACTGGATGACAGAGCCGCCACGCACCCGCAGAAAGTTGCCGAACGCCTCCTGTCCATCGAAAACCAGCGAGAACACATCGCAGGAAGTGTCTGCGGCAGAGGAGATTATCGAATGCGAATAGTGCTTTCGCAGCGATTCTATCCGGTTCTTGCAGACCTGAGCATCCTCGAACCGGAGCTCCGAAGCCGCACGCTTCATCACGGCCTCATATTCACGGATTATCTCGTTCACTCCCCCTTTGAGAAGACGGGTGATCTCGGTGATCCAGGCGGAATATTCCTCTTTGCTGACCGCTCCGACGCAGCAGCCCTTGCAGCGGCCGATGTGGAAGTCCAGGCACGGGCGGAACTTGCCGCGTAGGATGGCTTCGCCGGTGATTTTCAGGTTGCAGGAGCGCAGAGGGTAGTTCTTCCGGAAGAATTCCAGCAGGTAGTTGGCGTGCGAGACGGAGCTGTACGGCCCGAAATAGGTGCCGTTCCTTCTGTCCACACGGCGGGTGAGAAACACCTTCGGGAACTCGTCGTTGGTGACGACTATCCACGGGTAGGTCTTGGAATCCTTCAGCAGGATGTTGTAGTGAGGCTTGTACTGCTTGATGAGGTTGTTCTCAAGAAGCAGGGCGTCGGCCTCGGTGTCCACAACGGAGAACTGCGCGTCGGCGATTTTCGAGACCAGAATCCGGGTCTTCACATTCAGCCTCTCCGGCGGCACGAAGTATTGCGCCACCCTCTTGTGCAGATCCTTGGCCTTGCCCACATAAATCACTTTCCCCGAGGCGTCGTAGTAACGATAAACCCCCGGGGAATGTGGAAACAGGGCGATTTTCTCCCTGACTGTAAGATTCTTGCCTGCCAAGACGCCGGTTGTTCTGCGGCCGCTGAAAAACGTGCCGCTACGGTTTGACTGCTTCTACGGACGGAACCTTATTTCTTGGCTGTCACGTACTTGGCCACCTCTTCCTCGATGCCTTCTCCGCGGAGACCCCTCTTGATGATGGTTCCGTCAGGTCCGAAGAGGATGATGTGAGGAATGCCCTGGATGCCGTAAAGGTCTGTAGGGATTGTCTGGGCGTCGATGATCTCGTTCCAGTTCACACCATAGACCTTGGCTGTGTCAACGGACGCCTGCGGCTTGTCCCACACGGCGACGCTGAGCACGTCGAAATCTTTGCCGGCATATTTGTCATAGACATTCTTGATGTTAGGAATCTCCCTCTTGCAAGGGCCGCACCAGGAAGCCCAGAAGTCAACGAGGACATACTTGCCCTTGCCGACATAGTCGGAAAGCTTCACCCCGTTGATGTCGAAGTCGGTGAACATCTTCCCCTCGGCGGTGTTCTTCTTGGCGTCGATGGCCTTCCTCATCTTCGAGACGACCTGCACTTCGGCAAGGTCCGGATCAAGGAGGTTAAGCATCGAGTCCACCTGGTCAGGAGCAAGGTCATACTGAATGGAGTTGAGCACCACGGCGCCAAGGATGTTGTCCCTGTTGGCGTCGAAAGCCTGCTGATTGCACTCCTTCACCGCTGCTTCATAGTCTTCGTAAACCTGTTCCCTGGCCGAATCCTCAGCCTCGTCGCCAAGCTCCTCAAGTTTGGCCCTGGCGTCTTTCTCGAACTGAGCCATCGCGTCGGCATAGGCCCTGTACTTTTCCTGAACGGAGACTGCCGGAGTCTTTGAGGCAACCTCCACGTCACCGCCCTCCTTCACAGTTACCGTCAGCGGAGTTCCGTCAGGGATGAACCTCGCTCTCACTCCTTCTCCGGTCAATGCGGCGAATGCGGTCTTGGATGCCGGAAGCTCGACGGCGAACTTGCCGTCGGTCACAGCGATGGTGGTGTCAATTCCAAGATCCTGAATCTTGATGTTCACCACTTCAGGGGCGTCGGCCTCGAAAGTGCCTTCGATGGCGGTCTTGTCGGAAACCTTGGAGCCGCATGCTACTGCGGCAAAAGCAGCCGCGGCTGCCAGAATGAATGAAATACGTCTCATATCCATAAATATTAGAAGATTTACCTTCAACGCGCGGAGCAACGGCGTCAAAACGAGCCGACTCCCACAAGGAATGTAAAGTTATGAATATTTTCGGGAATATGACTACCTTTGCGCGCGGAATCGAATAATTATCAAAAAATGAGCTTGAAAGCCAGCATAAAATCAATGAGGCTGAGGACTCTGCCGCTGTCTCTGGCGGGAGTGATTCTCGGGGTGGCTCTGGCAGCCGACAGCGTCAAGGTCAGCCTCTGGACAGCCCTGCTGATCTTCCTCACGACCGTCTGCCTCCAGATTCTTTCCAACCTGTCCAACGAGCTGGGCGACACCCTGAGCGGAACGGATTCGGCCGACCGGCAGGGCCCCCAATACGCTCTTGGCAGCGGCGAGCTGACCATCGGGGACATCAAAAGGCTCATCGTGGTGTTCGTCGGCCTTTGCGTCATCAGCGGCCTGGCGATGATCCAGGTCTCCTTCGGGAGCATATTCAAGATTGAATCGCTCTGTCTGGAAGCGCTTGGAGCGGCGGCGATCGCGGGTGCGATAAAGTACACCCTCGGGAAGAACCCTTACGGGTACAGAGGGCTGGGCGACGTGTCCGTGTTCATATTCTTCGGCCTTGTGTCGGTGCTCGGAGGGTACTATGTCGCGGCCCGGGAACTGCCTTCGCCACTTATGCTGCTTCCGGCCTCCGCCATCGGCTGCTTCAGCGTAGGGGTTCTGAACATCAACAACATAAGGGACATGAAGACGGATGCGGTGAACCGAGTGACAGTGGCCATAAGGCTCGGGATGAAGCGCGCGAGAATCTACCAGACCATCCTGATCGTCCTTGGCTGGGCGCTGATGCTCACCTTCTGCGCTGTCCATGACTTCGCACCGGGACACTTCCTGTTCATCCTCACTCTGCCTCTGTACATCAAGCACTTGCATGGAGCCTGGACCCTGAGCGAGCGGGCGCTCGACCCCATGCTGCCGATTCTCGTGATTTCAACCTTCTTCCTCTCCATCCTCGCCGGAGCGGGATTTCTCATTTTTTAGGAATATGCCGACAAAGACTAAAGTCAGGAATATGTTCGACAGCATCGCCGGCGACTACGACTCTCTGAATCACATACTTTCGCTGGACGTGGACAAGATCTGGAGAAAGAAGGCGCTCAAGCGGATTGTGGATGTTCCGTCGCCGTTGCAGGTTCTGGATCTGGCCTGCGGGACGGGGGACTTCTCGATTGCCATCGCCAAGGCTTTGGGTCGGTCGTTTCGACAGGCTCAACGACCACCTGCTTGCGCGGCCACTGGGTCTGCCGTTCCTACCACTGAGCCCGCCGTTCCTGCCACTGAACCTTCCGTTCCGGCCACTGAGCCTGCCGTTCCTACCACTGAACCTGCCTTTCCGGTCACTGAGCCTGCCTTTCCGGTCACTGAGCCTGCCTTTCCGGTCACTGAGCCTGCCGAAGTGACCAACGCTTCGACAAGTTCAACGACAGAAAAGTCCAGCCCGGCGACTGTAAACAAAAGCCCGGCGACCGGGTCTTCAACCGAGAC
This sequence comes from Candidatus Methanomethylophilaceae archaeon, assembly GCA_963617915.1. GTDB lineage: Bacteria > Bacteroidota > Bacteroidia > Bacteroidales > UBA932 > Cryptobacteroides. Next base: position 609 of record CAVERO010000084.1, on the reverse strand, counting down.
GGCAGAAAGTCACGTCACGGGCGTGGACCTTTCGGAAGGGATGCTGGCCGTGATGCGTGAGAAGGTCGAAAAAGCAGGACTGACCGAACTGATCTCCATAGAGGAAGGCGACGGCGAAGAGCTCCGCTTCCCGGACGACACCTTCGACAGAGTCACCATAGCCTTCGGAATCAGGAACTTCGAGGACAGACCGAAAGGCCTTCGGGAAATGCTGCGTGTCCTGAAGCCCGGCGGACGCCTCGTGATCCTTGAGCTGTCCCGCCCCGAGAACCCGGTCATCCGCTGGTTCTACGACCTCTACTTCCTCCACATCCTCCCGAAGATCGGCGGAAAAGTCTCCGGCGACAAGGCCGCCTACGCCTACCTCCCCGCCTCCGTGGCCGCCTTCCCCGGCAAGAAAGCGTTCATGGCCACGATGCGCGAAGCCGGCTTCCGCACCGTCACCCACAAAGCCTTCACCCTCGGCGTCTGCCGCATGTACACCGGCGAGAAATAGCCGCCGGAGCGGTTGTGGTTTACCTGGCTTCCCCTTCAGCCTGACAATCAATCTACTATAAGAAGCTGTTTTGAATTAATTCCTCTCTTTTATTACACGGCCTTTCCGGCCAT
>CAVERO010000083.1:0-12832 GCA_963617915.1 Candidatus Methanomethylophilaceae archaeon | reverse complement strand
GAACCACGGTTGGTGAGCCTGCCGAACCACGGTTGGTGAGCCTGCCGAACCACGGCGGCAGGGAAGTTATTTCTGGTTTCCCAGAGCGGCGTTGACACGGGCGAGAAGGTACTCGTAGTGAGCCCTGTCCTCGGACGGAGCGGAAGACTTGCGGGAAGCGGCAAGTGCCTTGACCTTGTTCAGGAACACGATCCTGCACCCGTCGCTCTCGTCGATTGTCTGGACGCTCACCGTTTTCTGGTAAGGGCCTTTGCCCTCTCCGAGGCAGACATCATCGTAGCCACACCACATCTGCTCGGCAGAATATTCATCTTCGTCAGAATCCCCCGCCAACGACTTTGAAAGCAACGACTTGACATCCTTCGCCGAGGCGGTCAGAACCTCCCTCTGGAGAGTCTTCTCCTGCGATGTCAGCCTCCGGCCGGCAATCGAGGAAGCGAACAGCTCGCTATAAAGGTCGTCGTAATATTCACGGACCGTGTATGGCTTGTCATTGCCAGGAACATTCGAGGCCAGAATGACGTTGACCGGAACCGTGGAGGCGAGAGTCTTCGCCACGGCAGCGCAGATCTTGTTCGACTGCGGGGCGGCCAAAGGCAGGTTGGACGTCACCTCGGGATCGTCGAGCCACGACGACTCGCGGAGCTGGGCGACCACCCATTTCAAAGATGCCTTCTGAACCTTTTTGGAGACCGGTGCGGACGGTTTGACCGAAGACCCTGCCTTGACATTGTTCAGGTATATTCCTCCGACCTGCGCCAGCACATTGCCTATGTAGCGGTAGTACTGGTTCGTGAGCTGGGTGTAGAGTACGCCCCTGTGCGAGAAGTCGCTGTCGTCAGCACCGATCCACCCGTTCATTTTAGGAAGGATGTACTTGAGGTTCCTGATGCCGTAGTCGCTTGACTTTACCGGATCGTCCCCGAGATCCTCAGTCCTCGCGCTCGGGTCGTAGGAGCCGTAGCTGAGCCCGGAAACCTGCTGCGCCCCGTAGCGGTACAGCGGATCGCCGGCCTTCTCGTCGATGATCTTCTCCGCGGCGGCATACTCCTCCCAGATGTCCTTCGCCCCGACGACAGGGGTGTACAGCCACTTTATGGCATACTCATCGTAAACACCGAGGGACGGCGGAACGAGTTTCACGCCATTGTCCCCTGGCTGTGCGACATAGTTGAAGCGGGCATAGTCCATGATCGACGGGGTCGTGCCGCACCTTCGGGTGAAAGCGGCGTTCCTCAAAGAGTCTGTCGGATAGGCCGAAGACGCGCCCATGTTGTGCATAAGTCCCAGAGTATGACCTATTTCGTGGGAAATCACATAGACCAGCGACTCATCGATGACATCCTGCGGCATTTTCACGGCGCGGACCTTCTCGTCCACCTGCGAGGTCTGCACGAAGCGCCAGTTGTTGATGAGCTTGATGACATCGTTGTAAACAAGCACGGAGGCGTTCAGAATCTCTCCCGTCACGGGATCCACCCAGGACGGGCCCATGGCGTTCATCGTCGCGTCCGGGACGTACCTTATGCATGAATATTTCAGATTGTCGGGGTCAAACTGCGGATCATCCTCCGCGTTCGGGAAGTCCCGCACCTGCATCACATCCTTCAAGCCGACCGCCTCGAAAGCATGGTTCCAGGCAAGGACACCTTTCTTGATCGGAGCCTTCCAGGCCTCCGGAAACGAATTGTCCACGTACCAGACTATCGGATTCCTCACCGTCACCTTCTGACCTTTCTGCCAGGCGGTCGTGTCGGAAAGCTCCAGCCTCCAACGGGAGGCCAGGACATAGCCCTTGAATCCGTCCTCCGCTGACGTGAGGTTGTACTTGACGCTCCCCTCGCCCGGGCCTACCGGGAACACCCCGATCCGCGAGTCCTGCACGCGGGCCGGCATAGGATTCTTGGGAAGAAGCAGGAACGAAACCGTGTAGGCCATGGAGCCGGAGCCCACCTTGCCCTTGAGCATCAGAAAAGTCTTGGTGAAATCCACATTGGAATGCACTTTGACGGACGCGTTGTCACTGAACGCCTTAAGATCACTGAACCACGTGGATTTCTCGTCGGCGGCCTTTGTGAGGGTGAAGTCCTTGCCCTTCGGGGCCACCGAATTGACCAAAGGAGTCACATCGAAGATCACCTCGGAGCTGTCCTTGCTCGTGGCCTGCACGGCGATCCTTCTGAGGACCTTCGGAATATAGCTGCGCTCGATCGCGGCGCTCATTCCGGGGTCGGAGCTCGTTGCGTTTGTCCCCGGGACAGTCAAGACCACAAGGCTGTCCTGAAGGTCTATCTGGAAATATGTGGGTTTCACATACTTATGGCCGACGTTCAGGAAGGACGGGTTGCTGGTGGCCGTGATAGTGCTTCCGACAAGCATCCTGCGTCCCATCATGTTCTTCGGGAAGCCCATGTAAATCTTGTCCTTTGAGGTGCGGTAGAGACTGAATGTCCCGCCGCGGGCCGAGTCAGCGACCTCCTTCATAAGTTTCTCGTAAGGGGTCTGCTTCTTCTTTGGGGCGGGTTTCTTCTCGGCCACAGTCTCGGTCTGCTCCTTTTTCTTCTTCTTTTTCTTAAACACGGACGCAGCCGCGTCTGCGGACGGAACCAGCAGCGCGGCGGCGACCAAAGCGAGGATAATGCTCCTTTTTGTCATGATAGTCTTTCTGTGTAATAATGATTATTTGTCTCTTACGCAACGTACATTGACGGCGTCCCAGTAAGTGCGAGTCCCGGAATAGTTGTTCTTCAGGTTCACGCTCGCCTTGGACGTAAGCGAGGCTCCAGTCTTCACGGTCGGCGTAGAAGACAGACTGAAGTTGAAGAGGTTCGAGTAATTCTTTGAGTTGCTGGTCTGCGCCTCTTCCGTGCCGACATAATCGCTGCAGAAAAAGTTCACTGCGTATTTGGAAGAATATGTCAGCTGGATGGTGGAATATCCTTTTGAGAACTTGGTGTTGACGACACCGTTGGCCATGAGATAAAACTCCTGCTCACCATCCGTGTACTTCACATAGCGGCTCTTTCCATCATTGGACCTGATGTCCGATCCGTCAAAGTTGCCGAACTCGACTCCCGGAGCGCCCACTTCCACAAGATTGTTAAGCTCAGCCAAAGTAGGCAGCCTCCAGGATTTCTCACCTGCGGCGACTTTGACAAGAGAACAAGGGTCATTGTCACCGGTGAATGACGTGGTCCCTGTCCAATCCAAATACTCCTCCTCGCTCTTCATGACACCGGCGGAGACCGAAGATCCGGAAACCTTGTAGCAGGCATGATCCCTCCATGATGCGGCAAGAGCCGCATAACCATTATAGAAGAAGTCCGTACCATTCTTCAGTGTCTGTCCGTCCGGAGTCACCTCCTGAGTCTTACCGGTTCCACCGATTTCCTGATCGACGAGATTCGTCGGTCTGATTCTGTCAAGCCAATCCTTGTTGGATGCGTACAGGGCGATGGCGTCAGGGCATCCGAACTTGAAGTATAGTCCGATATCCTGTTTGTCGCCGATCTTGTAGGCCTTGTTGTCAGCGTCATAGACGAGATAGCCCTTCGACCATTCCACACTGAATTTCTCTGAAGCAGCCTTGACGACACTGCCATTCGTGAAATCAAGCGTGAAAGACGTTATACATGACTTGCTGAATCCGATCTGCCTCGCACTGGTGTCGAATGTCTTCTTATAGACAGAACCGTCGGAGGTATAGACCGCAACCTGCAATGTCTTCATGCCGGCCATGCTGTGGTTCGTCACGAAGCAGACATCCACACCTTTCTCGGCCGTGTAAGGCAGAGTGTTCTTTCCGTACAGGCTTACATCGAAACGCGTGTCACCCGACGTCCAGTTTCCGACCACGGCCATAGTGTCCTTGAGGCAGACAATATTGTCGCCTCGGAGGCCTCTCTGCGGATACCCGGTGTAGGTCTTGGCGTCGAACTCCGACAGGATGTTGACCTTTGTCACAGTCGCCGACTTCACTTCCGGGAGACCGGTTATCGTCATCTTCACCAGACCGGCCAACGGGTACATCTTGACAGGATTCTGAAAATCAACCGAAACCGTGTCTTTTCCCTCCTTTACGGCAGCCTTGGCCTTGTCGGAAAGGGCCATCCTGAAAGACGCCATAGGGAGGTTGTCAGGAGTAAGGACAGAGGAAAGTTCCTGAACCTTAGGGACAGAGACCTTGACCAAGGTGTTTGAGGCGAACCTCAACGTGTCAGTCTGTTTGGAGCTTACGTAGTTCAAGGACACAGTGTCCACAAGGCTCACCGCACCCTTAGGATAAGTGATCAGCATGAAATCATGGGCAGATTTCTCAAACAGGACTGACTTTTTGGAGACTCCCATGGAAGTCGGCTTGGATGAAGACACGCTGACTTTCTCTCCATCCTCGGCAATCTCTATGTCATGGAAATCGAACTCATCGTCATCATCCCAATAGATGAATCGTGACGGAGCCTCTTCCTCCTTGAAGAAAGCCCTTGTCATCGGGTCCTCGGCCGTGGCAGTGAAACTGTAAACCTTTGCTCCGTCTCCACCGGCCTCCCTTTCAGGCACGAAGTCATTCTCCCTCGCGCAGCCGGCCACAAGAGCGACAACGGCTATTCCTGTCAAAATATTACTTGCTTTCATTGTCTATTCCTCCTCTCTACTCATACTTACCGTAATTTTTCTCATCCATGTCAGTGCCGGTCGGCAGAATCCTGACGGCGCACTTGGCCTCATGGCCTCCATCCTTTGTCTTCACAGAGACAGCGGTCTCGCTTTCGATAAGGCCAAGGATCGTGATTGAGCCGTCCTCGGCCACCGTGACGGTGACAACCTTTTCGTCAAATGACCATTCCACTGACTTGTCGGAGCAATCAGCCGGAGTGAAAGACAACTTCAGCCCGGTGTAAGGCACACCTTCGTAGATTTCGACCGAACTTTCGGAAAGGGACACGCCCTCGCAAGGAACCTTCACCAAGACCTTGACGGACGCGGTCTTGCCGCCATCGACAGTCTTCACGGTGATGACGGCCTCGCCTCCGCCGACAGCGGTCACCTCACCGTCCTGCGAGACAGTGGCGACATTCACGTCAGAGGATTCCCAAGCCACATTCTTGTTGACGGCATTGTCTGGAAAGACCGTTGCGGTCAGTTTCACGCTTTTACCTTTATCGAGATTGATGTCCGAAGTCTGGGAAAGAGCAACGCTCTCGGCGTGATAGTCTGTGACAGTGACAAGGCAGGATGCCGTCTTGCCGCCATCGACAGTTGACACTGTGACCGTGGATGTGCCTTCCGCAAGACCTTTGACCACTCCGTCCGCCACCGAGGCTACAGACGGATTGCCGGAAGTCCATGCCACAGTGATGTCAGAGGCGTCAGACGGAGACACCGTCGCGGTCAGTTTCGCTTCCTCGCCCACCTTAAGATTCAACGAGGGGCTGGAGATGGAAACACCTTGGACGGAGACAGTCTTGTCACCTCCACACCCGGCCAGCGACAGGGCCAAAATCCCCGAGGCCAGGACTGAAAAGATTCCTGAAAATTTCATTTCGTTATGATTTTTAATTGATTCTGTACTTGTAGATCACGCTGACAGGGTCATCGCAGATGCCCTCGTAGGACGCGACCTTGGAGTCATCCGCAAAGCGGTACACATAGAGACTGCCTTTGTGTTCCCCTGCCCTGGAGGGATTGCAGGTGACGACATAGAGCAGATCCTCACCACCCGAGGACGCCGGACGCCCCTTGTAGTTGACGGCAATGTCACGGATGATCTCCCCTGAAGGAAGGGTAATAGCCGGACGGCTCCCGGGAGCCGATGTCATGTTCCATCTGTAGATGGCGTTGCCATAGATGTAGTACGCGTCTGACGCTGCGGTCGTGGTGACAAATTTCGATTCTGAATCCATGCTGACGGAAGATGACTCAAATCCACCGACTTTCTTCCAGAACGACCAGTTGGTCGGGCCCGCCATTATCCGGCATGAGTCGGGATAGGCCTGGCTGCGCAGCAGGACTTTGACAGGATAGCTGTCATTGCTTCTGGCCACGGCCACATTGACGACATCCCATCCTTCCTCTGAGCAGTATCTCGGCCCCGCAGACGATGACTTTCTGGTGCCTACCGTGTTCCGGTCGAAAAAGAAAGGCGTACGATAGGTCTTGGCCGACACGCCCGTCCTGTTCACCGCCGACATTATCCTGTCCGGCCTGAGGGAAATGTCAGTCATCTCATTGATGAAACCTCCGTTCATGTCATACCTGAACACCCGGTTGTCCTTTGACCTGAAGAAACATCCGAAAGAGGCCTTGTCCTCGGCGTACTCTCCTCCGAACTCGGCGCAGCTGGTTCCGAAATCGGACATCTTCACGGACATGTAGTACTCAAAAGTCTTGCAGTCCATGTGGTAAATTGTACCGTCCTCGTCATCCGTGGCGATCAGAAAGCCCGAATATGTCACATCCCGGTAGGTGTTGTCCGCGATGAAAAGCGACGTGCCGTGCCGGAGAGTCTTCCCGTCCACACTGAATATGTTCGTGAACACCTGCCTTTCCCCTTTGGCGGCCTCCTCCACAGTCAGAGTCTTGACAAACGTGAGCGAAGCGTCGCCATTCTCGTCATTGCTAAGGATGGCCACCCCTTCGTCATAGCCGGAATTGACGTTGAGGGTGAAGAACTTGAAGGCGATACTCTCGCCGTTGTCCACCCTCAGGCGAAGAAGGAAGGAACCTACTTTCGGGAAAGTGTAGTCGATTGTCCTGGACTCGGATATGACAGACATGGAAGCGAACTTGTGATCGGCCATGTTTGAGCCGGAGGCCGGCTCCCCGTAGGCCCATTGGATGGAAACTTCCGCGGCGCTTACTATGTCAAGGCCATTGTACACCAGTTCCGTTCCGAGATTGACATTGATCGTGTCAGACGCGGTGTTGATTGTGATTGGAGACAACTCCTTGTAGCCGTGGGGCTCCACACCGAAACATCCCGACACCGACAATGCGGCGAGGACAAGTCCGACGGCTGCTGAAAATCCTTTCATATTCATTTCCTCCCGAATCAGTTAAGGAATCCGTACGTGCCGCTCAAGGGGTCGCCCCACCCTTCCTGCCTTGTGATGTTGACAAAAGAGTCGCCCATGTTCTCAAAATTCGGATCGTCAGGATGAGCGGCGTACCATTCTTTGTAGTAGTCATAGAGCGGCATCGCCACGTATTTTGCCCAGGACGCCATGTAGGCCTGCCTCCAGAAAGTGTTCATGTTGTTGTTCAGTTCCTTGTCCGGATCGGCATCAAGATAGTAGCCGTAGTGCTCGACACAGTAGTTGAAAAACGAAGGGCAGGTCACCTCTGTGGCATGATAATACTCAAGCAGTTTGCGGAATTTCTGCGGGTAGAAATTCCCCCAGTTGAAATGCCATCCCAAAGCCGAGGACGCATTCGCCCTCCACCAGATCGGGCAGGACGGCTCACCGTCGGTGACATAGCAACGGTACTCCGGCGTAAGAATCGGCGACGCGGTGCTGTCCGCCTTGCACGGGGTGAACTCCCCGTTGCCGACAAGCCTGATGCCGATCAGCATGTAACATCCTTCCGACATCTCCGGCTGGCGATGGATGGCGATGGTCAAGGGAGCCGTCACATCTCCCGCAGGGACAACAAGGTCTCCAAGGGAGAAATCCGTCCCGGGTCTTGCGGTTCTCACAGGGTATGACAGTCCGCCCGCCACAAACTTCTCATCCTGGCCGGCCTCGATGTACTCAACCTCATAGCGCCGGTCAACATCCGACGGAAGGCCCATGACCTTGACGGTCGTCTGGACATAAATGTCATTGTCCGGAATCATCGCGAACGACACGGAGTGCGTCTGCATGTTTTCCTCGAAGTACACGACCGGCGTCTGATCCGTGTCGTACATCAGCCAAGTGTCCCGGCAGGACATCAATGTCAGAGCGGACACCGTGACAAGCAAAAATCTTTCAAACTCTTTCATCGCCTTAAATCTCAATGTTGTTTCTGGCCTCATCCTCGGCGTCAGGGACAGGAAGCGTGTAGTTGTCCGGCACGGAACCGCTCAGCACGGCGCCGACCGCCAGCTTGATGTCCATTCCTTCCCTCTTCATCTCGTGCCACGTGAAGCCCTCGCCGTAGAATTCCTTCCTACGCTCATTGAAGAGCATGTCGTATGTCAGTTTGCCCGCGGCCACAGGCTCAAGCCCCCGGGTCGTGACGACCGCATTGTAAAAATTGGCCGCCATGGACGGATTGGACGCAAGATAGTATTCCGCCATGATGTAGTACATCTCAGGAAGCCTCAGGACATTGACTCCCACTATGGATTTGCCGACGTAGGAACTGCCTCCGGCCGCCGTGACATTGACCGTCTTCACAAGGGTCGGGGTCGTGTCGTCGAACCAGGATGTCAGCCTGTAGTCTGAGCTCACGCCGGCTCCCTCCTCATAGAGTGTCTTCCAGTCCGTCGCAAGGCTGAAAGAGGAAGAGGAGCTGTAGCCGGACACGCGGTACTTGGTGGCGTTGGAACGTTGGCAGCCTATCGAATAGAACCCGAAAATCGTCTCGTTCAGGTCAAGGGTACCCCCGTCGGGCTGCACGAACGAGCTTAACGGACGGAAAGAGAACCTGCCGCTGTCTATCACTTTCTGCGCATAGATGGCAGCGTTGTCCAGGTCCTTCCGGCTCCAGTACACTCTGGCGAGCAAGGCTCGCACCGCATAAAGATTGATGTGCGTGATCCTTGCGTCGGTGAACCCGGATGCGGAATTGGTTCTGACCGCGGGGACAAGAACCTCATCCTCGGCCATCAGTTCCTCGGCTCTTTTCAAGTCCTCGATCACAAGATCATAGACCTCGTCCACCGATGAGTAAGGAGTTATGTCAAATGAATATTTCTTGACATATGGTATCGCCTTGGTTTTTCTGGCCTCCGGAGCCCATATCGGAGCCCCGAACAGACGGAGAAGGTCGAAATGGATCAGTGCCCTCAAGGCAAGGGACTCCCCAAGATAGAGAGCCGAATGCTTGAACTCATCCGTTCCCCCGGCCTCGGCGTGCTGGATGATGTTGTTCAGATGATTGACCGCAGTGTAGGCTGTTGACCAGACAGTGGAGCGCAGCGACGCGGGCCCCGAGCTTGTCCAGTCCGCGGCGGCCAGATTCCCGAATTTGTAGTCGGAGATGGCGGACACGTTCTGTCCCATTGCCTCGGGCATCCACACAAGGTTCCCGCCATAGAGGGCTTCATTGACTGACAACTCGCTGTAAATCCCATAGATGGCATCCTCGTACCCTTCACCCGAATTGAACATGTCGGCGTCGAACGTCTCCCCTTTCGGATTGACATCAAGAAATGACGAGCAACCGACTGCCGCCGACACGGCCAGCGACGCAAGAATATTCCTTATAGTGATTCTCATAATGTCTATGGTTTAGAAAGTTGGACGGAATGTCAGGTTCACGCTCCTGCAATAAGGGTAGGACGTTCCTCTTTCAAAACGGATTGTGGAGAGGTACCCCAGATCCGAAAGCCCGAATCCCACAGCCAGTTTCTTGAGGCCGAAACGGGAAATCATCTTTGGAGGGACATCGTAGAGAACCTGGACGCTGGAGAAATAGATCTCATTTCTTTTCTCAACGAACCTTTCCGAGTAATGGGCCATCTCAGTGGACTTTATGTCCAGATAACGGCTCAAGTCCCCGGGATTCTTCCACCTGTCCGTGAATGCGCGCGCATCGACATTGTGGTACTTGTCTATGTCCTCCACCTTGCCCTGAAGGGTTGTGTTGTAATAGTCCGACCCGAAGGTGTAAGTGGTGGACATGGAGAACGACAGACCTTTCCAGCGCAGAGTGGTCATCAGGGATCCCCTCAGGGCAGGATTCGTGTTGCCGACAGCCACCCTCTCGTCAGGGTCGTACTTGAAAGTGTAGTCACCGTTTCTTTTTATGAATATCTCCCTTCCGGTCGCGGGGTCGATTCCGGCGGAACGCATCGCGTAAATCGCATACTGCGAGCCTCCTTCCTTGAAAAGGATCTTCGGTTTGGATGAATCATCGGCATCCGCCACTTCCGTGTCCTTGAGGGAATCCGAAATGTGCCTGATCTGATCCATCACGTGGCCTCCGGTCAGGGTAAGGCTCCAGAACAGATCCTTTTTCCGGATAATCTGCGCCGACAGGGAAAGGTCGAGACCCTTGTTGTTTATCTCTCCGAAATTGACTTTCATCGAGGTCGTGCCTACTGACGGAGGAAGGTTCACCGACATCAGCATGTCATATGTGGTGTTCGAGTAGAAATCCAGCGAGACATTGAGCCGGCTGTCGAAAAAGGCTCCAGTGAGACCGACGTTGTTGTTGAGAGTCCTTTGCCACTTGAGGTCCGGGTTGCCCATCTGCTTCGGCAGGGCGCCGATTCCGGTGTAGTAGCGGTTGGAGGATTTGTACTGATAGACAGTCTTGGCCTGATAGTAGTCAAAGGCGACATTGCCGGTGTAACCTACCGAATAACGGAGGGTCAATGTGTTGACCCATCCCAGTTTCTTGACGAACGGCTCATTGTGAATGTTCCATCCCGCGCCAAGAGCCCAGAACGGAGCGAAACTGTTGGCCGACCCGAATCTGGAAGATCCGGAGGAACGATACGACGCGTCAATCACATAGCGGTTCCAAAGACCGGCGTTGGCGTTTGCGAAGAAACCGACCTCGGTGGCGATGTTGTCCGTACCGGAAGGACTTCCGCTCGGATAGCTCAACGCGAACGACAGATCCGAAAGATTGTCTTTCAGGAAACCTATTCCCACTCCCGCGGCGGAGGTGCTTCTGGAATATTGGATGTTCGACCCTCCGCTGATCCTGAACATCGACCCTTTCGTGTCAAGGGAGCGCCCGTAGTTTGCGACAAGCTTCCCGGAATAATTGACTCCGCTCCTGCTGGAGAATGAATATTTCCCTCTTTGCACCGGATCGGTGTTCGAGTACTTCACCATGTCCGGAGACTCGTACGAGTCGGACGAGCCCCAGGTCAGTCCGACGTTGCCCTGGCCGGTGACATAGAAAGATTTCGAGACGTTCCATCTCCCGCTGAGGGAATTCTTCAACGATTGTGTCCTGGATTTCTTGAAACTGGACAATGTGGCCTCGTACAGAGGATTGGTGTCCGATGTGCCGGACCGGTTCACCGGATCGAAATAATAAACCTTGATGTAGTTGCCCTCGTCATCGTAGATCGGTTCGTAAGGATTCATCGTCGAATACTTGCTGTACGAGCCGTAGGGAGAATCCTTTGTGTCCGTCATCGAGAAGGTCGTCTTGAATGACAGCGTAAGCTTGTCCCTGAGGTGGTAGCCGATGGTGAAATTCAGCCCTTTGGAACTGCGGTTGTCGCCTTTCATTACACCATAGGTGTCGTTGAGAGTGGCGTTCGCCCGGAAGTCAAGCTTCTCGCCGCGCGAGGACAAAGACAGGGAATTGTTGTAGCTGAAAGGGATGCGCAAAGGGGCATGAAGCCAGTCATCATTGACCCCCTGACGGATTTTCTGGAGTTTGTAGGCGTAGGCCTCGTCAAGAGAACCGTCATTGGTGTCGTAAAGGCCGGCGAGCCTCTCAAGCTCCAGCTTCTGCTCCGGAGTGCAGAGGTTGAATGAGCTCAGGTCAGGATAGCTGAATCTCGGCAGGAAATTGTAGTTGAGTTTGACCTTCTCATTTCCCGTTCTCTTCCTTTCCACGACAATGACACCGTTCGAGCCTTTCTCTCCGTAGAGAATGGTAGCCGAGGCGTCTTTGAGGACATCTATCCTTTCGATGTCGAAGATGTCCAGGTCATAAAGCTCCTCCATCGTGATCTCAACACCGTCAAGGACAATCAGAGGATTGTTGACACCCTCCTCGTTCTCGTTGGTGATCAACGAATTCGCTCCGCGGATCAGGATTGACGGGATGGCGTTCGGGTTGGAACCCGCCGCATTGTTCTCGACGATGACCATTCCCGGGGTCATGGCGGAGATGCCGGCAAGGAGGTTGGTCGGGGACATCTCCACAAGCTTCTCTCCGCTGATTGTGGTCGCGGAGCCGGTGAAGGTCTCCTTCGGCTGGGAATAGAATCCGTTGACCACCACCTCGTCGAGCTGCCCGTCCTCTTTCAGGGAAACGTTCACCGTTGTGCTGGAGGAGACCGGACGCTCGACAGATTCCATCCCGATGAACGAGAAAACCAGAATGGCCGCCCCTTTCTGCGGCTTGGCAAAAGAGATTGCAAAGTTGCCGTCAATGTCCGTGGAAGTGCCTTCCTTTGTACCTTTCACGACAATGTACGCTCCGGCCAACGGTTCCCCTTTGGAGTCCTTGACCGAGCCGTTGACGGTTATCTTAGTCTTCCCGGCGGATGCCGTCTGCTTCTGATTCACCTGACCGGACGCGCCGCCCCGAAACGACGGGAACAGCGCCAAAAGGCACAGAAGAACGATACGGATAACCCTACGGCGCACAACCGCCCCCTCCAAGAATCTTTCCGACATCATAAGTACTGATTTGAATAAATATTTGTTTGTTCGTTCGGTTGCAAAGATATGCAAATATTTATTGTAATGCAATCGTTTTGGCATCCCTAAAAGTTGGTATTCGGTAGAGGAAATTGACCGGTGAGCATAACTTGATATGGGTAGGCAACGTCAATTCTGGTATGCAACGTCACTTCGACAGGCTCAGTGACCATGTTGCTTCGGTCGCTGAGCCTGCCGAAGCGCTGGGTCTGCCGAAGCACAAGCGGTCGCTGAACCTGCCGAAGCGAGCCTGTCGAAGCACAAGCGGTCGCTGAGCCTGCCGAAGCGAG
>CAVERO010000082.1:0-12922 GCA_963617915.1 Candidatus Methanomethylophilaceae archaeon | reverse complement strand
CTTCAGTCAGATAGCACCGCTATCCTCCTTGGAAGAAGCGGTCGAACCTGAAGTATTTCACTCTCAAACCTTCAAACAAACAAATCAAAACAGCTTCTTAAAGAGACATTCCTTTTACCGGACGATTGTAACCGAAATGTAACACGGTTGCAACCGTCCGGTAACATTTTATGGTGAATTTTGCACATATAAAAAAGGTCACTTCGACAAGCTCAGTGACCGAATGGCAAACTGCGGTTGCTGAGCTTGTGGTTGCTGAGCTTGTGGTTGTTGAGCTTGTCGAAGCATCGAAGCATCGAAGCGTCGCAGCAAAAAAACGATAATCAGAATTATGAGTGAGATTTACCTTGTGTTTGTGGTATTCCTGTTCGTGCTGGCTGTGTTCGACCTGATGGTCGGAGTCAGCAACGACGCCGTCAATTTTCTGAACTCGGCGATAGGAGCCAAAGTGGCAAAGTTCAGGACAATCATCATAGTGGCGGCAGTCGGGGTGTTCCTCGGAGCCACGATGAGCAACGGAATGATGGAAATCGCAAGGCACGGAATATTCCACCCGGCGATGTTCTCAATCAAGGAGCTGATGTTCATCTTCCTCGCCGTGATGATCTCGGATGTCATACTGCTCGACATATTCAATAACCTCGGGCTGCCGACCTCTACGACAGTGTCCCTTGTGTTCGAGCTGCTTGGAGGCACCACGGCGTTCGTGCTGCTGAAACTCGCCTCCGACACGACCGGCCTTACGGTAGGCGACCTGATGAACACCGAGAAAGCCCTTGCGGTGATCATGGCCATCTTCGTCTCGGTGGCGATAGCGTTCTTCTTCGGAATCGTCCTGCAGTACATCTCCCGCCTGATATTCACCTTCACCTACGGGAAAAACCTCAAATGGAAGATCGGAATATTCGGCGGCGTCGCCACGACCGCCATCTTCTACTTCATGCTCTTCAAGGGTGTAGAGAACATGTCGTTCATCACGCCTGAGGTCCACGAATATATTCAGGAGCACACCGCAACCATCCTGGGAATCTGCTTCCTCGGGTCAACAGCGGTGATGCAGACCCTCCACTTCCTGAAAGTCAATGTGTTCAAGATTCTGGTGCTGATGGGCACCTTTGCCCTTGCGATGGCGTTCGCGGGGAACGACCTTGTCAACTTCATCGGAGTGCCTCTTGCGGGATATTCATCCTACATTGACTACGCCTCCAGCGGAGCCACCGACCCCGGCAGCTTCATGATGTCCTCGCTTGACGGTCCTGCCAAGAGTCCGCTCATCTTCCTTGTGGCCGCCGGAGCCATCATGGTCATCTCGCTCGCTACCTCGAAGAAAGCCCACAATGTAATCCGCACCTCCGTGGACCTTTCGCGTCAGAGCGAGGGGGACGAGATGTTCGGCACATCGAAGATCGCAAGGGTTCTGGTGAGGTTCTCGAACAACACGGCCAACTTCTTCAAGGATGTCGTCCCGGACAGGGTAAAGGTCTGGTGCGACAAGCGTTTCAACACCGACGAGGCCAGGCTTCCGGAAGGAGCCGCGTTCGATGAGGTCAGGGCCACTGTCAATCTTGTCGTCGCGGGTCTGCTGATCGCGCTCGGAACGTCATTGAAACTGCCTCTCTCCACGACCTACGTCACATTCATGGTGGCGATGGGGTCCTCTCTGGCCGACCGCGCCTGGGGACGGGAGAGCGCCGTCTATAGGGTGACGGGTGTGGTCTCCGTCATCGGCGGCTGGTTCATCACAGCCGGAGCGGCGTTCATCCTTTGTTTCCTTGTGGCGATGCTAATGCACCTCGGGGGCTTCGTGGCCGCCTGCATAATGATGGTTCTCGCAATCCTGATCCTCATCCGAAGCAACATCCGCTACAAGAAAAAGGCTGACGAGGAGAAGGGCGACGTGACCTTCAACCAGATGATGCTCAGCACGGACAAGGGCGAAATCCTGACGCTCCTGAGCAAGCATATTTCCGAGAGTCAGGCCGGATTCCTTGAATATGTCAACACCACCTTCCGCCAGATCACCGACGGATTCATCAAGGAGAACCTCGGAATGCTTCACCACGCCGAAGACTCGATGAGACGCAAGAGGGACGAGCTGAAGAACAGCCGTCGGAAGGAGATGGTGGGATTCCGCAGGATTGACCCGGAGGTCGCGATGGAGAAGAACACTTGGTTCCACCTCGGAAGGAACTCCTGCGAGGAGATCCTGTACTGTCTGCGCCGAATCGCCGATCCGTGCGAGGAACACGTGGACAACAACTTCGTGCCGCTGAGCGCCGAGCAGGTAAAGGAGTATATCCCCCTGAGGGACACGGTTCTGTTCCTCCTGCGGCGCACCGAGAAGATTCTCCAGACAGACTCCTACGACGAGGTGGACGAGGTACGCAAGGAGGCCGAGGACCTGAAAGACTGCCTTGAGAAGGCCCGCGAGACACAGATGCAGAGGATGCAGTCCACAAAGGAGAACATCAACGTGGCCTACCTCTACCTGAATCTGCTTCAGGAGACCAGGGAGCTGACCAGCTCACTCCGCCACCTCCTGCGCGCCTCCAAAGGCTTCAGGGAATAGGGATGCCCGGCACTTCGGCAAGCTCAGTGACCGAATGCGCGGGAAATGCAGACGCAGGGAACGAGGCGCTCACACCTTTTTCGGCAGGGTGAAGATGAACTCCAGACCTCCGGCGGCCCCGAGCCTGACGGAGATGGAGCCGCGGTGAAGCAGGACCGAGTTCTTGACGATGGCAAGCCCGAGGCCGGTGCCTCCCATCTTGCGGGAGCGTCCCTTGTCGATGCGGTAGAACCTCTCGAAAAGATGAGGAATATGTTCGGGCGCGACCCCCGGGCCGTTGTCGGAAAAGCTGAATGTGTAGAAGTCCTTGTCCTCCGAGAGAACCTGCACGGTTATGGTCACGCCCTCGCCGCCATAGGCTATCGAATTGTCGGTCAGATTTCTGAAAATCGAGTACAGCAGCGAAGGATTGCCGTCCACCACCACACCAGGTTCAACCAAAGCCCTGAACGTCACGTGATTGGTCTCCATCTGCATCGACACGTCCCTCCGGATGGACTGAAGCAGTTCCGGGATGTCCACTCCCTCAAACGCATAGCCCTGAGGAGCGTCGTCAAGCTTGTTGAGTGTGGAGATGTCGGACAGCAGGCTTGACAGGCGCCGGCTCTGCGCATAGCATCGCTGGATGAACATGTCCTTCGTCTCATTGTCGATGTCCGGATCGGACACTATCGTCTCCAGATAGCCCTGGATGCTGCTTACCGGGGTCTTCAGCTCGTGGGCCACATTCTGCGTGAGCTGCCTCTTGAGGCGCGCCTTGTCCTCCTCGCTGTCGCGCAGCTTGTCGTACATGCTCATCCGGCCTTCCTCTATGGAATCCTTGAGACGGACATACCGCCCGCGCATCGTGACCAATGCAAGGGCAAGCAAGACAATGATTATCGACAACAATATGCTCATTTTTCCTCGTAGAGATAACCGAACCCGTGACGCGAGACTATCCTGTCACCATATTCCCCGATCTTTTTTCGCAGACGCGTGATGTTGACGTCCACAGTCCTGTCCGTGACGATCACATCGTCAGGCCAGACCCTCGACAGAATGTCCTGACGCGGGAAGACTTTCCCCTTGTTGGTGAACAGGAGCCTTAATATCTCATATTCAATCCTGGTCAGCGCCACAGCGGCCCCGTCCACTGTCACCACCTTTTTCTCGTCGTCAATGAATATCCCCGCGGAGACATCCTTCCCGGCCGTCCGCCTCAAAACGGCCTTGACACGGGAGACCACTTCCCTTATGGAGAACGGCTTGGAAATGTAGTCGTCAGCCCCGAGATCCAGCCCTTCGACAGCGTCGTCCTCGGTGTCGCGGGCGGTTATGAAAATCACGGGAATCCCGGCCGTGGGCGGCTCGGACTTAAGTCTCCTGGCCAGCTCGAAGCCGGACATCCCGCCCATCATCACATCCAGAAGAAGCAGGTTGAATGAGGTAATGTCTTCCGCCAAGGCTTCCTCGGCGGAATTGGCGGTCACTACATCGAAACCCTCCTTGGAAAGGTTGAACTTGAGAATCGCGCAGATGTCCTCTTCGTCATCGACAACAAGAATTCGGGCAGTCATGTGAAAAAAAAGTCTTGATTCTGTAAAGATAGCCACATTTTTCTTAAATTTGGGCAAACACATTACTAATATGCCAGACATTTCTAAGCGCGGGGAGGAAATCCCCGCATCGCCTATCAGAAAACTGACCCCGTTCTCTGATGCGGCAAAAGCCAAAGGGGTAAAAGTTTATCATCTCAACATCGGACAGCCGGATCTTCCCACGCCGCAGAAAGCGCTGGATTCTTTGAAGACAATAACCCGGACAACCCTTGAATATAGTCCGAGCCAAGGGCTTAAATCACTGAGAGACAAGTTGGTCGGCTACTATGGCCGCTTCGGGATCAATGTCACCGACAACGAAATCATCGTGACCGCCGGAGGCTCCGAGGCTCTTCTGCTGACCTTCATGGCCTGCCTGAATCCGGGCGACGAGATCATCATGACCGAGCCTGGCTACGCCAACTACATCTCATTCGCCGTCACCGCCGGAATCAAGGTAAAGACTGTCACCTCCATGATTGAGGACGGATTCGCCCTGCCGTCAGTCGAGGACTTCGAGAAAGCGATCACAGACAAGACGAAGGCCATCCTCATCTGCAATCCGAACAATCCTACCGGTTATCTTTATTCTGAGGAGGAACTCTACAGGCTCCGCGACATAGTCCGCGGCCATGACCTCTATCTTATCGCCGACGAGGTTTACCGGGAGTTCCGCTACACAGACGCGCCGTACCTTTCGGCGCTGAATCTCGAAGGAATCGAGGAGAATGTCATAGTGATTGACTCCGTCTCCAAGAGGTACTCAGAGTGCGGCACCAGAATCGGAATGGTCGTCAGCCACAACGCCAAGGTGATGAAGACCATCCTTAAATTCTGTCAGGCAAGGCTGAGTCCGCCGCTTCTGGGCCAGATCGTGGCGGAAGCCTCCATAGAAGGGACGGAGGAATATTCAAAAGCTTGCTTTGACGAGTATCTCGCCCGCAGGGACTTCTTCATCGCAGGACTGAACAGGATTCCGGGAATCTATTCACCGATGCCTAACGGAGCGTTCTACACAGTGGCGTCACTGCCGGTTGAGGATGCGGAGGACTTCTGCGCCTGGTGTCTGACTGACTTCACCTACAAAGATGCCGGAACGCGGGAAGGATTCACGGGCGAGACAGTCATGATGGCGCCGGCGGCCGGATTCTACAGCACCCCGGGACTTGGCGGGAATCAGGTCAGAATGGCCTATGTACTCAAAACCGAGGATTTAGGACGTGCGCTTCTTGTCCTTGAGAAAGCTCTGGCCGCTTACAAATCGAAATAAAGGCAAATAGTTAAGTTTTATCGTTTTATCAATCATTTCATCCTCCCAATCGCTTGGATTTATAAAAATAATAACTACCTTAATCGAATAATTTGGTTATGAGTGATGAAAAGATTGGTGGCAATCCTGCTGATTCTGGCTTCATGCATCCCTGTATGGAGCCAGAACTCTAAAAAAATCTCAGGTACGGTCAAAGATGACTCCGGCAGTCCCCTGCCGGGCGCCGCCGTCACGGTCAAAGGGCAGTCGAAGAAAGTCTATGCCCTGACAGACATTGACGGCCGTTACACGATTTCAGTACCCGGCCTGAGCGAAGACACTGAACTCGAGTTCTCTTTTCTGGGGATGAAGTCCGCGGAGGTCAAGGTCGGCAAGCGTTCGACCGTGGATGTGGTGATGCACCCGGAAGGCAACATGATCGACGAGGTCGTCATCGTCGCGGGTTACGGACTGGCGCAGAAGCGGTCTGACATGACAGGATCGGCCTATCAGGTCGATTCCAAGAAACTTGAGAAGCTCCCGGCGGCGCGGATTGACAACCTGCTCGACGGGATGGTCCCCGGACTGACAATCCAGGAGAAAGACGGCTCCACGGGAGGCCGCTCGCAGTACAGCATCCGCGTGCGTGGAGACGCATCGCTGAGCGCAAGCTCCGAACCGCTGTGGATCATCGACGGTGTACCGGTTTACACCGGGACAAGGACATCAGCCACCCTTTCAGGAATGAGCTACAGCATCAGTCCGCTGTCGTTCATCAATCCGGACGACATCGAGTCGATGACCGTGCTCAAGGACGCGGCCACCACGGCTCTCTACGGCGCTGACGGAGCGAACGGCGTCATACTCGTCACCACAAAATCGGGCGAGGGCGACTCGAAGACCCGCGTGAGCGCATCCGTCAGGTACGGAATCTCACAGGTTGACCGTTCTACGCTCCTGCGGCTCTGCTCCACGGAGCAGTGGTGGGCGCTGGCCGAGGAAGGCTGGACCAACGCCGGCTACTCGATGGAGAATTTCCCCTATCAGGACAACGAGCTTAATTCCTATTCCACGACCAGCACGGACTGGTACGACGTGTATTTCGGCACCGGGTCGAACGCCCAGTACAACGTGTCC
This sequence comes from Candidatus Methanomethylophilaceae archaeon, assembly GCA_963617915.1. GTDB lineage: Bacteria > Bacteroidota > Bacteroidia > Bacteroidales > UBA932 > Cryptobacteroides. The sequence goes on along the minus strand of CAVERO010000082.1, from coordinate 6,387 downwards.
GCCAGCAGCGGCGGCCGCAAGGCCCGGCACTACCTGTCCCTGAGCTACTACAACGAGAAGACAGTGGTCAAGGGAAACCAGCAGCAACGCTTCTCGGTCAGCGACAGGTCCACCTACAAGTTCGGCGAGAAGCTCTCCGCCAATGTAAAGATGTCACTCTCCTACAATGTGAACGACATCCTGTCCGTGTCCCGGAACGAGCTGAAGGTCATCCCGATCATCTCCCCTTACGATGAGGACGGAGTGACTCCGAGACTTTACAACTACTACAGCCGCGAGGTCAACAGCTATGACCCGCAGATGTACAAGTTCGTCTACAGCTCGGTGGCCGACAGAAAGTACAACGACAACAAGCAGCGGACTGTCTCGGCGGACGGCAACATCTCCTTCAAGTACGACATCATCGAGGGCTTGTCAGCCACCGTCCAGGGAGGAGCCAGCATCCTGTCCGGACTTGAGCTGATCTACGACTCGAAACACACGCTTGACGGAATCACCTCCGCCGAGCAGGACGGTTACTCACGCAGGTCGGCGGCCTACGCGTTCACCTGGAACAACATCGACCGCCTGAACTTCAACAGACGCTTCGGGAAACATTCCGTCGGCGCCTTGGCCGGAACCGAGTTCGTCAACAAGGAGAACCGCAGCCTGTACGCCACGGGTTACGGCTTCGCCAGCGACAACATCAAGGAGATCGCCTACGCCCTGCAAAGCTCCGTCAAGGGGTATTCCTCGGCGAGCAACAGCCGGTCACTCTCCTACATGGCGCAGGGGACATATTCCTACGACAGCCGGTACTATCTGTCCCTTTCGTGGCGGCGGCAGGGATACTCCTCGTTCAGCACCTACTCCCGGTGGGGAGACTTCTCCTCATTAGGACTGTCCTGGAACGTCCACAACGAGAAGTGGTTCCGCGTCCCGCTGATGGATAAGCTCAAGGTAAAGGCATCCTTCGGCAACAGCGGCAACTCAAGGGTTGACACGTCGGCAGCCTACGGGACATATTCCTACACCTCCGGCAATTACTACGGAGGGGTCATGGGAGCCACGCAGAGCTCAGCTCCGAACCCGGGCCTGAGCTGGGAGAACACCTACATCTACAACGCCGGGGTCAACGTGTCATTCTTCGGAGGCAGGATCGACCTTGAGGTGGAAGCCTACGACAAGTACACCTCCGGCCTCCTTTACAGCGGGCGCGTCTCTTCGATCATCACCGACGGGACCGTGGTGCGCAATGTCGGTGCGATCGAAAACAGAGGGCTCGAGTTCACCCTGGCCACGAAGAACATCGACACCCCGAAGTTCAAATGGACAACCGACTTCAACGGTTCCGTCAACAGGAACGTCATCAGGGAACTCTACAAGGACATGCACACCGGGTTCTTCGACACCGTCTGGATGGTGGGAGCCAGCAAGAGCGACTGGTGGCTCAGCAGATGGGCCGGAGTCGATCCCGCGACAGGCAGCCCGATGTGGTACACGACGGACGGCGACCTGACCTATACCTTCTCCTACGACAACCGCGTCCTGCTGCCGGAGTACAGCAAGGAACCCGACCTGAGCGGCGGTCTGTCCAACAACTTCTCATTCGGTCCGTTCAGCGCCAGAGTGTTGATGACGTACTCGATTGGCGGATGGGCGCTCACGTCTTACACGCAGGACGACGGACACGACATAATCGGTTTCAACACCGTGGTCGAAGACCTTGACCACTGGAGGAAGCCGGGCGATGTCTCCGCCAACCCGAAATATGTCTATAAAAGCTCGAACCTCTCGACGATGAGCTCGACGCGGTTCCTCTACAGCAGGACAAACGTCCAGCTCAAGAACGTCACCCTGTCGTACTCGTTTCCGCAGTCGCTGTGCCGCCGGATGAGGATCTCCGGAGCCACATTTTCCGTGATGGGCGACAACCTCTACCTTTGGTGTCCGGGACAGAGCAAGTCACACAACAGCTACAAGACGATCACCTATGCCATGGGAGTGACACGGTCCGTGTCCGGGCAGCTTTCAATTGATTTCTAATATGAGAAAGAATATCATCATTTCAGCATCATTGGCAATCTCGGCGGCGGTCACCTCCTGCACGGGATTCCTCAATGTGGAGACCCTCGGAAAAAGCACCATCGAGGGATTCTTCTCCGACGTGGACGGCCTCAAGGCCGCCGGGGTCGGACTGCACCGGACAATCCTCGATTTCTACGACGGATCGTACCTGCGGTTCGCCGACATCTCGGGCGACACCCAGAACGCCTCCAGGGTCAACTGTGACGAGTCCCTGCTCAGGCTGTACGACTTCGACTACTACGCCGAGGACAACTCCGGCTACCCTTACACGCTCTGGAAGAACGGCTACGTCATAGCGACCAACGCCAACAACATCCTCTACTACGGGCAGAAACTCCTTGACAAATACCCGGAGTACACTGACATCGTGAGGACGCATTTCGCCTACGCCTATTTCGCCAGGGCGCTGGCGATCTTCGACCTGTGCAACTGCTTCGCCCTGCCTTACGGGGCGACGGGGGACGCGTCGCATCTTGGTGTCGTGGCGATCGACTATATTCCCGGATTCGACGACAAACTCTCCAGACACACCGTGAAAGAGTGCTACGACAGGGTAATCTCCGATTTGGAAAAATCCCTGGAATATTTTGGCGGCGACGCGATGACCGATCCGACCTACATCTCGGGACTGGCCTGCGAGGCTCTTCTGGCAAGGGTATGCCTCTACAAAGGTGACTATGAGAACGCTGCGAAGTACGCCGGGAAAGTGATGGAGAGAGTTCCCCTGGCCGGCAGAGACGAGTACGTCAGGATGTTCCGCAAGGCGCAGGAATGCCCGGGAGAGGGGATTCTCCGACTCAACACCTACGACGAGGGCCTCGGGATGAACTCCCTTTACGACCCTACAGGAAGCCAGAAACTGGAACCCGCTCCGGAATTCATCGCTCGGTTCGACGACGGCGATGTGCGCAAGGAGCTGTTTGAATATGTCGGTGAGGACGAGGACGGCGACAATTACGCTGGCAAGTCCTTCACGACCGTCTGCAAGTACCTGCCGGTCAAAAGCGGGGTCAGCGACGAGAAGAACAGAAGATGCGACTTCTTCGTGCTGAGGGTGTCGGAAATGTACCTCATCCACGCCGAAGCCCTCTGCAAAGGGGCTTCCGGAGAACTCTCCGAGGCTGCCGACGACATCAAGAGACTTCGGGCCAGAGCCTTGGGCACGACACCGGAGAAGATCGCCCTTAACTGGTCATCCGCCTCAGACCTTGACGCCATCGTCCAGGAGGAAAGGACAAAGGAACTTTGCTTCGAAGGACACCGTTTCTTTGACATCAAGAGGCGGATGGAAGGTCTGACCAGACCGGCCAGCACCACATCGACGAGAAAGTCCCTGTCTTGGCCGGACATCCACTACGCGCTGCCGATCTGCCAGCTTGAGATGCAGGCGAACGACTACATGGTCCAGAACGAAGGCTACACCGGAAGAAAAACAATCGGGGAATGATGAGAAAGTTTTTAGGAATATTGGCGGCCGCCCTTCTGTGCTGCGGCTGCGAGTGGCACGAGGATGTCCTTTTCGACACCCCGTTCGCCAGCATATTTGACAATGCGGGAGGCTCGTCCTCCACGATTGACAGCCGCTTCGGCAAAGGTGTCGAGAGCATACTTTCCGAGCTGAAAATCACAATCAGCGTAAGTGAGAATCATTTCTCCGAGCCGATCTCGGTCGAGTACGAGGTGACCGTCGGCGACGGGCTGAAGGAAGGCGTGGACTTCCGTATCCAGCCATCGACCGTCAGCCCCCTGACATTCAGCCCCGGGACGTATTCCCTTCCGGTCCGCGTCCTGTGGCTCAAGACAGGCTCTCCGGATTCGTCCAAGGACAACACCCTGACCATCAGACTCTCCGGAAGCAGTCTTGAGGGCATGGAATTGGGCTACCCGGGGCCTTCAGGCAAGGGGCAGACGTTCGTGTTCACCAAGATATAGCGTCCCGCCCCCTGAATCCATCCCCCCCCCGCAGAGAAGATCCTGATCCGTCACATTAGTGACGGGAAACAAGGTGTTACGCAAATGTGAAACTTAAAGTTATTCATATTAACCAATTTGTATTATGAGACGTATTTCGACGTTTTTCAGCATCGCGCTGATTGTCGTTGCCGGAACGGTTTCCTGCAACAATGACCCGAAAGCGGACGGTTTGGCCCAGATCAAATCCTTCTCGCTTCAGTCCTCTCTCAACCAGACTCTCTCGTCCAACGTGACAGGAGCCATCGACGAAACGGCCAAGACCATAAGCCTTGTACTCCCTGAGGGTTCCGGAAGCTCGTTCATCCCGACTTTCACGGCGACTGACGACGATGTCGTCAAGGCCGGTTCCACAGTCGTCACCAGCGGTGTCACCTCGATCAGCGTCACCGACGGGACAAAGCTCACCGTCACCGACGAGGTTTCCGAACTCACCTCCACCTACACCCTCTCCGTAAAGGAGAACGACGGAGCCGCCGAACTCAAGAGTGTCTCGTTCCTCAAGGCTGACAACGCGGTTCTTACCGATGATGTCGCCCCGGAGGCCATCGCGTCGGAGATGATTGTACGCGTGCCGGCAGCGGCTTTCAGGCAGGAACTCACGATTTCCGTCGAGGCCGGTCTGAACGATGTGGTCAAAATCGGAGGCAAGGAGGCGGAAGGCGGCAAGGCCAAGGTTGACACCAGCTTCCCGATCGACATCACCGTGACGGACGCAGTCGCCGGCACATCCGCAAACTACGTTCTCAAGGTCGGCAAGGTGCTTGAATATGTCGTCACAAAGGTTGCCTCCATCTCCGACGGCACAAAGATCTTCGGTTCGATCGACCTTGCCATCAACCCGAAGGACGGCAACCCTTGGATCGCCTACTACAAGGAGATTGACGGCGACAAGCTTGACAGGGTGGCCGTGCAGAGGTTTGACGGGACTTCCTTCTCATTTGTCGGAGATTCCTACATCAAACCCGACCCTGACGCGAAGGATGCGAAGCAACCTACCCTTGCGTTCGCAAGCGACGGCACTGCCTACCTCAAATACATCGGAGGTGAGATCAACAACAAGAATACCGTCAGGAAGTACACCACCACTTGGGAAGTCGTGGGCAAGGCCAGCCTCAATTCGGTGAACATAAACGCCTCCTTCCCTTCTCCACATTATATCCAAAGCGACGGAACCCCGGCATTCTTCTTTACAAACAACACAAATCCTAACAAACGGACAATAGGTTCAGCCTATTACAATGGTTCAGAATGGGTCGAGAAACTTAACGCCTCGGCCAGCGGAATCGCGCCGGCTTTCGGAGAAGGTCCGACAAGCAGTTCAGGATGGTTCTACAGCTCGTGCTTTACGACATTCAACGGGAAAATCTACATGCTTGCATCATTCAACATGTGGGGCTATTTCGTGTATGAGGTCGGCAACGGCTGCACTCTGACTCCTGTGGTGTACGACTTCAAGCCGGGTGAATCCGAGTACGGTGTCCCAACGAACTTCAACATCGCGACAGACGGAGATGACCTTTTTGTGTACGCCTGTGATGTAGCGGCGGCAAAGATGCAAGTTTATAAGGTAAATTTCACCGACAAGAAACTTGTCGAATATGGAGAGGGCATTCTGGGCAACAGCAGCTCATCAGGAGTTTCAGAAGCATCAACCTTCTCGGTTTCTCCGACCGGCCTTGTTGTCGCCGCGGTTGAGGACGCCGAGCACGCCGTCACGTTCAAGTACCTGAACAGCAGCCTCCAGTGGGAGAACTTCACTCTGACGGAAAATGCGCTCAACAACTCGGCCTCCGGAGAATTCCGGATAGCCTTCAACTCCGACGGTGTCGGCTACATCGCCTACCCGGGAGAGACGGATGACGCCAAAATCGGAAACATCGAGGTCTATAAGATCGCCCTTGAGGCCGACATCCTTCCAGAGTAAAAAATACAGGAATATTCTTAAGACCGTGACCGCCCACGGCTCCGGTCATCAGGAAAACCTTACCGCGTTCAGACATCACCGTCTGAACGCGTTTTTCTTACGCAGCTCGTAGCGGACATTCAGCACAAAGTAACGACCGTAAGACGGGTTCCATTTCTGGAGATAGTAATCCGCAGTGGAGTAAGAACCGGTACAATCCTTCTTCTCAAACAAATCTATCCGCAAAAATCCTTCACAAAACCTTACCAACTTATTTTTTCATCATCACTAAAAGGTGGCAAAAGGCACTTTTTCAAGTGGACTCAAGGAAAGACAGATAAAACAAAAAAAGAGGCCCGGGCGTCTGAGCGACGTCCGGGCCTCCCCGAGTACGGCGGCGACCTACTCTCCCAACTGGTGTGTCAGTACCATCGGCGCGCGCG
>CAVERO010000081.1:0-13019 GCA_963617915.1 Candidatus Methanomethylophilaceae archaeon | reverse complement strand
GCGTACCCGGAGTACTTTTTGGCCGCCGACCTTCAGGCCATTACTGAAGATAGTAAGTGACAGGTACTTGTAAAAAAAAGGAGAAATACAATTGCTGAATTTTTAAGTTTCCTCGGAATCTTCCTTAAAAATAAAGGGAGAAAAAAACGAGTCTTTCAGAAAAACACCTTGTTTATATTCTCCCTTTTATTAATTTTGCAACGAAAAGGGAGCGGATAAATTGCAAGTCAGAGGGTAATGACGCTTTCAGACTCCTGAAAAAGATTATGGGACTACTCGATTCATACACGTCGCGCCAGGTGCGGAGGCTTTCCTGCTTTCAGGCGGCTCTGTCTGTTCCTTTCACACCTCCGGGATTGAATGTCCTGTTAAATAATAACAGAACTTATTTATGTCTTAACCTGGTTGTCCGTTTTTTCCGCAGTCTCTTGTGTGTCAGCCGTTTCCGTTCAATATTCAAAGGAGAAAAAGGGAGTTATGCAATCAATAAAAGGAGAAATGAAATGCTTCGCCATTGCGGAATAGGGGAGTTCTCAAATGAAACGGGAGTTCTGCAATTATCCTCGGTTTCCGGGAAACTTTCGGGCTGTTCCATCGTCCCTTTCCTTTTCACCCTCCCGGAGTCCTATGTCTTGTTAGATTATCATAGAACTTGTTTATGTCTTGACTTTTTTGTGGGATATCTATGTAAATTATTGTCTTACATTTCGTTAAATCCGAGATGCGAAAATAAAAAAGGAGTTTTGAAATGCGAAAAAGGAGAGATGCAATTACTTCAGAACCCGGAAAAAGGGAGGAATGCAATGAGAAGGGAGTTTTGCAATTATAAGGAGGAAGCCTATGTCTGAGCGGAATGAAGAACCGAAGAAGGGCGACGGGATGACCACCCTTGCCACCACCACGAGGAACGTCGTGGAGTCTTATATATTCGCCACCGGCCATCAGGACCTGAGCATCTACTCGGAGCGCCTGATGATGCTTCTGGTCAGGGCGGCGCAGTGTCAGGTGGCGGGACTGAACTTCCGAGACGGCTCCGGCATCTCGCAGGTCAGCATCGGCCCGCTCGGTGACGCGTGCGTGGAGATCGAGGCGCGGGAGCTGCTGAACGGGGCGAACAACACCAACTACTCGCAGGCGAAGCAGGCCGTGATGGAGCTGATGGAGAAGACCATCTCCCACGAGCGCCCCGCGATGAGGAACGGGAAGCCCGTGGTGAACGAGAACGGGGACCCGGTCTACGAGTTCGAGGCGCACAACCTCGTCAACGACGTGTGGATAAACCGCAAGCCGGGCGTGATAGTGGTGAACGTCAACAGGACCACGTGGGAGGCCATCCTTGACTTCTCGAAGGGGTTCCGCAGGTACGACATTCAGGTTGCCATGCGGTTCTCCAAGACCTGCTCGCTTAGGATGTTCAAGCTCGTGAGCAACCAGACCCGCCCGCTCCAGTTCACCATCCAGGAGCTGCGCGAGCAGTGGGGGCTCACGGACAAGTACCCGGCCACCAAGGACTTCATCCGCAACACCATCGTCTCCGCCAAGGAGGAGCTGGACAGGATGTCGCCGTGGACCTTCGACTACGAGCCGGTCTACTCGGCCTCGTCCGAGCTGAACCGCGGACGCGCCGGGCGCAAGTCCATCACGTCAGTGATCTTCTACCCCAAGCACCAGCTGCGCTACGAGAGCACTACCAACTCCATCGGCATGCTCAGCAACCCCATCGACGTGCTCCCGCGCGCGGTGGTCGACAGGCTCGTGAAGAACCTCGGGTTCTCTATGGCGGAGATAAAGGCGAACATCGTCCTCTTCAAGACCGCGTCGAAGAACTTCGACCTGGAGGGCTTCCTCATCGAGGTGACCCCGCGCGCCAGCCGCGCCAACAGCCCGCAGGGGTACGTCGTCAACGCCGTGAAGAAGCATCTCAACGAGGCCTGCGGCATCGTGGTGACCAAGAGCGGCACAGTGATGAAGAAGAAGCGGGAAGGAGGAGGGCAGGACGATGTGGCGAAGGCCCGCAGGCGCTTCGACGGCTCCACCGTCTCCCAGATACTCTCCGGGGCGGCTGAGGCCTCAAGACCTCCGTTCAGGACAGCCAGGCCGAAGCCGGGCGACGCGGTGAGCCTCGGGGACCTTCTAGGCGGGGCGTTCGACACTCCGGATGAACAGTAGCGAAGGGAGGCTGCTATGAACGATTACCTTGACATACTAAGGTCGTGGGAGAGGCGCGTAGCCAATCCGTTCATTTACGAGCATCTGGACCAGCTCCTGCCCCGGTACGCCTTCAGGAGGATGCAGCAGGGCACGGCGCGCGACCGCTGGGTCAGCCCGCTGAAGATGGACCTCTCGGAGCCTAAGGTGAAGCATCCGGAGAAGACAGTCGTGGGCGTGCGCGACCTCAGGATGCGGGAGCAGGGCGACTGGTCGAACTCCGTCGGCGTGACCGACATCCTGATGCGGGAGAAGGGGTTCGAGAACGTCTACCAGCTCTACTCGTGGCTCTCGGAGCGCTACTCGCTGGGGATGCCGATGCCGGACTCGAAGGAGGTCAAGTCGGCGGCAGCGAGGCGCGAGCGGCGCGAGGGTGTCCTCCAGGCGCTCGCGGAGTATTTCGTGTGGTGTCTCGAGAACGCCAAGACCGAGAAGGCGGCGAGGACGCGCGCTTATCTGAAGAACGGGAGGGGATTTACCGATGGACAGATCAAGGACCTCGGGTTCGGGTTCGTGCCGCTGTGGAGTTCCGTGGTGACCTATATGACAGTGAAGCGCAAGTTCCGCAAGGACGACCTCGACGCAGTGTGCCAGGTGTGCGGCGATGACGGCAGGACGGCGGTGGGGAAGACCCACACGCTCGCCATCCCTTACGTCTGCTCCGGCGTTCTGAAGGGGTTCATCTTCCGCAGGGTCGACGGGGGAGACCCGCCCAAGTACCTTGCCAACGCGGGGCTGGACCGCCGGTCGGAGTTCTTCAACTACCCGGCGGAGGGCAGCGGCGTGATAGCGGTCGTCGAGGGCGAGATGGACGCTCTGACGGCGACGGCCGCGGGCATCCCCGGAGTGGTCGCCATCGGAGGGTCCGACATATCAGGCGACAGGAAGATGCAGGTCGTGAGCGCCTTCTCGCGCGGCACGAAGAAGATCATCCTCTGCCCGGACCTCGATATTGTGAAGACGGGGAAGGGGAGTGAGGTCAAGCCTAACTACGAAAAGCGGCTGAAGGCGGTGATGAGGTCGGTTCACACAGTCAAGGATGTGGATTTCGACTTCGACGAGATATATGTCGCCTTGTTTCCTGAGCCGTCGGACCCGGACGAGTTCATCAGAAAGTACGGAAGGGACGCTTTCCTGGGACTCCTGAGGGAGGCGAAGCCGTGGTGGCGGTACTTGGCCGACGAGAAGGAGCTGCTGAAGGTTAGGGATACGTAAGCAGTCAAGCAGGATTATTCCCACCAAGAGAGGATACGTTTCATTAAAGAGATTATAATCTCAGTTAGCCTTCTTCTTGAACCTGATGTTCACGGTCCAGTCGAAGGCCTCGGCTATCTTGTAGATGTTGGAGATGCTGGTGTCATCGGTCTGGAAGAACTTCTGCACAGCCCCACGGATGCAGCCGATCTTCTCCGCAAGCAGGGTGTTCGTGACACCGGTCTTGTACATCGCCACTCTTATGAAGGCCAGCCTTTTGGTCATGTCGATGTCCGGGAAAGTCTCGGCCGGCTCTTCGATGACGAGTTTGGTGCGGTCGATTTTCGGCGCGGGAGTGTCGTATGAAATCACGAACTCGTAGCCGAAGTACTCGGTGACCTTAATCACCTTGCTGAGACTCATATTGTCCACTAAAAACCAGTTCCTCGCCGAATTCGTCCTGACTCCGGCTGCGACCGCGACGTCCTCCATGCTCAGTCCAAGCTGTCTCATGAATTCGGACAGGAATTTCAGGTTCTTGATAGGCGCGTCGTCCGACAGATATTTGCTGGCGTTTTCCACCAAACTTCTTTTTTTCATCACGAAATCAGGATATATTTTATACTCATCTCTTGGATATATGTATAAAATAATATTACTTTGTGTATAAAATCTTGCCCATAGAAGATAATTACATCTTCTTCGCTCAAATGTAGCAAAAAGAAATCAATTATCGTTCCCGCGAAGGATTTTCTTTTTGAGGCAAAGGATTTTATACAGGCGGCTCACGGCAGCCGCGACTACAGGTAATAGCCAAATCCCATTGACGGATTGGCGGCAGCAAGCTAACGCCGCAAGGCACAAAACGAGACGGAATGGACAAGACGGACTTCAACAATGGAGCAGGGACGCGGCTCACGGTGGCCGAGGTCCTGAGGCACTACGGGATGGCGGAGGCCGTCCCGCGCTCCGGGTTCATCCGCTCCCCGTTCCGCGACGAGCGCACCCCCTCGTTCCACATCCTCCCGCACGGCTACGCCTGGGCAGACTTCGGAGACGGCAGCAAGGGAGGAGTCATCGACCTCGTGATGCGCCTCGAGAACTGCCCGGCCGACGCGGCCGTGGAGAAGCTCCGGGAGATCCGCTCCGGAAGCGGATCCAACACTGTCATAAAGGACACAGCGCCTGCCCCGCGCCCGCAGAGGGCGGCGGGGTTCAAGGTCTTATCCGTCTCCCCGCTGAGCGAAGAGAGCCTTCTTGCATACGCCGAGGACCGGGGCATCAGCCGGGCGACCGTCCAGAGGTTCTGCGCCGAGGTCGCGGTGAGGGCAGGAGGCAAGGTCAGGACATACATCGGCTTCCTGAACAGCCTCGAGGGGTTCGTGCTGAGAAGTCCCGAGAAGGGAAGGACCGGCAAGCGCTGCACCAGCTCGGCCCCTACGTATCTCAATCAGGACGGCCTCGACTGCCGGGAGCCGTCGTCGGAGTCCGTAGCCGTGTTCGAGGGCCTCTTCGACTTCCTCTCGTATATGCAGACGCGTGGCGGCGGGCCGCTGCGCCCGGGCGAGGACATCTGCGTCCTGAACAGCGTAGTCAACGCCTCCTCCGCGGCGGAGTTCATCAACCGGCATAAGACGGTCAACCTCTACCTCGACAACGACGAAGCCGGGAGGAAGGCCAGCCGGGAGATAGCGGACGGAGTCCTCGCCGCCGATCCGGAAGCAATAATAGTAGACCACAGCGAAGAGTACTCCGGCTTCAACGACCTTAACGAGAGGCTTCAGGCCGCAGACTGTGCGGAGAAGAAAAACGCCTCCGAATACTGAACGCCCCCTGAAAACCGAACACACACCATTAAAACCCAATGCAATATGGAACAGACACAAGAAAAGGCGTCTTCGGAGAAGAAGACAATCGTCTATCCTCAGTTCATCAAGGACAGACTGGACAGGATCCCGTGGGACGAGCTCGAGAGCAGCTACGGCATCAAGAAGGACTACATCCTCGGCAACGAGCAGGTGGCGCGCCAGCTCGCCAACGGGCAGGTCACGGACTACGTGAACGCCTACGCGAAGGTGGGCAGCCTCACGGTCATCGGGCCGATGGCACTGCAGGCCGCCTTCCGCGGCGACAGGGTGGAGGTGAAGCACTTCACCGTGAACCCGAACCCCGACCTGAGCGTCTACGGCGAGACCCTCAGGAGCGACAAGGTGGCGGAGCGCCTGATGGACAGCTACGAGTACACCGTGCGCGACGACAAGGGCGAGGCGGTGCGCAAGGAGACCCGCCACTCGTTCGCCAACGGCGGCAGCCCGATAACGCTCACCAGGACCAATGCCGACGGCACGGAGACGAAGACAAGGTGCCTCGTGTCCTTCGACGCGTTCGTGTGCGACCGGGACGGCAGGGTCATCCGGGGGACGCAGAAGCTCTTCACCACGCCGTGCGCGGACGTGAGGAACTACCTCGAGAAGGTCGCCCCGACGATGTACGGACACACGTTCACCCCGGAGCAGGTGGACCTGCTCTCCGAGGGGAAGGACCTCTACATCGAGGACTTCAAGACCAAGGACGGAAGGCAGTTCAACGCGGTGGTGCAGTACAGCGCCGTGTCCCGGCAGGTCGTGAAGGTGGACACCCCGTTCTGGAGGGAGACCGTCAGGAAGCGCAACGAGGCCGCGAGGTCGGCCGCGCCGGAGAAGAAGGCGGAGGAGCAGCGGCAGACAGAGGCCAAGGCGGAGAAGTCCGCCGAGACGAAGGCCGAGGCCCCGAAGCGCGCGAGAAGGGCGTAGCCCCGGCGCTTCGACACTGAACTGACACTGATTTGACGGAGGGGGACGCGGCGCGCGACTGCGCCCCCTTCTCCTTCAGGAAGATTGTATAAGTCTCTGCCGGAAAATTGCCGGATCTCAGACCAACTTTGCATATCGCTTGAATACATCTCAAAAAGACACAAGTTATGCTGGGACTCATAGCCGGGGAGATAATCGGCTCCCCATACAGGAAGGAGAACATCGCGGACATCAACGGGATATTCTTCCCGCTCTTCGAGGAGAACAGGGTGATGGATCCGAAGACCTACAGGGAGCGGATATATAAGCCCACCCCGGGGCATATCACGGAGGCGCTCCTCGGAGCGTCGCTCCGGGATGGAGACTTCTCGGGCCTTGACCCGAAGAGTCCCGGCGATGCGCTCTGCGGGGCCGTCGTCATCGGAAGGGCCGACGCGCTGCTGAAGGCGGACTTCGAGGAGCACTCGCGCTCGCTCGGGCGGTACCTGAGGTGGTTCCCGGAGTCGATGCGGGAGGACATCGTCCGAGCGTCGGACGCGGCCTACCGTCTGGAGAGGAAGCTGGGCGCTGACATCGGGTCGCGCCTCGGGGTCGTCCACGGGCTGCCGAAGCCGGAGGTGCTCTCGGCCCTACTGAGGGGGCAGCTGAAGGAGGACCCGGAGAAGGACGGCACCTACATTATGGGCGATGGCAGGGCTGACGACGCGTACGCCCTCGACGCGGCGTTCCTCGCCCTGTCCGACTCCAGGAGCTGGGAGGAGGCGGTGAGAAGGTCCATCGCCCTCGGCGGCGACAGCCCCCTTGTCGCGGCCCTCACCGGCGGACTCGCGGAGATCGCCTACGGCGGGGTGCCCGAGACTATCGCCTACAGGGCCAGGGCGATGCTCTCCCCGGAGCAGCGGAGAAGGGTGGAAGAGACGGAGAAGACCCTCCGGCGGCTCGATGAAGTGACATCGGAGACCCCGGCTCGTGACACCGGAGAGGAGGCGACACTCATCTCCGTCCTCTCCCTTCCCGGCAGGGCGAGGGTCTACGCCGTCCCCGAGGAGAGACGCGACATCGAGAACGCCATCCTGAAGCTCAACCCCGACAGCGTCATCGTGGGGCGGGAGGGGCTGGAGAGGATGATGGAGCGGCTCGGGACGAGAAGGGACTCCGAGGGGAACATCCTCGACGGCACCTACATCGACTCCGAGCGGCCTGAGGTGCACCGGGTGTACTTCCGGATGAAGGACGGCAAGCTCTACTCGCCGTCGAACCTCCCCGATGCCAAGGGGTTCGCCCCGCTGGACAGGAGGATAAAGGCCCGGTCGGAGTTCGCCTCGTTCCGGGAGAAGGCCGTCAGCATAAGGGACGAGCAGGAGAGGAAGGCGGGACACGACCCCGAAGAGGGACACCTGAGGTTCGCCACGGCCTGGCACCTCGGCATAGAGCGCGACAGGGTCGTCCTCTACAAGGGCCAGACGGCCTACGGCGAGTTCGGGCTGGACGGCAAGGGGCGGATGCGGGTGGACACCAACACGGTCGGAGGCCGCTTCGGCGGGGAGTACCTCGAAGCCGCCCTCGACAACCAGCGGGTGTTCTTCAGAAACGACGGCCCTGCGGAGGTGCTGTCGAAGATTATGGAGAAGTGCCTCGACGCGGGGTTCGTCCCCGACGGGGAGGGACTCGTGAAGTCCAATATGGAACTTATGATGGCTGACCTCGCGAAGGAGGAGACCCTCAGGAAGGCCGTCCCCATATCCGAGGAGGACCTGAGGGAGCGGACGGCGAAGACAAGGGCCCGCTATGACTACGGAACCACCTCGGAGGCGAAGACCTTCGACGAGGCTCTCTACGGGTCGCTGCACAAGGGGGCGGTGTTCACCGTCGGACACTCGAACCTCGAGATCGACGAGTTCATAAGGAACCTCCGGCGCAACGGAATCACGGTAGTGAGAGACGTGCGCAGCTGGCCGCAGTCGAAGGCGTTCCCGCAGTTCTGCCGGCAGGAGCTGAGGGACTCGCTGGAGAAGGAAGGCATAAGGTACATCTTCAACGGCGACGTGATGGGAGGCCACGTCAAGAGGACAGAGTTTCCGGGAGAGGCGGAAGGCGTCACGTTCACCCAGTCCGCGGGCGGCTACGCCCGGAGGACGAGGGAGAACGCGGAGTCCGCCGACCTCACGGTGGCGTTCGCGGCCGACTTCGGCACGGTCGGCGAAAGGCTCACGGAGAAGGCCGCCAAGGGGAAGATCATCCAGATACCGCTCGCGGGCGGAAGCGCCGACCCGAAGGAGATAGCCTCGGACATAATCTCCTGTATGACTGACAGGGAGAGATCCACTCCTCTGAAGGTGAACATCGCCGGCAACGGGATGCAGACCTTCGCGGCGCACGACATAAGCCAGAACGAGGTCAACGCCATAGTGACGGCGGCCCTGAAGGAACTGACGGAAAGCGGCGTGAACATCAGGGAGATTGTCAGCGGCGGGCAGACGGGGGCTGACGAGGCGGGAATACTCGCCGCGAAGGCCCTCGGCATCCCGGCGGAGGTCCACGCCCCGAAGGGCTGGCTGATGAGAGGGCCGGACGGGAAGGACGTTTTCTCGGAGAGGGACTTCAAGGAGCGGTTCGCGGCTATGCCTCCTAGGGATCTCTCTTATGAGGAGATGACCGGTACGGAGGGATTCAGGAAGACCTACGACGAGATAGTCGCGGCGGCGAGGAAGGGAGAGAGGCAGGCGCTGATGTGTTCGGAGACATCGCCGACGGACTGCCACAGGTTCGCCTGCCTCGGGTACGCCCTCCAGCACCCGTCCCTCGCCGGAAGGCGCTACGACCCGACAGAGGTGCGGCACATCAAGCGCGACGGGACCACAATCTCGCAGGAGGCCCTTGAGAGGAAGGTCTGCCGTGACCACAACATGGAGTATGACGAGAAGAATCTCCCCGGCATCATGAGGAAGATCGAGGAGCGGAACCGCGCCCCGAAGCCGGAAGCCAGGGCGGCGCGTCCGTCAAGACCGCAGGACATGAAGCGGAGGAGGCGCTGATATGGGAGTGCTTGAGATAGCGATGGCGGCAATATTTCTCATCGCCGGGATCGTCGGAGTCTCCGCCGTTGCCGGGGCGCTGATCGGCAGGAGCCGCGACATCGGAGCCGCTAAAGGGTTCGGCTGGGGGCTGCTCCTGCCGGTGATTGGGCTGGGAAGAGTCATCGCCAGCCCGAAGAAGGAGCAGACGGTGGATCGGAAGAAAGAGGTTCCCGCTTCTATAGAGCAACATCTGCCAGGAAACCGGGCATTGAAGCTGCCCCGGAGAACACGCAGTCGCGGAGCCAGTGCGTCAAGCAGCGATAGCCCACAAAGTAGAGATAGAGTTAGTCAAACAGGTCATCGAGTGTTAGAAAACGTTGGCATACATCGGCATTCCGATTCTTCTCACATCCGAGCGTTGTAATCAAGACTGTCTGTACGCCTTTTTTGGTTTTTGTCTCATTGACGAAACGGGACACTCGATGTTCTATCTTGTCTCTTTCTTCTTTGGTCATTTCGAAGCGGACGCGAGAGTACTTAATCTCAATAATGTCCACAAAGTCATCGCTGCGGTCGATGACGAGGTCAATCTGAACCTTCGGAGATGAGTCTTTGCTGCGGAAGGAGTAGTATTCCGTGTGGATAGTGTCGAGATGGAGGGCGTTGAGAATTTCTTGAATATGAGCCATACATACTCGTTCGTATGATAAACCATACCAGGTATTCTGTAACGGAGAGTTCAAGGTATTCTTCCAATAATGCCGGTCTGAACTTGGATTGGCGCAGAACTGATGATAGAAGATAGTGTAGAAATCCATCAACTGATAGATTTCCCCGTTCTTTTTTAGTCCGTTGCGGTAACTGCATATGAAATCGCAGGCGACAAGATTGTCCAGCATTTCAGATAAACCCTTGCCAGAATCAATATGCGCGACCTCGGAGATTTCTGTGCGGGTAAGTCCTGTCTTGTTTGTCGAAAGAACCTTGATAATATCCATATAACGCTCAGGATTACTGAATACAGAACTATACAGCCGGGTGTACTCATTGCGCATAGGGGCATCCTCGGAGAAGAACAGCCTGTCTATATTCTCCGGAAGACTTTCGTCCATATCCAGAAGACTCAGGTAGTATGGAACGCCGCCCAACACCATATATGCCTGAAGAATGGACATTCGACTCCACTTGGCCTTGCGAGAGACAAAATACTGTTCTGTCTTGGACAGGTTGAAAGGCCGCAGATGTATCTCATGCGTTCTCCTGTTGTGAAGACCGCCTTTATTGTTCAGAACATTCTTGGTTATCCACGATGTGGCAGAACCGCAGACAATCAGAAAAGTGTTGTCCTGCATTGAGGCATACTTATTCCAGAAATGTCCCAACGCCCTGGTGAAGCCGGAATGAGCCGTGTCGAAGCATGATATCTCGTCTAAGAAAATGACACATCTCTTCTTGCGCTTTGACTTCATCATAAGGCTGGCCAAAGCCCCGAAAGCATCCATCCAATTGCCGGGTTCGGCTCCTTTGTAGCCATATTCCCTTAAAGAATCACCGAAGCTTTTCAGCTCCTCCTCATAGGTGCCCTCCAGAATGCCGGTCGCGAAGAAATCGAACTTGTCCTTGAAGAAACTTCGGACAATGAAGGTTTTGCCTACTCTGCGCCTTCCATACAAAGCGATAAATTCTGGACGGTCACTCTCGTAATACTTTGACAATAAATCCAATTCTGATTTTCTACCGATTAATTTTTCCATAATTTCTGCATTAAAATCTTATACAAAGATACATCAATCAATTAATTAAGCAAAATCAACTTTATCCAAAGTATGGTATTTTGAGGTAAGTTTGGATAAATTGAGATGTTTATCGGATAGGAAGAGGTTTGCGGACGGTCATCTGATAGAATTTACTAATTTGAAGGCGGCGTGGTGAGTCCACGGCCGCCTTCATCCTTCTCGTGATATTCTATGACTTGCGCTCCCGCTTCCGCATCGCCTCGGGGCTGAGGTCGTAGTGGTTCCGTTCAAGGAATTTCGCCACATCCTTCCGGGAGTAGAGGTAGGTGTTGCCCTTGATGGAGAACGGGAGGTCTCCGCAGTCCCGCCATTTCTTGAGCGTCTTTACCCCGATGCCGCAGATATCCATCAGGTCCTGGTTCGTGTAGACTGCCTTGTACGAATACTGCATGCTCCGGTATATGTCCCGTACCTCCTTCCGGATGGTCTTGAGGGAATTGAGCACCTGTTCAAGCGCGTTCTCGTCGGCATAATCGACGGTCACTTTCTTCTTCATATTATAAAGGTGTAACTCGTTTCTGAAATCCCGGCTGAATCCCCCTTCGGGGACTCCGCCGGGAAAGGCGACTATTCGGCGAACTCTTCAGGGAGGTCGTCCTCCTCGGCCGGGGCCGGAGCCTCTTCGGCGGAGTTGAGCTTTGCGTTGACCCTGTCGACGAGAGTCTGGATCCAGTTCATCTGGGCGGTGTCGTCGATGACCTCGTTGTCGCCGACCATCACGCGAGCGAGCTCGGGCATCGGTTCGTCAGTCCAGTGGAGCTTCTGGCCGGAGGCGGTGACGACGGCGTTGGTGTATCCGGTCTTCGAGAGATAGGTCTCGATGGTGATGTCGTCGAGGTTGCCGAGGCCCTGCTCAGTGACGAGACTCCTGATGATGCCCTTGAACGCGCCGGACGAGCGGGAGACGGAGATGTCGTACTCCTCGCCGGACTGCGTGTCGGAGAGTATGACGTGCCAGTTGCGGAACTTCTTGTTCTCGAACTCGTGCTCCTTGAGCTCGATGCGCCGGAGAGCGCCGGAGATGGCGGAGTAGGACAGGGTCTGTCCGTCCTTGGTCTTGTTGATGATGGAACCGTTGGTGATGCGCAGGTAGACCTTCTTGGGCTTGCCTGACTCGCTGATTGGAATAAGCATAAGTCATCTGCTTTATAAAGTTGAACTTTCTACTACCGTCCGGTAGACGGGCGGCCTTCCTTTCCTCCGGAAGGTGACGCAAACTTCAGGCGGAGCACAAGACAACAAAGGCAAGACAAAACGCACCACGCCGTGGCTGCGGATTTGCCTTGCCGTTTGCCTTGCCGCCTTTCTTCGCGGAAACCTCACGGAGGGAAGGGCGACTCTGTCTCAAGTTTACAATTTAGTCAAAATACGCAAAAAGCGAAAAGAAACGAGGGACGCATCGAAAAAAAACTTACCTTTACGCTCCGCCGAGCGAATCCGGCGCAGCGGACTGAACGGAAACAAACACACATTTTCATATGGCTGCCAGAAAATTCACCAAGCAGATAATGACAATCTGCTTTTATCTCATGGCCGTTATTCTGATTATATCGGCCCTTGCGGTGCTTACCAGAATCTTCTCTTCTCATGATTTGTTGTTCCAGATCATTGCCGTGGTGTTGTCTGTCATATTCACGGCGATTGTGACAAACTCACTGCTTACCGGACAGACTGAAGGGGAAGTGGATCAGCAGAGGAACAGCAAGGTGTTTGAGAAGAAGCTTACTATCTATCAGGAGTTTCTCGCGAAACTGTGTGAGGTGATAAAGGACGGCGTCATTACCAAAGAAGAGGCTGTTGAACTTGAGTTCCAGACATCATACATCGCCATGCATATGCAGAGCGAGGACACAGAGTCGGTGATAAACGCCGTCAAGGAGATTGTTGAGAATGTGGGGGCTTCTTCGTCTGAAGAAAACACCGGCAAGTATGCGGAACCCCTTTTCAAGATAGTTTCCGTATTCAAGAAGGATTTGTATATGTCTCCTTACGACCCGGATGACATTCATATA
>CAVERO010000080.1:0-13069 GCA_963617915.1 Candidatus Methanomethylophilaceae archaeon | reverse complement strand
CCGAAGCGACTTTTTCAAAATATTATGAGATTGTTGTAACAATCAGTGAGAATATTCGTTTATATTGTAGAGCGACATCGAAAAAACGAATGACAAGAAAAGAGTCCATAGAGTTCTACAAGGCACACGCCCGGCGGCTGTACAACATCAGCCTGCGGATCGTCCGCGACAGCGGCGAGGCCGAAGAGATCATGCAGGACACCATCCTGAAGTTCATCACCTCAGGCGTCGTTCCCGGCGACCCGGCCCGGGTGGCGGCTTGGCTCGGGCGGACCTGCATCCGGAAGTCCATCGACGCGCTCAGGAAGCGGACAAGAGAAAAACTCTTCCTTGATGAATATGCCGGCGAAGTTTCGGAATATGACGACTCGCGCACCTTTGAGTTCCCTGAAACCACCGCCGGAGTGGACAAGGTACGCAAGGCAATCGGTGAGTTGCCGGACAATTACAGGCTGATTCTGAATCTGGTTCTTCTGGAAGGGCTTGACTATGAAGAAATCGCCGGACTGACCGGGGAACGCGAAGGCACAATCAGGACACAGTTTTCAAGAGGCAGGGCAAAATTAGCCGAGAAATTAAAAAAGACTGGAATATGACAGACTTTAAAGAATATATCAACAAGAATCCGGGAATTCTGGACGATCAGGAATTGCCGGAAGGACACGAGGCGCGGTTCGCTGCAAAACTGGACGCGATGCTTGGGTCTGCCGCGAAGACTCAAGAAAAGGCGGACGGTCCTCGGAAGAGGATATTCACGAGAATACTCAGTACGTTGACAGCCGTTGGCGCCGCAGCCATAGCCGCGGTCATATTCATCGGCCGCCCTGCGGAAGAGGAGGATTGGTTCGGCGGCGTGGCGGACGATCCGGCGGCTGTGTATCTGGCATATTCAGAGAAAGCGGCCTCGATGTACAGGGAAATCCTCACCAAAGACATTGACGGGAAGTGGGAAAGGACGGTGGGAAGCATCGCAGAGGAAAATGTGCCGATGATCGACCAGCTCCCGGAAGAAATGGACGACACCGCCAAGGCGGCAATTCTTAAGGAATATTATGGAAATTTACTCAACGGACTAAACAAAATCAACAAAATCAAAGAGTTATGAAAAAGATGATCATTTTCGGTGCTGCGGCTCTCATGATGCTTGCCGCCACAGGCTTCAGCTTTCCTTACGGATTACAGGGCGAAACGCCGTACCAGTCTGTGCCTTCCGGCAAGGATGACGGCTACACCACCTGTAAATTCGACTGCAAAGGGTTCACAGACTTGGACCTGAGCGGAATGGTAAAGGTCAATCTTGTCAAGTCGGACAAGTACAAGGTCGAGGTCACCCTGCCTCGGGAGTTTGAGGAATACCTTCTGGTGCGTGTCGAGGGGAGCGAGCTGAAAATCGGCTGGAAGAAGAGCATTCCTACAAAGTTGCAGAAAAAATACGGCGACTGGACCTGTGAGGCCGAGATCGCGATGCCTGAGCTCAGGGAACTTGAGATGTCCGGGGTGACCAGCCTGCAATGCAACGACACCTTCGACCTCGGAAGGGGTGAATTCTCACTGGACATGAGCGGGGCGAGCAAGGTTGCAGCACTGAACGTCAACGCAGACAAGCTTGAGGCCGACATAAGCGGAGCCTGCTCCTACAAGGTCACGGGAATCTTCAACGAGGCGGAACTCGACATTTCCGGAGCAGCGAACGGCAGCTTCACAATCAATGCGGACAGGCTGGAGACGGAAGTCAGCGGAGCCGGGAAAACAACCCTCGACGGCTCTTTCGGAAAAGCCGACATCGAAGTGTCCGGAGGCTGCGAACTGCGCCTGAAAGGGAAAGTGGGCACGCTGAAGGCCGACGCTTCCGGGGCCGCCAAGCTGAAGGCTATGGGGACTGTCACTCAGGAGGCGTTCCTTCAGACATCAGGGGCTGCCATCTGCGAAGTCAACGTGACACGGTCAATCGTGATCATTGACGCGACAGGCGTGTCCAAAATCAGATACAAGGCTCCTGATAATGTCAATGCCACGCTCCGCTCCAAAGGAACGGCCTCGGTGGAAAGAGTCAACTGATAATTTCAGAAAGGCAGGTACGCTTCGACCGGTCGCTGAGCCTGCCGAAGCGCACGGTCGCTGAGCCTGCCGAAGCGGGGGGACACAACTAAATGGCTTGCAGGGAGGCGTGACAAAGAGTCGCGTCTCCCGCTTTTGCCATGAAGAGGTACTCCTCGTCGCTTGCCTTGCGGATTCCGAAAGCCACATCGTCACCGCAATGAACCTCGCGCCTGAAATTGATGTCGATTCTTGTGAAGAGTCCGCTTGACAGAACGCTCGCTGGCAGCAGGTTATAGAACATCTCAATGTAATGGGTGTTGTTCAGATGCCCGTTGAAGTCGCACTCGCTGTAGCCGACCTCCTTATGCTTGATGAAATCCGGAAGGAAGTCGCGGATCCGTCTCGGGCACTTGCAAGGAACAGGGATATCCACTTCCGTCAGCCCGAGTTCAGGGAAGATCGGCTTTCTGGTGTCAAAGTCGATTACACACCACTCAGTTGTTCCGCGACCTATCTCCTCTCCGTCAGAATCCGTCAGTCTGACACATCTGTTATAGGTAAGCCCCTTGCCTTTCACAGGCCAGACCTTCACATTGTAATTGTCGTAAAGGGTGGGCCGCTCGTCAATCTCGAAAGCCGAGCGGAGCAAGACCCAGGAACGCCCGGCGTTTTTCATGACATCTATCCCGCAACCCTCCTTGCGGATGTTCCGGCCGATGGCGTTGATGATGCTGGCACAGATGGACGGCACGGTGGCGTGGCCCTGATAGTCTATGTTCTCCGGCGCCACTGAATATTCAAAAGTGTTTATAATCTGTTCCATGATGCGATCGTTATAAGAAGCTGTTTTGGAATGATTCCTCTCTTTTCTTACATGGCCTTTCCGGCCATTTTCATCTTCGTCATCGGTCACGTAGCTACTGCTACGCTCCCTCTTCCGAAGCCGAAACTGTCTCGGAAAATCCGCATAATAAAATTCGGGAATCATTCCAAAACAGCTTCTAAATCCGAAAGCAAAAGTACCGGATTTGCACCCCGTGACGAAGAAAGTGTTATAAAAGGTATAAAAAAAGTCTTAAAACCCTTGCCTGGCGGAAAAATTAACGTATTTTAGGGACGAAAATCTGATTGTTATGATTTCATCCCAGCATATTCAGGGATGGTTCTGACAGGATGGGGATAAATTTTAGGCCATGAACACACCGTTGAGAGTCTCAAAGGGCTATGGCAGCCAAGTGAAGTACGCGGTACTGATGCCGCTGTTCTTTTTCGCGTTCTGCTTCGTCTATAACCCGTTTTCGATGTCTGAATACTATGACATCGGAGGCAAGCCATGGACATTCCACCTTCTGATGCTCTCCTGCATAATGATAGGTGTGCTGGCGCTGACGAGACTTGTCTTCTCGTTCCTGTACAAGTATATTCCTTTCAAATGGTGGCACTATGTCATCTGGTGCTTCGGAGAGGTTCTGGTGACGGCGTTCTTCTTCGCGCTGTACACCACCCTTTTCTATAGAAAGGATGGTGGGATGCCATACTTCGCAGCTCTCCCCTACTGCTTCGAGGTT
Organism: Candidatus Methanomethylophilaceae archaeon; assembly: GCA_963617915.1. Lineage (GTDB taxonomy): Bacteria > Bacteroidota > Bacteroidia > Bacteroidales > UBA932 > Cryptobacteroides. The sequence goes on along the minus strand of CAVERO010000080.1, from coordinate 9,461 downwards.
GTATGCCTGACATTGGTCTATCCTTACCTTTTGAGCATACTCCTGAGGATCATTTCCAACAAGAACCTGGACTTGCAGGAAGCCGGCAAGACCCCGGAAGAGTCAATGGTAAAGTTTTACGATGAACACAAGAGGTTGAAGCTGACGATTGACCCCGCGGCGGTGCTGTACGTGAGCGCCGACGCGAACTACATCAAAATCCACTATCTGGAAAACGACAGGGTGAAGACCTACCAATTGAGAAACTCCATGAAGAGTCTGGAGGCAAATGCTGCCGGTCATGGCTTTGTGCGCTGCCACAGGTCATATTACGTGAATCCAAGACACGTAAAAGTTCTGAGCCGGGACAAGGACGGGATAATCTATACGGAGTTCACCCGCGAGGGCGTCGGGCATATTCCGGTCAGCAAGCAGTATTACGACAGCTTGGCAAAGCTGCTTTAAGCGGATAATGCGGGTAAGATGAAATGGGGTGAGTGACTATACTCTGAACTTGCCTGCCGCAAACTATTCGGCGGTGTCCTCGTCGCCTCCATACTGGGCGATGTTGTCATCCGGAAGGGCAGTGTCGGCAGGAGCGTCGGCGGAAGATCCCGCAACATCTTCGTTCTCGGCGTCCTCCTCTCCCTCAAGCCATCTCTCAAGCGCTTCGGCATCATCCGTCTTGACCTTGATCTTCACCAGATTGATAGAATCCTCCGTCTCGACTGTCACAGCATAGAATGTGGTTCCGTCCGGCTTAGGGTACTTGACAAGGTCAGGCAGGTAGTCATTAAACCCGCCCGGATATTTCTCATTAAAAGCCGCGGCAAGAGCCTCCGACATATTCTCGTAACTTACGACGTGTCTTTTCTTCTGATCTGAAGTCATACTGATATAAACCAAATTTATCTTTTTCGGGTGCAATATTAAGACATTTTTCCGAATAGATAAGCGCTCATCACACTATTTTCTGAAAAAAAATGTTTTCTGACGTCTCTTCCTTTCGGGATCGCGCTCCACGAAGACCGGCTTCATTGTACGGGGGTCGATTCCGGTGTAGTACATGACGGATGATGTGGTCATCGGAGTCGGGGTGAAATCCTGCACCTGGTCCATGTATATTCCTTTCAAGGCAGGATTTTTGGAAAGGTTCTCCATGTCCTTCATAGTGCACCCCGGATGGGAAGAGATGAAATAAGGGACGATGCCGGTGCGGCGGCCGTACCGCGCGCAGATCTTGTCGAACTCGGTGCGAAGGCGCACGAACAAATTGAACGACGGCTTGGCGAGGTATTGCAGAACCTTGTCCTCTGTGTGTTCCGGAGCCACTTTCAGACGTCCCGATGTGTGGTCAAGAATCAAAGTGGAAAGATAAGGTTTGGAGGTTTCGTCCACAAAGCCGTTCTCATCAAGGAACAGGTCGTAGCGGATTCCGCTGCCTATGTAGGAATGGCGGATTCCCGGCACGGCATCGACCTTGCGGTACAGTTCAAGCAGCTGTTTGTGAGACCGGTTCATGTTCGGGCACGGGGCCGGGAAGAGACACGACTTTCTGCGGCATTTGTCACAAAGCGCAGGGTTCTTGCCCGTCATACCGTACATGTTCGCGGTCGGTGCCCCGAGGTCGGAGATATTCCCCGCAAAGCCGGGCATCTTTGCCAATTTTTTCACCTCGGCAAGAATGGAGGCCTGCGAACGGGACTGGATGAACTTCCCCTGGTGCGCCGCGATGGTGCAGAAATTACACCCTCCGAAGCACCCCCGGTGTGTGATGATCGAATCCTTGATCATGTCGTAGGCCGGAATCCTCTTTCCCTTGTAGCGCGGATGCGGCAGCTTGGTGAAAGGCAGGTTCCAGAACGAGTCCATCTCCTCGGTGGTGGACGGGGAATATGGCGGATTGATCTGCACATAGCCGTCCCCGACAGGCTCGATGATCGTGGCCGGATGCATCATGTTCGCATGGGTCTCGATCAGATGGAAATTCTCCGCAAACGCCATCTTGTCCTTCCTGCATTCCTCGAACGAATGCAGCACCAGCGGATCCTTGACCTTCCACTTTCCGCTCATCATAAAGGCAATCTGCGGTATCTTGTGGATTTCATGAATATTCCTCTGCGCCTCAATGGCTCTTGTCAGCTCAATCATCGGCTTCTCCCCCATTCCATAGCAGAGGTAGTCGGCCTTGCACCATTTCAGGATCGAAGGCACAAGCTCATCCTTCCAGTAGTCGTAGTGCGTGAGCCTTCGGAGGGATGCCTCGACGCCGCCTATGACGACCGGAACATCAGGATAAATTTCCTTTAATATGTTAGTATAGACGCTGACCGCATAGTCGGGTCTCTGCCCGGCCTTGCCTTCGGGAGTGTAGGCGTCGTCGTGACGGAGACGCTTTCCGGCGGTGTAATGGTTCACCATCGAGTCCATCGCCCCGGCGTTCACTCCGAAATAAAGTCTCGGAGCCCCTAACTTCTTGAAATCCCGAAGGTCGTCCCTCCAGTTGGGCTGCGGAACGACAGCGACCCTGTAGCCGAAATGCTGAAGCCAGCGGGCGATGCAGGCCGTGCCGAAAGAGGGGTGGTCCACAAAGGCGTCACCCGTGAAAAGGATGACGTCGATGTAGTCCCACCCCAAAGCTTTGACTTCCTTTTGGGAAGTCGGGAACATATAATCCGTCTCGGACATAGGACGTCCTGCATTCTGAATATTCCTACATCCGCTCCGGGAGCTCGATTCCGAGGATGCCCATCGCCTTGCGGAGCACTGCGGAAATGGTGTCTATCAGTTTGAGACGCATCCCAAGCACATCCGCGTCCTCCTCCTTAAGGATCGGGGTGTCGTGATAGTACTGGTTGAACTCCTTCGCGAGGTCGTAGGCGTAGTTGGCGACAACGGCGGGTGAATATGCCCGGGCACCCTCCTCAATCTTCGCCGGGAAGGTGTTCAGGAGCTTTATGAGCCTGATTTCCTTGGCGCTCAGCTCGACCTTCGGCAGAGGCGCGGCGGAATGGTCAATGCCCTTCTCTGCGGCTTTGCGCAGGATGGAGCGGATTCTGGCATGGGTATATTGGATGAACGGGCCGGTGTTGCCGTTGAAGTCGATGGACTCTTTCGGGTTGAAGAGCATCGTCTTCTTCGGATCAACCTTGATTATGAAGTATTTCAGGGCTCCGAGACCTATCATGTGATAGAGCTTGGTCTTATCTTCCTCGCTCATGTCAGCCAGCTTGCCGGACTCGTCGGAGGTCGCCCTGGCCTCCTCATACATCTTAAGGAGAAGGTCGTCAGCATCCACGACGGTCCCCTCGCGGGACTTCATCTTACCCTCCGGCAGTTCGACCATTCCGTAGGATAGATGGAATATATTGTCGGACCACTCGAAGCCAAGTTTCTTCAGGATGAGCTTAAGCACCTGGAAATGATAGTTCTGCTCGTTGCCGACCACATAGACGTGAGAGTCAAGATGGTACTCGGCGAAACGCCTTTCCGCCGTGCCGAGATCCTGTGTGATATAGACCGACGTCCCGTCCGAGCGGATGAGCAGTTTCCTGTCAAGACCGTCGGCCGTGAGGTCGCACCAGACGGAGCCGTCCGGATCCTTGACGAAGACTCCCATATCCAGTCCCTTCTGCACCAGTTCTTTGCCGAGAAGGTAGGTCTGGGATTCGTAATAGACCTTGTCGAAAGTGATTCCGAGGGCCTTGTAGGACTCGTCGAAGCCCTTGAGCACCCAGCCGTTCATCCTGGCCCAGAGGTCACGCACCTCCTTGTCGCCGGCCTCCCACTTCTGGAGCATCTCGTGCGCCTCCTTTAGGCATGGTGCCTCTTTCTTGGCGGTCTCCTCGTCCATTCCACCGGCCACGAGGTCATCGACCTCCTTCTTGTAGATGTTGTTGAAGGCCACGTACATGTCGCCGACAAGGTGGTCGCCCTTGATTCCGGTGGACTCCGGAGTGGCGCCGTTTCCGACCTTAAGCCATGCAAGCATCGACTTGCAGATGTGCACTCCCCTGTCGTTCACGAGGGTCGTCTTGATCACATTGTTGCCGCTGGCCTTGAGAAGCCTCGACACTGAGTCTCCGAGCAGGTTGTTCCTGATGTGACCGAGGTGAAGAGGCTTGTTGGTGTTCGGCGAAGAGAATTCGACCATGATGTTCCGGCCGGTCTTCGGCAAGTCACCGAAGTCCTTGTCCACGACGATCTCCGCAAAGAGCTCGTTCCAGAACAGATTGGAGAACAAGAGGTTGAGAAATCCCTTGACACAGTTATACTCTGAGATTTCAGGGACATTGGCCTTCAGCCATTCTCCGATTGCGCTGCCGGTGTTCTCCGGAGTGGAGTGCGACAGGCGCAGAAGCGGGAAGACTACGAGAGTGAAGTCGCCCGTGAATTCCTTCCTCGTGACGGAAACTTGAAGGGCGGAGGGTTCGATGTCAGCGTTATAGAGCGCCTTGATGGCTTCTGAAGCCTTCGAGGCGATGAAAAGTTCCGGGGTCATCAGCCGAGATATGTTTTAAGAAGTTTGCTTGCGGACGGTTTCTTGAGTTTGCGGATCGCCTTTTCCTTGATCTGGCGGACCCTCTCGCGGGTGAGGTCGAGCCTCTCGCCGATCTCCTCAAGGGTCATCTCCTGGCATCCGATGCCGAAGAAAGACTTGATAATCTCCCTCTCGCGGGTCGTCAGAATCTGGAGAGACCTTTCTATCTCCGTACTAAGGGACTCGTTCACAAGTCCTCTGTCGGCCATCGGGGAGTCATCGTTCGGAATCACGTCCAGAAGACTGTTGTCCTCACCCTCAACGAACGGAGCATCCACCGACACGTGCCTTCCCGAGACCCTGAGGGTGTCGGAAATCTTGTCCTGAGGAATGTCGATCATCTCGGAGAGTTCCTCGTTGGAAGGGCTTCTCTCGTTCTTCTGCTCGAACTGCGAAAGAGCCTTGTTGATCTTGTTCAGGGAACCGACCTGGTTGAGCGGAAGCCTGACAATCCTCGACTGCTCCGCAAGAGCCTGCAGGATCGACTGGCGGATCCACCACACGGCATATGAAATGAACTTGAATCCTCTTGTCTCGTCGAACTTCTCGGCGGCCTTGATCAGGCCGAGATTGCCCTCGTTGATCAGGTCCGGAAGGCTGAGCCCTTGATTCTGGTACTGTTTCGCAACAGAAACCACAAATCGTAGATTTGCCCTCGTGAGTTTCTCCAACGCCTTCTGATCACCCTTGCGGATCCTCTGTGAAAGCTCGACCTCCTCTTCCGGAGACACCAACTCCTCGCGGCCGATTTCCTGAAGGTACTTGTCCAGGGACGCGCTTTCGCGGTTGGTGATTGACTTTGTAATCTTTAATTGCCTCATATGTTATGTAATACACAAATTTCCCTGACGGAAGGCACGGAGCCGTTTCCGTCAGGGAAACACTGTCCCGGCACCTTCATCAACTATTCTTTACTGAATCCGAAGAAGGCTTTTCTACCGTTGGCCGTGATACCCTCGATGTAAACCGCCCTCTTTGCGGACTTGGCGATGTTCAAGACATCCCCCGGCGTGCCGACAGGCTGATCGTTGACGTAGATGATGATCATCCCTTCGGAAGCGCCCGCCTCAAGCATCTTTCCGCTTCCCACAGATGTGATCTCCACACCTTTCTTCAGACCATACTTCGCAAGGGTCTCCTTGGAGGCCTCTTTCAAAGTCGTTCCGAAGAACGCGATCTCACCGTCACCGACAACCGTGCCGTTCTCGGTGCTGCTGCCCTGGAAGGTGACCTCAAGTTCCTTCTCCTTGCCGTCACGGATGACTTTCACCTTGGCTTTGTCACCAGGGTGGAAGGAATTGACCTTGACCTGAACGGCCGAGCCGCTCTTCACCTCGGAACCGTCAATGGCCACAATCACATCGCCTTCCTTCAGTCCGGCCTTGTCAGCGGAGCTGCCTTTCGCAACCTCTCTGATATATACGCCTTCCGGAGAAGAAAGTTTCATTTTTTTCAGCATATCATCCACGGAATCATATTTCAGAACCTTGGCGAGACCTTCGTTCAGGTCTGACATTGAGATTCCAAGAACCGCTCTTTTCACTGAACCAAAGTCAATCAGGTCGCCGACGACCTTCTTGACGATGTTTGCCGGCACGGCGAATGAATAGCCCGAATAAGACTCCGTCTGTGAGACAATCGCCGTGTTGATGCCGACCAGCTCGCCCGTCTTGTTGACCAGAGCCCCGCCGGAGTTGCCAGGGTTCACAGCCGCGTCGGTCTGGATGAACGACTCGATCTGGATGCCGTTGCTCCTCTCCCTTGGGTCATGAGCCAAGGAACGTCCCTTGGCGCTGACGATTCCGGCAGTGATGGTCGACCTGAGCTGATAGCCGAGAGGACTCCCGACAGCCAGAACCCATTCGCCGAGCCTCAACTGGTCGGAGTCTCCGAACGGAAGAGTCGGAAGGCCTTCCGCATCAATCTTTATCAACGCGACATCCGTGGCCGGATCGGTCCCGATGACCTTCGCCTCGTAAGTCTTGTTGTTGTTCAGTGTCACCTGCACCTTCGTGGCGTTCGCGACCACATGGTTGTTCGTCACGATGTAGCCGTCCGGACGAATGATCACACCCGATCCGCTTCCCTGCTGCTCTCTGGTCTGTGGTTCCTCGTCACCGAAGAAAAAACGGAAGAACGGATCCGCCAGCTGATACTGCTGGGTCACCGTCACCTCCACATAGACTACAGCCTCAACGGCAGACTCGGCTGCATAAGTCAGGTCAGGATAGTCGGACTGTGCCAGATTGACAGTCTTTGTTACCGTTCCGTTCTCAGTCCTTGTCACTTTGTCCCCTTCATCCACGGTGGCCGCCTTGACGACACCGTATGCAGCCAGCACGCTGAACAATACTGACAGCACCACTGTTACCAAACCTTTTTTCATTTCAGACATATTAATTAATTTATTTGTCGATCACTCATCTTTCGCAAACGCGAAACTTGTGTCAATTATCAATTCTCCGGCATCCGGAAGGTGTTTCCGAAGCCCAAGGCAAAAAATCAAATATGATGCCATAATATTAAGGGAATATTCGTATATTTGCCTTCCACAGCGGCACGCCATCCGGCGACCGGCAAAGATGAAACAAAAAACACTGACGAATATGAAATTCAACGTATCAAGCACAGAACTTCTGAAAGGGTTGATGGACATCTCGAAGGCCATCCCGGCCAAGTCCGCGCTGCCGATTCTGGAAAATTTCCTGTTTGACCTCAAAGGCAACATCCTTGAGGTTACAGCCTCTGATTCAGAACTCACGCTAAGGTCAGAGATAGAGGTGGACACAACCGAAGAGGAAGGCAAGATAGCCGTTCCCGCACGACATATCATTGATTTGCTCAAGGAGCTTCCGGACCAGCCGGTCGCCATCAGCACCGCGAATGACAGCTCGATCGAGTGCAAGTGGACAAGCGGCAACTCTGTGCTTCCGTTCTTTCCGGCGGAGGACTACCCGGAAATCAAAGGCACAAGCGAGGACGCCGAAAAAGTCGAGTTCCCGGCCGAGAGCCTGATTGAAGGCATCAACAGCACAATCTACGCGACGGCGGACGATGAGATCAGGCCGGCGATGAACGGTATATTCTTCGATTTCAGTCCGGAATCGACAACTCTTGTGGCATCTGACTCTCATAAGCTCATCTGCTACACGGCCAAGGAGGTCAAGACTGCGGAGAAGTGCTCCTTCATCCTGCACAAGAAGCCGGCCGCCGTGCTCAAGTCCATTCTCGGCAAAGATGACGGACCGGTCGAAATCGCCTTTGATTCCAGCACCGTCCTCTTCACATTCGGCAGGACAACGATGGTGTGCAGGCTGATTGTCGGGAAATACCCTAAATACCGCGACGTCATCCCGCAGAACAACTCCAGCGTGCTGAAAATCGACAGGGCGCTGTTCCTGAACACGGTAAGGCGTGTGGCCGTCTGCGCCAACAAGGCCTCCAACCACATCAAGCTGGACCTCAAGCCAGGCCAGATGGAGATCACCGCGCAGGATCTCGGATTCGCCATCGCCGCCTACGAGAAGGTCTCCTGTGACTACAATGGCGACGAGCTTGCGATAGGGTTCAAGTCAACTTTCCTCACGGAGATTCTCGCCAACATGAGCTGCGAGACAGTCGTGATGAAGTTTGCCGACGCGCGCAGGGCAGCCCTCATCCTCCCGTCCGAGGACGATGACGAAAGCGGAAAGATCTGCGGAATCCTTATGCCTATAATGGTTTAACATTCAAGGGTCAGGACTATGGAACTTTCTCTTGGGAGACCTTTGCTGTTCTTCGACATCGAAAGCACTGGTCTCAACATCGTCAATGACTGCATTGTCGAACTCAGTTTCGTCAAGGTGTTTCCGGACGGCCATCACGAGGTGAAGACCTGGAGGGTCTGTCCTTGGGACTATACCCACCACAAACAGCATCCTATCAATCCCGAAGCCAGCCAGGTGAACGGAATCAAGGACGAGGATGTCGCCGGAGAAAAGAAATTCATAGAAATCGCTCCGGAAGTCGTCGCATGGCTCAGGGACAGCGACTTGGCCGGATACAACTCCACCAAGTTCGACCTGCCGATGCTTTCCGAGGAGATTGAGAGAGTCAGGGCCTACTGCCTGACGAGGCTCTCAGACCCGAAAAACACACCCGAGAACAAGGCCAAGGCCCAGGCGATGCTTGACGCCACGGACATCGACCTGCACTCAAAGCAGATGATCGACGTGCAGACAATCTACCACTACATGGAACCCCGCAACCTCAAGGCCGCCTACAGGTTCTACTGTGGCGGAGAGGATTTCGAGAACGCCCACTCGGCGGAGGCCGACACAATGGCGACATACGAGGTGCTCAAGGGTCAGTTGGACATGTATCAGACCCCAAGCAAATACCACGAGCAGGTTCTGAAGAACGATGTGGAGTTCCTCGCCGGAGTCGCCGGACGCCCGCGTACTGTGGACTACGCCGGAAGACTGATTCTTGGAAAGAACGACGAGCCTACCATAAGTTTCGGGAAGCACAAAGGCCGCACGGCGAGGGAAGTTTACGAGACGGAGCCGGCCTACTTCGCATGGATCGAGAACGGTGAGTTCACGATGGACACCAAGCGTCAGTTCGCACGTCTGAAGGAACAGTTCGAAAAGGAAAAGAAAGAGGCTGCGGAAGCCAAGGAAGCAGAAATGAGCAAACCTCTTGAAGGTGAAGCGTTTGACAGCGCCGTCGCCAATCTGAAGGGCAAATTCGGCGGCGGAAGGCTCTTCTGACGCTCGCCATCTTGCGGAAGTCCGTTCAATGAATATAATAGTAAAGACATCATCCGGCCACATCACCGTCCGACCGGACACGACGTGGGAGAAGGACAACGAGGATTTCTACCCTCCCGAGTTCGTGGACGGGCTGACATATTCCCCCGTCCTTTTCGCCCGCATCCTGAAGCCGGGGCGCAGCGTCGGGA
>CAVERO010000079.1:0-13072 GCA_963617915.1 Candidatus Methanomethylophilaceae archaeon | reverse complement strand
TGCTACGCTCCCTCTTCCGAAGCCGAAACTGTCTCGAAAATTCCGCATGATAAAAATCGGGAACCATTTCAAAACAGCTTCTAAAAGAGAAACCTGAAGCAGTCTATTTTTTTCATGTTTCTGGATGCAAATATAATCTTTTGGACTGAAATAATGTGGCAGTGAGGACTCACTGCCGACTGCTACCTGAATCCGATTTTCTTTCTCCCGGAGTCCACGTCCTCAATCAACTCCTCTCGGCAGTAGTCCCTGATCTCTTCCATCCCGGCGTCCACTCCGTCGATGATAAACTTGATCTCCTTCTTGCGCACTATGTTTTCGATCTGTCCACCGCTGAAATCGAAACCATGCGCCAGCTCCCGCGCCTCCTCCCCGCTCAGGGTCGGCAGCATCGAAGCCCAGATCTGTTCCTTGACACTCTCGTCCGGCCTGTCGAACCGGATTTTGTAAAGGAATCTTCTCTCGAAGGCCTTGTCCAGATTGGTGGTGAGGTTTGTAGTGGCGATCAGTATCCCGTCCAGTTTCTCCATCTCCTGAAGAATGATGTTCTGGATGCTGTTCTCCATCTTGTCCACCGCGCGTGTCGCCCCCTCCTGACGGATTCCGAAGATTGCGTCCGCCTCGTTGAAGAGCAGAATCGGAGCCACGAGGGATTTCTCCACCGCCTTCCGGTACTGGTCGAACAAGCCTTTGATGTTCTTCTCCGACTCGCCGACCCAGCAGCTTTTGATGTCGGGAACGTTCACGAGGACGATGTCCCGGCCTGTCTGCCTTGCCAGCTGGTAAACGGTCTCGGTCTTTCCTGTTCCCGGACTGCCGTAGAACAGACATGTGAAACCGGTTCTCAGCCCTCTGTCTTTAAGTCTTCCGCAGGTTTTCCTGTAGTTTTCCTGCTCAAGCAGGTTTTTCAGCCTTGTGACCTGCGTGTCGTTTTCTTTGTTGTAGAACAGGTCCTTGGCCACTATCTCTGAGTGTTTGACCGTGTTCGTGCCGTTGGACTCGTTGCTGTCTGTCCCGCTTCCCCCGATCTCGGCGAATATGATGTCCTTGACCTTGTTGCTGATGTGGAAGAATTCAGGGCTTCGGATTCCGTCCTCGTTGACAGGCTCTATCACCCCGTCGGAGACTACTTTCAGAGTTCTTTCCTTGAACATGTTCTTCAGCCGGCGTTGGTTCCAGAAAGCACATTCGAAAATGCCGTCAAAGTCGTTCCACCCAATATTGTCATCATTGTTGAAAATAAAGAAATAGACCAGCGAATAGAACAGAATCCTGTCCTTATAGCCCATCTTCCCCTCGTCCCCGTTAAAGCCTAACCGGCGACATTCGATGACAAACTGACTGTTGGTCTGGACTGTCATCAGCATGTCGAGCTCGCTCATCAGATCCATCTCGCTGATCTCATCCTTCATCCGCATCTTGAACAGTCTCTTGAAACGCTCGAGAACCCCGGCGGTGTCCAGACCGGAATAGTCCTCTTTCTCGTAGGCCTTGTCCCGCTCGAGGGCCGACTTGATGAAAGCCGGGACCAGAATCTCGTTGTCCTCGTTCCTCCTTATCAGTTTCTTCCCTTCCAAGGATTTCAGTTCGGTCTCGTAGGTAAGGGACTTGACGTAAGTGATGCCCATTTCCATGGCCAGGTCATCCACTCCGACATGGTGTCTGGAACTCTGTTCCAGAATGTTGGCGAAAATGACAGTCTCTCTCGGGGTTGTCCCGAGTACCGCTCCGACCTGCGCGATATCTTCCTTCGCGTCCTCATAAACGTTAGGATTGAACTTCTTCTCGTCTTCGGCTCCGGCCGTGGTCTTCTCCACGATCGCGCTCAGACACTCCAGCAAAGTCCTCCGCGAGTCTTTCCCCTTTACTTCAACTGTTTCCATATTCCTTGAATATCCTTTCACGCTGCAAAGATATTCTCGGTTGGTGCAAAAATATGGCAGTGGAGGGTTTCGCCTTGAAATTCAGTCTTTTGGTCGTTTGCCTATAGCGTAAATCAACCAAAGGGAAGCCGCTAAGATATTCATTGATAGTGACCTGCTCGCCACGGCCATATTCTGCAAGCCTTGCAGACGTTGCGATGATGTGACGAGGTGCCGCTATCTTTGCGTCAGAAACAAGGTTGGACACAATTCACCTAATCAAATATATTCAATTATGGAAGAGAACAAGACAATGAAGATCTACAACCTCATCATTTTGGATGAGAGCGGTTCGATGAGCGCGATCTACAATCAGGCGCTCAGCGGGATCAACGAGACGATCAACGGAATCAGGCAGAACCAGAAGAAGTACCCGGAGCAGAGGCACTTTGTGTCCATCGTGACGTTCGAGGGAGACGGAATGAGCGGCGTTAAGACCTGCAGGGACTGTGTGCCTGTGGGAGAAGTGGCTGATCTGACGAAGAAGGATTACCAGCCGGGCGGCTGCACTCCGCTCTACGATGCGATGGGGAAGGCTATCGTGGAACTTGACCACAAGGTGGAGGCTGGCGATGGAGTGCTTGTGACCATCATCACGGACGGAATGGAGAATTCCTCACAGGAATATTCCGGAAGAGCCGTCAAGGATCTTGTCGCGATGCAGAGGAAGAAGGGTTGGACGTTCGCCTATATCGGTGCCAACCAGGACGCCATTGAGGTGGCGAGGGATCTGAATATTCAGAATGCGATGAACTATGACGCCACGCCGGAGGGTGTGATGTGTATGTCAATGATGTTCAATGAGTCGCAGGCTAAGTTCGCAAGAAGGATGCATCTCGGTAAATCCATTCTTGCTGATGTCGCCGACTTTTTTTCCGGTTCGTCCGATGAGAACAACGGAGATGAGGTTTAGAAAATCATTCCCAAAGTACAAAGTCACGGTCAAGGGCGATCCTCTTGGCCGTCCCTTTTTTACCATCGATGTAGTAGAACCTCGCCACGTGATCGTCCACCACATCCCTGAACGCTTTCTTCACCTTGGAGACCTTCTCGTTGATGGAATTGTTCAGCGGGTCGCACAGATCCGCAACGCTCTTCCGGATGCTGTCAAGATCCTCCCGGCCGGTGATTGATGAATATATTTCCTCAAGTTCCTGCTGGTAGTCAGAGAGTTCCTTGTAGCGAATCCCCTCCGGGTACCTGAGGTAGAGAAGGAATACAGCCTTGGTCAGCGTGTCCATTTTCACCTCCTTGCGGTCGAAATCCTCCAGCACGATCGCTTTCTTTTCGGTGATGTGCAGGCGGCTGAGCTTTACTCTGTAGATCAGTAGGACTTCTTCCAGATCATCAATCGTTATCTTATATTTTCTTCGCAATGTCTCTATCTCCGCAAGGATCGCCTTGGTCTGCTCGTCCAGTTCAAGATCCAGAACTGCTGGCTCTTCAAACTGGCTTTCCGGTTTTAGGTCATCGTTATATAAATCATAGCGGGGAATGTAGCACATTTTCCGGAGATATCCGGTTGTGCTTTCCGCCCTTTTTAATTGTTGGTGGATAGCTTCCCTATGGGGTTCCGGTTCTGCATCATAGATATCAGCTTCTCCGATATCCATACATTTTGAGTGGCAGGTCATCACTGGCGGATACTCTTCAGCCAGATATGTGTAGGATTGCTCGTCGATTGTCTCTTTATCCACTCCCGGGAAAAGATACGCAAAAGCCTTTCCGGGCAGTTCCGAAAGAAAATTCTTGATGTTCTGTGTTCGAATGTCAGTCATTAGGTCATTCAATTTGTGGATGGCAAAGATAGCAACATCGTTCTTGAATTGCAATTCGAGTTGCTGTTACAATTCATATTGTCCGGCGGCGAGCCGCAGCCTTGCCGCGATGGAGCGCACAAGGGATTTTGGCTGGAGGACCTTCACCCCGTCGGCGAACTCCAGCAACGACTTCTCCAGCTCGAAATTCACGCAGACATTAAGCTGGAACGTCACCGAGCCGTCCTCGTCCCGCTCCACGACCATCTGGCTGGAATGCAACGGCTTGGTCTCGATGTACGGGGCGAATTTCGGTGTGGCCTTGAAACGGATGACCGTCTCCCTGTCGCCCTTTCCCGGAATCTTCGTCACACCGATCATATTCCTGAAATATTCATCGGGAATGAATTTTTCGTCGGTGATGAACTTCGCTTCCTGAGGAGCGGAGTCTATATCCTCGATCCTGTCAAGCGCAAGGTTGACGACATAGTTGTCCCGCTCGCCACGGCCAAAGACGAACCATCGGTTGCGATATTCCTTCAAAATGTATGGACTGAATATGAAAGTCTTGGCTTTCAGGGATTTGAAGGAATGGTAAGTCATTGTGACAGGTCTGCGCGCGATGATCGCCTCGTAGAGCGGTGTGATGTAATTCAGCCCTTTCAGCCGCTCGTTGGATTCCAGAAATATCGCTGGTTTCCGTTCCTCTCTGACAGCGTTGACATAGTCCTCAAGCCGTCCGACAATGTCGTCAACGCCCGAAAAGCCGCCGAATCCGGACAACTGCTTCAGGACGGCCACCGCCTCCCTCATCTGCCCCAGATCCGAGTCCGTCAGCGGCACGTTCGAGATTGAATATTCCGGATCCTCGTAGGTGTAGTATTTCCTGTCCCGGACCACGATCGGGGCGTTGTAGCCGAGCTCGTCCGAGCGCATCCTCTGGATGTCGAGCTGGATGGTGCGGACGGAAAGATATTCATCCTTCCCGGAATATTCATAAAGCGCGTCGGAGCAGGCTTCGACGAGGTCTTCGAGGGTCCATCGTCTCGCGCGGTTCCTCAGGCATTTGTCTATGGTCTTGTAGCGCAGCAGGGCGTTCTTGTTCGCAGGCATATTGGTAACTGTTTTATAGTCAAGAGGCATCGGTTCGCATTTGAGATGGATGCCTCCATTCCCTTTCATTGACGGGACACCATCTTCATAACCGTTCTTGCAAATTTCGTAAAAATAAAATTACTGCGCAAAAACATTGCGCGGTTGGCCTTTTACTTTGCGTCAGTTATCAAGAAATGGCAGCCGTCCCACGGGACGGTCGCGGATAATTTTGAGAGAAACACTTTAATATTCAATGACTATGAACGAGTTTTTGATCAATGACACTCCAGTCAAGATTTGGACAAAGGCGATTGAGCCGACAGCATACAGGCAGATTTACAACCTTGCGGCGCTGCCGTTCGTGTTCCATCATCTTGCGTTTATGCCGGACGTGCACGCCGGAGTCGGGATGCCGATCGGGGGAGTGCTTGCCACGAAGGGAGTGGTGGTTCCGAACGCTGTCGGTGTGGACATCGGTTGCGGGATGTGCGCCGTGAAGACCAATGTGCGTGTCGAGGACATCACCGCCGAGGTTTTGAGGAAAGGCCTTATGCGTGGCATCAGGAAGCGGATTCCGCTGGGAATGGACAGACAGAAGACCGCGCAGGACGAATCCTTGATGCCGCAAGGCTTAGACATTGACTCGATGACCGTCGTCAGAAACCAGTACAAGTCGGCCTTGAAGCAGATAGGCACCCTCGGTGGCGGCAACCACTTCATCGAGCTTCAGAAGGATGAATATGGCTGGCTTTGGATAATGATCCATTCCGGCTCGCGCAATCTGGGGAAGCTGGTCTGCGACCACTACAGCGGCCTTGCCGAGAGGCTGAATGCCATGTGGTTCTCCAAGACCGATCCGGACAACGGTCTGGCGTTCCTTCCTGTGAAGTCTGACGAGTGCGGGCGGTACTGGAACGAGATGCAATACTGCATACAGTTCGCGCTGGCCAACAGGAAACTTATGATGGAGCGCATCTGCGAGGTGATCAAGGATGTGATTCCGGAGGCTGAATTTGAACCTATGATAAACATCGCGCACAACTACGCGGCCTGGGAGAACCATTTCGGGGAGGATGTCATCGTTCACCGCAAGGGAGCGACAAGGGCAGGAGCCGGTGAGATCGGCATCGTCCCGGGTTCTCAGGGCACAAAATCCTACATCACGGAAGGTCTCGGGAATCCGGACTCGTTCCTCTCCTGCAGCCACGGAGCCGGCCGGGCGATGTCCCGCACAGAGGCCGTGCGAACCCTGAGCCTTGAAGAGGAGATCGCCAAACTCGACGCCAAGGGCATCGTGCACGCCATCCGAAGTCCGAAGGATCTTGAGGAGGCCGCCTCCGCCTACAAGAATATCGACGAGGTGATGGCCAACCAGAGCGACCTGACAAAGATCGTGACGACCCTTGAACCCATCGCTGTCATCAAGGGTGTGTAGTGGGGAATGTCCTTTGAGGCGGAAAAACTTCAAACAAACAAATCAAGGCGGCTTCCGAAACGATGTAGGGTGAAAAGTATTTGCCCAATCATAAAAGAAGGCCTATTTTTGCCGCCGCTTCCATTGGAGCGGCGGTTTGCCGTTTTAGAAACTGTTTTGGCTTGTTTGAGATATTCTTTGAGGTGAAAATCTTCGGCCGAATCAACTTCCCGAGGCAGCCTTTGGCAATGAACATTTTGTAATATATTCAAAGATATGAGATTGTCAATCTGGAAAAAATCATTTGGGGCGGTTGTATCCATCGCCCTCGGCCTTTTGGTCGCTTCTTGCTCCGAAAAGGAGAAACCGGTTGAGCCTCAGGATCCAAAGCCTGAGAAGACCAATCCTGTGACTGTCGCTGATGTCCTGAAAGCGGCTCCCGGCACGACATTCACCGATGTGGAGTGCCTTGACGTGGTCGCCGTCAATGAGCAGGGCATCATTCTGCAGGAGGACGGGACTGACGATCCGGCCGGCAACAGCGTCTATGCCTACATTGGTCAGGAACACGAGTTTGTTGTCGGGGATATGGTCACGATCTCCGGTAACACGATGAAGCGCAACGGTTTGATCCAGTTCGCCCAGGGTAGCACCATCACCAAGACCTGGCACGGGGACTTCACACAGCCTAAGCCGGTCGAGTTCTCCGCGGCTGACATTGATGCCTATATGAAGTCACCGTCAGTCAAATATGTGACCTACACCGGTACTGTCATCGTGGCCGGCAACTATGTCAATGTTGAGGTTGACGGAACTGACAACATCGGCAGCCTTGACTATATGACCGCAGAGTTCAAAGAGAAGTACAACAAGCACTCTCTTACTATAACAGGTTGGCTGTTCGGCTCTTACAAGACGTTTATGTACACTGTGCCTGTCGAGGTTGTGGATAACGGCGTTCCTGAGGACAATATCCCTGAAGGAGCCATCTATTATAATGATTTCGACTACGAGGTGGCTGTCCAGGATTCCGAGAAATACGGTACCACCAAAGGCTGGCCTTGGCTTGACCAGTTCGACGGCTGGAAGAATCAGAAGGGATCTGGAGTTTCCGCTGTGAACTACGATTTCAAAGAGATGTCCGTGCGTACGAACCAGGCGTCAAAAGGCTCACTCTCCCTCTACAATGGTTCCGGCAACAACAACATATTCTTCGGAGGAACAGAGGCCTCACCGAATTACTTTGTCATCGGGAACATCTCCATCCCGTCCCAGAACCTCAAGCTCTCTTTCGGAGCCCAGCGTTATGCTCAAGGCGGCGCCAACGCTTTCCTCAAATCGAACTTCGAGGTCAGGCTCTCGGCTGACGGACAGACTTGGTCTCCTGCCATTGAATATGATTTCGGAGGGGTCGAGGACACTGAGGACGGCAAATGGAGGCTTGCCTCGGCTGATTTCACGCTTCCGGCCGGAACGAACACCCTTTACATCAAGTTTTCCGCCAAGTCATTCAGTGTGAACAGGCTTGATGATGTCCTGCTTGTTCCGGGACAGGGAGGACAGCAGATAGAGTTCAGCGGAGACGCTGAGACTCCGCTTTCCACCATCGCCGAGGTTCTCGCCGGGCCTGTTGACAAAGTCTATAAGGCGGAAGGCCTTGCCATCGCTACCCACTCAAATGGCATTCTTCTTCAGGACAACACGGGTACTATCCTGATTTATAAGAAGAAGCACGGAATCTCCGCCGGTTCAAAGGTTGTGGTTGAAGGAAACACCACTGAATATGGCGGATTCAAGCAGTTTGACGCGACCTCCACTGTCACCGTCACCGGAAACGGCACGGTTTCCCACCCGACAGCCGAGGAGTTCAATGCCTCCAAGTTTGAGTCTTATGTCAACGCTCCGTCAATCAAGTACATAACCTACAAGGGAACTCTCAAGATCGAGCGTGACGCGAACTATCAGTATCACTATAACGTGGTAATTGACGGAACTTCCTCCATCGAGGGTTCTGTCTCTTATCCTGACGCAAGCCTTGGCCTTCAGGCCTATGAGGGCTCGAAGATCATTGTGAAGGGCTATGCCATAGGTGTCACCGGAAGCGCCGGCGTGAAGTATGTCAACACGATGGCCACTTCGGTAGAGCCGGAGGAAAAGGACACTGTCCCTGAAGAGAAAGACGCTCTTACGGTTGAGGAACTGAACAAGAAACTGGACTCTTCTGGAGGCGGCACACTTGCGGAATTTGTCGCGGTTAAGGGGTATGTGGCCGCCAACAATGAGAACGGTAATCTCAGCAAGGTGATTTCCCTTGTGGACAACACCGGGGCCGCCCATTCCGGAATCGTTATCGATGATGGCACGGATTACAAGGAGGCCACCCTGCCGGTCGGCACCAAGGTCATCGTAAGCCTTCAGAGGGCGAAGCTTACCACTACCGGCACTTTCCGCAAGATTACTCTCGCCAAAGTGTACCCGACCTCGGAGAAGGTCGAGATCAAGGTTCCGGAAATCACTGACGACCAGCTTGACGACTATATGGGACAGTACGTCAAGGTCAAGGATCTGACCGCTCCTGACAATGCCACTGTCTGGTACGACAGCGCGAAGAAAGGCAACACTGACTTTGCGGGAGCAAAGGGCACCACTGTGACCGCATACGTGACCGCCAAGGCTAACTTCGGAGCCGAGAAGATCGCCCATAGGACCGCTGACCTGAAAGGTGTCGTTGAGCAGTACAAGGACAAGAAGGAAGTCATCCCGACGAGCCTTGCCGATGTCGCCGGCTTCAAGGAATAGGTCGGATAACTTTCAACATAAAAATCACCGGGTTCGGCATTCCGCTGTCCCCGGTGATTTTCATTATTCACAGGCGTGAACTTTAATGTTTTGATTATGAATATATTCGTAAACGCTGCCCTCCAAAAATGACTGGCGGCATTTCAGATATCGCTGTAAATCAATGTGTGCGATGCCACTCGCTGATTGATAGCCCTTTATCCATTCCCCTTTAGTTGGTTCAAACCAAAGGGAATGTGTTAGAAGCTGTTTTATAGTAGGTTGTTATCCACGCTATATTTCGATCATCGGGCTGGCGAGGGCTTTCCGAAGTTGTTCGTCGTAGCGGAGGCGGATCTTGATGCCGGCTTCCTGAAAATGGTAGCGGACAGCGATCTCCTCTTCGATGAAAGGCACGATCTCGTCTTTCTTGAGCTTCAGGAAAGTCTCCTTGTCCATCTCCAGAGCCTTCTGGAGGGCATCGAGCTCCGCTGACATATTCTTTGACAGGCCGTCTTTCTCCAGTTCTTTCTTCATCCGGTCGAAGTAGGTCTTGGCACTGGAGCGATAGTCGAACTCCTTTGTCTTGGCGAAGGCCACGAAATCAGCCCAGTCATTGTCGGAGAGATGGAAATCTTCGTCCACGCTGGCGTGTGAGCGGACAAAGTCAAGGACATATTCCTGAATGATTCCTGAATATACGAGTGAATATGTCAAGCGGCTGTAGTCGTGTCCCTCGACGGTGACGTCCGGGGTGATGCCGCCGCCGTCACGCACTGTCCTGCCGTGGGCGGTCTTGAACTCATGTGTCAGTGAATCAGGAATGTACCCGACGCTACCGTCCTCGTTGCGGTGCGAGTAGTCGATCGCTTGGACGCATCGGCCGGACGGGGTGTAGTATTTCGCCGTGGTGACTTTCAGCTGTCCGTTGTAAGGCAACGGGCGGATGCTCTGGACAAGCCCCTTGCCGAAGGTTCTCGTACCCATTACCGTTGCCCTGTCAAGGTCTTGAAGGGCTCCGGTCACGATTTCCGATGATGATGCCGAGCCGGAATCCACCATCACGATGATCGGAATCTCCGTGTCGAGCGGTTCGGATGT
This sequence comes from Candidatus Methanomethylophilaceae archaeon, assembly GCA_963617915.1. Classification (GTDB taxonomy): domain Bacteria; phylum Bacteroidota; class Bacteroidia; order Bacteroidales; family UBA932; genus Cryptobacteroides. The sequence goes on along the minus strand of CAVERO010000079.1, from coordinate 3,005 downwards.
TGTCTTGTACTTCATCTCCGTGCCGGCCGCCTGGCCTTTCGAGGATACGACCATCGAACCTTTCGGCACGAAAAGGGACACGATGTTGACGGCTTCGCTCATCAGTCCACCCCCGTTGCCGCGCAGGTCGAGGACCAACTTCTTCATTCCCTGCTTCTTAAGTTTAAGGAAAGCGTTGCGCAATTCTCCGGAGACGTTCTCCGTGAATCCGCTCTGGTAGATGTACCCCGTCGTGTCGTTGAGCATCCCGGCATATTCAATGTCAGGAAGATGGATCCTCTCACGGGTCACCACTATGTCCACGACATCCTTTGAGCGCACTTTCAGCACCTTGAACTTGACTGTTGTGCCAGGCTTGCCCTTCATTCTGTCGGAGCATTCCTGACTTGTGAGTCCGTGGGTGCTCTGCCCGTCGATCTCCATAATCTCGTCGCCGCAACTCAAACCGTATTTCTCTGCCGGCGATCCTTTGTAAGGCTCGTTGATGATGACGTTCCCGTCCTTCTCCGGCTTGTAGATGACCGCTCCGATGCCACCGTAGGACTTGTTGATCATCATCATCAGATCCTCGTTCTCCTCCTCCGGAATGTAAACCGTGTAAGGGTCAAGGTTTTCCAACATCGCGTCGATGCCGGCTCTCTCGATCCTGTCCACCGGCAGCGAATCAACATAAGACCTGTTAAGTTCCTTGAGGATGGAGTTCTGAATCTCGGTCCATTTCCCGAGCTTGAAACTCTGTGACTGCCCGAACGCCGCGGTGCTGACCACTACCGCCAGCGAAGCCGCTATCAATGATTTGACTTTCATATTCTTTGAATATGTTCCTGAATATTTCCGCTCCTCGCTCTTGTGGCGAAGAAGCCAACGCACGAGCGCAACACCCGTGCCAACCCTGCAAATTTAAGTATTTTCTGAAAGATATGTCTATTTTAGTCTCGACAACCTTTCATCAATCAAGGATTTGTATTTTTCTTTCAATGTGTCTGAAAGGAAGGATAAGTCCAAAACATCAAACCATTTTCCTTTATTGGAGATCATTTTCTCAAGAATCCACTTGCAGGTTCTGGTGTTGATTCCCGCCGACATCATCACATTCTCAAATGATTTACGGTCATATCCTCCGATTCTTTCATTGTCGTTACTTCCACTCCCTTCCAGCGGCATAGCCAGTTCATCATTGTCCTCTATTCCGGTCAATGCGACCGCCAGGAGGTCGTAGGCCGGAGAAAGAAAGTACTCATCGCCACCTTTGTCCGCAAGCAATGAAAAATTCTTGCAGTGCATGTCAGAATTGCCTGTTACCCAAGAAAATAACACAATCTCCCAAAAGCGCTGTACATCCAGAAGCGGAGCGGAGGAATACTTATTCACCACGGCTGATAATTGTGAATATGAGCCCCTGTACTTGTGCTCTGTCAATCTGTTTGTAAGCTGGCACATATCCAACATCGAATATTTCTCCCCCTTCGGGCCCCTGTCCATCCTTTTGGTTATGTATGCAAGTTCTCCGTCCGACATCCTGATCAGCCCGTGTCTGGCAGTGTGGATTCCAGCCGCCTCCGCCATATTCATTGTTACATTCTCCAATTCCGGCATTGACTTGTAAACCGGGCTTTGCGGTTTAAGAATATATCCTCCCCATAACCCTACTATCGTCAATCTGTCCTCTTCGTTGCGGCCTCCCTTGTTGATGTCCAAGGATAGTTTTGCTTGGACCCCGGTCACTGATGTACTTGATTTAATGACCTCCAACGCCAATTCCGAAATATTATCTCTTGAATATGGCAATATCGGTGCTTTCGCACGTCCGAACAGTTTTTTCGCGCACGATGAATGGTAGTCCTTTTCACCTTCCCTCAAGGCCTTGCCGCAGCAAAGGCATCTGTCATTTGTTTCCATAATGCTCTCTGACACTAAGATTCCCGATGCAGTCCTTGCAGCAAGCCAGCAGTAAGGACATCCTGTCCCGCGGATCTATTTTCCAGGATTTGTGGACAATGTCAAGCAACCATCCTTCCGGAATCAGTCCATCAAAGACAGGAAATATCATTTCTTTTGAATATTCTGCCTCTGTCAGCGGCATTGTCGGGCTGATGGCCTTTGCTCCCACGGATTTCAGATAGTTGTTGTCGTAAGAAAAATGATACCCTTCCGGATCCTCTGTCAGAATTCCGCAGAAGGTGTCGTCAATGTAAATATCAGCCTTTTTCATTATACATTCATTTTTAACAAACTGCGACACCAAGAAATTGTCTTGATTTTGCTTGTTTGAAGAGTTTTCGTCTCAAAAGAACGTTTTCAAAACAATTTTAAGTCAGATTTTCATTCATTGATTTTGTGTGCCTGAAGTTCCTCTCCGAAGAGCCTGAGTACTTGATTGACTTTATCTAATTGAACTGTGCTCTTGCCTTTTTCCAGTTCCCTGACGAATCTGATACCAACTCCGGACCTCTCCGCCAGTTCAACCTGAGTCAGCCCGAATGCCTTCCTTTTTTCACGAATATGTTCCCCGATGCTCATAGTGATCGCTTGTTTTAATCCCGTCAGGGTACAAATTTAATAAAATTTAGAGAAAATCACCCCTTTCGGGATTTTTTTAAGAGGCTTCATCGCTTGTCCTCCTAACAGCATTTGGGAATTGCAATGCCCCCTTGGGCATTATGTCCGGCCAAACATCCCTTTCGCCGGACGTAACGCTGTAAGTTGCCACTTTGTCCGGCCAATAGGCTTTCCGCTGGACAAAAACCATTAGTCGGATTTTTTTAACAAGGTTGTTTTAAACAAGGTTGTTAAAAAACGTTAACGATTTTTGTAATGTCTTTAGAGTCAGAGTAGTACTGTTGAATATCTTTGTTGTTTTACAAAGCGTGAGCTAGAAGGAGTCGCATTCCAAGACTCGAAATTTGGTAAAATAGCGTATTCTGCGGATATTTGCATAAGTGAACAAAACAGAATTTCAGGCAACATGACAAAAATAGTTTTTGCGACGGGGAACCGGGGGAAGC
>CAVERO010000078.1:0-13146 GCA_963617915.1 Candidatus Methanomethylophilaceae archaeon | reverse complement strand
GCGCAAGCTTCGACCTGTTCACCTGCTACGAGGACAGAGGGGAGAAATTCAAGGAAGCCGTAAGAAGACTTTAATATTCAAAGGAATATGGCCGTGGACAAAAAGAAGAAGACCCTGTGGAACATCATTGACTCATTCGAGGGGGACAAGGTTGTGTGGATGATCGTCATCCTGCTCATCCTGTTCTCCATCGTGGCCATATTCTCGTCCACGTCCCTTCTGGCGCTTTCGGAGCATTCTTCGAGAATAGCGATAGTCGGAGAGCATATGCTGGTGGCCCTTGGGGGACTGGTCATGATCTTCGTGTGCTGCACAATCCCCAAGATAGGACTTTTCAGGGTCGTCTCGCAGCTCGGCTACGTGTTGTCTCTGGTTCCGCTTCTGCTGCTTGTCGTCGCGTCGGTCACGACCAAAGGCGCGACGAGACTGGAACTGGGGCCCCTCACCGTGAACCAAATCAATGACGCATGGCGGTCAATCTCGTTCCTCGGCCTCCAATTCCACGTCTTCGAGTTCGTCAAGGTGGCCATGATCATGTACCTTGCGTGGGCGGTCAACGCCTTCCGCAACGACAGCTTCTTCTTCGCCAACCTCTTTGCGGAGAAACATCCGGTCTGGAAAAAGCCTCTGGTCAAGAAGATAACCTACATCTATTTCCCGATATTAAGCGTCTGCCTGTGCATGATGGTGGGAAGTCTGTCCAGTCCAATATTCATAGGCGGCATAATGTTCGCCACAATTCTGATCGGGGGGATCAAGGCAAAGGAACTCATCCCGCTGATAGGCATCGCATTCGGGCTTCTGATAGCCTGCATAGGCATAAACTCCTGCTTCGAGGCAAGCAGGAAACCATTCCCTCATCTTGACCACGCTCTGGGCCGTCTCTCGGAACGCAACGTTTCGGAGAATCTGAAGATAATGGCGGAATCACCGTCAGGCAGCAGGGAGTTCCAGAACGCACTGGACGCGGCGAAGCAACCGGTCAGCGCCAAAATCGCGATAAAGCAAGGTGGACTCTTCGGCAAGGGACCGGGCAAAAGCACGCAAAGGTACGCGGTCCCCATCATGTTCGAGGACTATATGTACAGTTTCATCGTGGAGGAGTACGGGCTTGTCGGCGGAATAATAATCCTGATCCTCTACATCAGCCTTCTGGCCAGAGGCTCAATCATAGTGAGGAACTGTGACAATCTGTTCGCCAAAACGGCGGTCGCGGGTCTCGTGCTGCTCATCACTGGCCAGGCAATGATGCACATTATGATCAACTGTGACCTCGCTTTTCTCACCGGACAGACGCTGCCTATGGTCAGCCACGGCAACTCGTCCTTCCTGATGTTCAGTTTGGCATTCGGCATCATACTGTCCATCAGCAAGATAGCAAAGCGGAAGATTGATAGGGAGACCGCAAAGGCGGAGCCGCTCGTCAACAGGAAGAAAAACGATGAGGCCAGCGGCGGACTGGATGACCGCAACCGGACGGAAAGCGGATTCTCCGCACAGGACGACGACCTTGAGGCAACGGACGGGAATGCCCCGGTCCACGAGAATGACATCCCGGATTACGGAATCGATGACCATAACAATGAATAGGATCATGCGACACAAAGCGTTGAGAGTCATAATAAGCGGAGGCGGCACGGGAGGACACATCTTCCCGGCCGTCTCGATCGCGAACAAGCTGAAGGAACTGAATCCCGAGACCGAAATCCTGTTCGTCGGGGCGGAGGGAAAGATGGAGATGGAAAAGGTTCCCGCTGCCGGCTACCGGATTGTGGGTCTGCCGATCGTGGGGTTGCAGAGGCAACTGAACCTTAAGAACATCCTGAACGACATCTGCGTGCCTTTCAAGGTGCTGGCAAGCCTTCGGAAAGCGAAGAGGCTCGTGAAAGAGTTCAAGCCTGAGGTTGCCGTCGGAGTCGGCGGGTATGCCAGCGCTCCCCTGCTTTGGGCCGCGACCGGAATGGGAATTCCTGCCCTCATCCAGGAGCAGAACGGATTCGCCGGACTGACCAACAAGAAGTTAGGCAACAGAGTCCAGAAAATCTGCGTGGCCTACGAAGGGATGGAAAGATTCTTCCCGGCGGACAGGATTGTGATGACCGGCAACCCGATCAGAAGCGCGATAGTTCCCGCCACTCCCGAAATGAGGGAGGAGGGCGTCAGGGAATACGGTCTCGACCCTTCCAGAAAGCACATTTTCATTGTCGGGGGAAGCCTTGGCAGCAGCAGGTTCAACCAATGCATGAAAAAATGGATTTCGGACGGTTGCCCGGGCATAGATGGAGTTGACGTGCTTTGGCAGTGCGGAAAACATTACAAGGCCGGAATCGATGAGTTCATGGCCGGAAGGAAAGCCAAGAACCCGGATGCGCTCAAGCATATTCATTACTCCGACTTCATCGGCCGGATGGAACTGGCCTATGCGGCTGCTGACGTGGTGATCTCACGTTCAGGAGCCAGCTCGGTGTCAGAGCTTTGCGCGGCGCACAAAGCGGTGATATTCATTCCGTCCCCCAATGTCGCCGAAGACCACCAGACGCACAATGCGATGGCTCTGGTAAAGAAGGATGCGGCGGTGGTAGTCAAGGATTCCGAGGCGATGGATAAGATGATTCCGACGGCGCTGGAGCTTCTCAAAAATCCGGCGAGGATAGCCGCACTTGAGGAGAATGCTGGAAAGATGGCGTTGCCGGACGCGGCGGGGAAAATCGCCGAAGAGATTTACGGATTGGTTAAGAGATGATGGAATAATAAGTTGGTAAGGTTTTGTGAAGGATTTTTGCGGATAAATTTGTTTGTGAAGAAGGAGTGTGCCGGTGGCACATGACTGATGAACAAATAAATTCAGACCAAAAAGACGAACAAAAGCACCAAGTTATTTTTTAGGAAGCACTAAGAAATAAGTTATGTCAAAATATTCAAAGATTTATTTCATAGGAATCGGTGGCATCGGCATGAGCGCCATCGCAAGGTACTACAAGTTCAAGGGCTATCCTGTCGCCGGCTACGACAAGACCCCTTCGGATTTGACCCACACGCTTGAGAAGGAAGGGATTGACGTTCACTACAAGGATGATCCGGATTACATTCCGAAGGACATCGCCTCCACTCTGATTGTCTATACGCCGGCGATTCCGTCAGACCTTCATGAACTGAGCTATGCCATGGAGCACGGCTACACTGTCGTGAAGAGGTCACGGATGCTTGGGGAACTGGCGGAGGGGCAGGCCTGCCTTGCTGTGGCGGGAACGCACGGGAAGACAACCACAAGCACGCTGGTGGCACACATCCTGACCGAAAGCGGAAAAGGCTGCTCGGCGTTTCTTGGAGGAATATCCAAGAATTATGACACCAATCTGCTTATGAGCCACACTCCGACAATGGTCGCGGAGGCAGATGAGTTCGACCGCTCATTCCTTCAGCTGCATCCAGCGATAGCGGTCATCACGGCCATGGATGCGGACCATCTGGACATCTACGGGACACTTGAGGAGTATCAGAAAGCGTTCAAGGCGTTCGCCTCTCAGGTAAGCCGCACATTGATTGTGAAATATGGCCTCGACATCACCGACGGCGACACCAAGGCGAAGATTCTGCGCTACAGCTACGACAATCCTTCAGCCGACTACCATGCGGTCAATTCCAAACCGGATGAGGCGGGACACTACATCTTCGACCTCGTTTACCCCGGCGGTGTGATCGAAAACATCAGGGTCGGGATTCCGGGCTGGGTCAACGTCGAGAACAGTGTGGCCGCGGCAGCCGTCTGCCTCTGCCACGGAGTCACTCCCGAGGCTGTCAAGAGAGCCATCGGAACATATTCAGGGGTGAAACGCAGGCTGGACGTGCATCTCAACACTCCCCACCTCTCCTACATCGACGACTATGCCCATCATCCAAAAGAGCTCGCTTCCGCGATCTCATCGATGAGGGGAATATTCCCGGGCAGGAGACTCACAGCCATATTTCAGCCACATCTTTTCAGCCGCACCAGAGATTTCGCCGGGGAATTCGCCGATGCCCTGAGCAAGGTGGACAAACTGATTCTGCTGGACATCTATCCCGCGAGGGAGGAGCCGATTCCGGGAGTCACCTCCGAACTGATATTCGACAAGGTGACAGCTCCGGAGAAGGTCCTTCTGAAGAAGGAAGAACTGATGTCATACCTTGAGAACGAGCCTGTTGACGTGCTTGCCACATTCGGGGCGGGCAACATCGACAGGTTCATCGCGCCCATCACCGAAATGCTTGAAAACAGGTTGAAGAAATGAGGAAAGGTCTCAGGATAACCATCATAGCCACGGTGTTCTGCCTGCTCGGTCTTGTCTGCCTCGTAATCCACGGGATGAACGGGAAGAGGACCGCTCAGGTCACCTGCGCCGGCGTGAAAGTCGAATTCACTGACGATTTCAACTTCATCACCGCCCAGGACATTGAAGGCTACCTGAAGAAAGAGTACGGAGCCTACATCGGGCAAAGGCTTGACAGCGTTGACCTTGAGAAGGTTGAAAAGATTCTTGACAACAAAAGTTCCATCCTCAAGTCAGAGGCCTACACTACTCCCGACGGTTTCCTGAACGTGAAAATCCGCCAAAGGGAGCCGGTGGTCAGATTCCAGAAGGGCAGCTATGGATTCTACGCCGACGAGAGAGGTTTCCTGTTCCCTCTCCAAAGCAATTACACATCCCGGGTCCCGATCATCGACGGTGCGGTGCCGCTGAATGTGGCAAAAGGCTACAAAGGCGAGCCGGCGACCGAGAGCGAAAGAAGATGGCTGGCGGGGGTTCTGGGATTGGTGAACTTTATGTCCGCCTCACAGACATGGGCCGAGAACATCAGCCAGATAACCGTGCAAGGCAGCGGAGACCTGATCCTGATCCCCCGTCAGGGAAAGGAAAGGTTCATCTTCGGGCTTCCTGCCGACTACGCGGCCAAGTTCGACAGAATCGGACGGTACTACACCACAATCCTGCCTGAAAAAGGCGAGGGCTACTATTCAACAGTGAATGTCAAAAACAACGGGCAGATCGTCTGCAGAAAATAAGATCATTGAATATGGAAGAACGGTACATCGCATCAGTTGATTTGGGCACTTCGAGACTGGCCGTCTGCGTGGCGTGTGTCGAGGACCGGAATGTCCAGATAATATATTACAAGGAATCACCTTCAGCAGGAATCCGGAACAGCCGTGTCACAAACCCCGGCATTGCGGAAAAAAATGTGAGGGACGCCATCACGGAAGCCCAGCAGGCCCTGAAGATCAAAATCCAGCAGGTCGTCGTCGGACTGCCGCGCTGGCAGGTGCGTCAGGAAACCGCCTCGGCGTCGGCGGAAAGGGAGGACGATTCCCGGTTCATAAACGAGAACGAGATCCGTTTCCTCAAGACGGAAGCCCTGAAAACCTATCCTTTGCAGGACTCCAAGAGAGAACTGATCTATGGGGCCGTAGCCCAGTCCTACGCCACCGAGGACTGCATCAACGAGCCTGAAAGCGAGATCATCGGGATGAGCGCTGAAAGGCTTGAAGGCAAGTTCAAGGTCTTTATCGGAAGCAAAAGACTGTCCACGAACCTTGACGAGCTCTTCAACAGCATGCAGATCGGCATAGCGCGCAAATTCTTCATCCCCGGAATAACCGCCAAGGCCGTCCTTGGCGACGAGGAGATGAAAAACGGAGTCGCATTGATCGACATCGGCGCGGGAGTAAGCTCCGTGGCTATATTCAAAGACAATCTCATGAGGTACTATGCCGCCATTCCTTTTGGTGGCGACAGCGTCACAAGAGACATCGAGTCCATCTGCGGACTCTCCTTCAGGATGGCGGAGGAGATCAAAAAAGCATACGGAGCCTGTCTGCCTGACAAGCTTTCGACACTTGGCGAGAAAGAGCTGCATATTCTGGGAGAAGACGGCAAACTGTTCAAGAAGCTGTCCATCAAGGTGCTTTCGGAGATCATCAACGCAAGAATGGTGGAAATCATCAACGCCCTGCTCTATAAGATTCAGGAAAGCGGACTGTCGTCAGAGGACTACCTCAGGAAAGGTATCGTCGTGACCGGCGGAGGAGCGGAGCTGCTGAATTGCATCAATCTGTTCAAAGAGCTTTCAGGATATTCCGTAAAACTCGGATTGCCAAAGAAATATGTTTCCTGCGATGGTTGCCCGGAAGCCAGCGAGGCCTCCGCATCAACGGCCATCGGGATGATTCTCGCCGTAAAGGGAGACAAATCCGTCAACAGCATCAACGACATTGCTTTCAGACCGTCTCAAAGGAACGGCGGAAGCAAGGCCGTCCAAGGCGCAGCCAGCAATCAAGACATCACGAATGCCGGAAGCGCCGATGAACATAAAACCGGCAACACCGGGGCCTCTGTCGAGGGTGCCGCTCCGACTGAACTCAAAGAACGCCCTGCGGCCGGCCCTGTGGCAGGAACGGCAACCGGGGAAGAAGTTAGTACCCACAAGCCCGGTCTCTCTGAACAATCCGGCACGCCGGAAGCGCCGGACGGAAACAGAAAAACAAACGGAGAGGAGTCTCCGGCCAACCGGGAGACGCTCACCGGAAAGGAGAACCGCTCCGGCAATCAGGGGCAGTCTTCCGGTGCGACGGAACAGCCCGCCAATCCTGTGAAGCCTGCCGGCAGGGAAGAAAAGCCCGTCAATCCTGTGGAGTCTGCCGCCGAGAAAGAACAGTCTGCCTATCCGGGGAAACCTGCCGGCGGGGCAGAAAAGCCCGACGGGAGTACGGACAACGAGTCCAGAAACCCGCTCGTGAAATTTTTCTGGAAGTTATATGACAGCGTCCGTGAAGATGCTGATGAAAACTGATCAAACTACCGATATGGAAGACATCAATATAGAAGAAATCGTTCCGCAGGGGCCGGATGGAGGCTGGACTCCTATCGAATCCATGATAAAGGTCATCGGAGTAGGCGGTGGCGGATGCAACGCCGTGAACTATATGTACCGGGAAAATGTCCAGGGTTGCACTTTCTATGTCTGCAACACGGACAGACAAGCTCTCGACAACAGTCCGGTGCAGGCGAAAATACACATCGGAACCAACTCTTTGGGAGCCGGCACAAGCCCTGCACAAGGCCGCAAGGCGGCGATAGAGTCCCTTGACGAAATCGAAAGGGTTGTCCTTACGGATGACACAAAGATGCTTTTCATCACCGCCGGAATGGGAGGTGGAACCGGTACCGGAGCCGCTCCGGTCATCGCCAAGGCCGCCAAGGACAAAGGTATCCTGACCGTCGGCGTAGTGACCATCCCTTTTGACATCGAAGGCCTGACACCTTTGACCAAGGCCATAAAAGGCATACACGAGCTCAAGAGGAACGTGGACAGTCTGCTGATAATCAACAATGAGAAGCTGTACGAATTATTCGGAAGCATGCTCATCCACGAGGCTTTCCCGAAAGCGGACGAGGTGTTGGCGACAGCCGTCAGAGGCATCACGGAGATCATCAGCCGGCACGGCTACATCAACATCGACTTCAAGGACATCGAGACGATGATGAAAGACAGCGGCATGGCATTGATGGGATGTGGGTTCGGAAAAGGGAAAAACAGGATAGAAGATGCTGTCAACGGGGCACTCAAGTCCCCTCTCCTCAACGACTTCGATCCGACAACCGCCAAAAACCTGCTTATCAACATCACATCAGGCAAGAACAAGGACGGCCTCACGATGGATGACCTCAAAGAGATAGACAGAAAGATTAAGGAATATACCGGGAACGCGAATAAATTCAAGACCGGAATAGTCTGGATGGAGGATCCCGAAATCAGAGACGAGATTCAGATCACCGCCATCGCGACCGGTTTCGTGGTTGACGACCTGGCCAAGATTGCGGCGCAGGATCTTGGAGACGTAATCATCATCGGCAAGGATTTCAAGTACGAGAAACAAAGCACGCTCCAGCAAGAGGATGACACTGACCGCAACGACGGCGTCATCAACATCACTCTGGAGGAAAAGCAGTCCGACAACAAGAAGAGATTCCATTTCGACGCAGACAACAAACCCGTTCTTGTGGTCGAGGACGGACAGGATGTCAGCACGCTGCTGAACATTCCGGCCGTGCGCCGCAAGAATGAAAAAAAGGCCGGGAACGCCTGACAGTCCTGAGGACGAAATCAGGAAGGCGTAGATGGCCTACCCGAAGATGTCGTGAAGTTCCTTGTTGCTGAGTTTCCCTATCCAGCTTTCGCCGGTGGAGACGGTCATCTCGGCGAGGTGCTTCTTGCGCTGGATCATCGCGTCGATCTTCTCCTCGAAGGTGTCCCTGGTGATGAAACGGTGGACCATCACGTTCTTGTTCTGACCGATACGGTAGGCGCGGTCAGTGGCCTGAGTCTCGACGGCGGGATTCCACCAAAGGTCGAAATGAATCACATGCGAGGCTGCGGTCAGGTTGAGCCCGGTCCCGGCGGCCTTCAAGGAGAGAATGAATATCTTGTCCTCCCTGCCGTTCTGGAAACGGGACACCATCTCGCCCCGCCGCTTGACGGAACACCCTCCGTGGTAGAACATCGGCTCCCGGCCCGTCCTGTCCGCGACAAACTTCACAAGCAAATCGCCCATCTCCTTGAACTGCGTGAACACCAGCACCTTCTCGCCGGCGTCCACGATTCCGTCCAGCCTGTCAAGAAGCATCTCCACCTTGCCGGAAAGCTCCGGAGAGACATCCCCGCCCTTAAGGTACTGCGCAGGGTGGTTGCAAATCTGCTTCAGTGCCAGAACCATCTGCAAAATAAGGCCTTGCCTTTCAAACAAAGCGGCGCTGTCGGAAGTGTCCTTGCCCTCGATCTCCGCCATCGCGGCATCCAGAGTCTTGTGGTACAAGGCGGCCTGCTCCGGTGACAAGGCGGAATATTCATTGATCTCAACCTTGTCCGGAAGGTCGCTGATGACTGTCTTGTCCGTCTTCATCCTTCGCATCATGAACGGTGCGGTCACCTTGCGGAACCTCGCCGCACACTCCTCGTCATTGTACATCTGGATAGGGTTGGCATATTCATTCTTGAAAGCCTTCAGGTTGCCGAGGTAACCGCTGTTGGCATAGTCCATTATGCTCCAGAACTCGGTCAGGCGGTTCTCCACCGGCGTGCCGCTGAGCGCGATCTTCGTGTCCGCGGACACCGTACGCACCGCCTTGCTTTGGATGGCGGCGGGGTTCTTGATGTTCTGCGCCTCGTCGATCACCATAACGCTCCACTTGACTTTCGAGAACAGCTTCACATCAGACCGGAGCACTCCGTAGGTCGTGAGCAGGATGTCCACGCGCTCTTCCGGTCCCTGCCTTCCGGTGCCGTGATAGATGAACGAAGTCAGTTCCGGCGCGAAACGGGAGATCTCCACCTGCCAGTTGGAGAGGAGGCCCGTCGGCACGACCACAAGCGCCGGTTTCTCTCCCAGAACACCTTCATCCTTCAGCTTCTGAAGCAGTGTGATGGTCTGGAGCGTCTTGCCAAGTCCCATGTCGTCCGCCAGAATGGAGCCGAACCCGACGCGCAGATTCCGGTAGAGCCAGGAATATCCCCGCCTCTGGTAAGGCCGCAATTCCGCCTTTACCCCAACCGGAACAGGGATTTCCTCTTCTTTGGTGAATCTTTCAATGAGTTCCCTCGCCTCGTCTGAAAGGACAATAGGCGCGGAATCATATTCACCGAGAATGGCGGCCTGAAGCATCTCTCCGGGGCTGACGTCACCCATTCCGGCGATGGCTCTGTTGACCTTTTCCAAATCCTCCGGCGAGGTGTAGATGTACTGTCCTTTGAATTTCAGCAGCTTGCCGGCCCGGCCAAGAAGCCTGCGGAAATCTTCCGCCGAGACTACCTCGTCACCCAAGGCCACTTCCCACTCGAACTCGAAAAGGTCGGCGAGACGGATGCAGGCCGGCGACCCCTCGGATTTTTTCTTCAGCCTCAATGTCGGCTTCGGTCTGATCAGATTCTGAAGGGACTTAGGGACGAACACCTTGACTCCCAGCAGCTTTATAGCCGGGATAATCCGGGTCAGGAGAGGCACGAACTCCTCCGGGGTGTACCTCAACGCGCGCAAACCCTGGAAGGCGATGTAGCGGCTCACCTCCGGGATGATGACGGAAAGGTCTGTGAACGCCTTCAGGACAGGAAGCCTCAACGCGGCGAACTCCTCCTCAGAGAGGATGTCCGACAAGGAGACCGTTCCATTCTCCGGGGCCTCGGTGTCCTCGACCCCGAGATTCACACAGAACATCCCGTCCATACTCTCATCGACAGTCAGCACCGGCACAAAACGCGACTGGCGTATTGAATATGACGACAGCCATGCGGCGACACTTCCGGGAATCTCCCGCACCGCTCCGGCCCGGGCATAGGTCGCTCCCCTATGAATCCTGTTCTCATAGTCGATGTGCGTCAACGAAAGCAGCCATCTGCTCCCCCACTACGTGTTCCCGAAACCCTTTGCCATAAATCAAATGATAATTTTCAAACTCTATCCTACTAATCACTGTGTGACCGTACTGCCCAACAGCGCATAACCGACTGAATTTGTTTAGTTTCAGCACAAAGATAACAAAAAATCCCTCAATGAGGGAAGAAAATGCGGCAAGATCTCCCTCAATGAGGGATGATGAGATTAGTGGGGAGTGCTGACACAATCATTTAAAGACCATAAGCTGTCTAAATCTTGCCCAAAGGTGGACTTTTAGACATCTTATCCCGAAAACATGTTCTAAAATCAGTCTGAATCCGTATATTTGCGGTGACAACTGACCTTCCCAGAAAAAGGTTGACACTTTAGAGGTTGTTTAACTAGTTTTATTAACAGTATCTCTGAACAGGTTTACAATGAAATCTTTTGCTGACTATAAACAAGATGCGCCGAACTGGATTACAATGGCGGATGGCGAGTTTTATCCTGACATTCTTGCTGATGCCTGTGAGTTATATAGACCCATTCTGGTGCTGTTCGGACAGTTGTTAAGAGCATCAGAGTCATCTATTCGGCTTCTTCAAAAAAATAACCGACGTGAAAGAGGTCTGGATGCGAGTACAACTCTACAGGGTGTTCCGCAAGTACGTTTCTCCCCAGACTCCTGTTGAAATGCTGAAAAAGAAATCGATGATTCCTATGGTGTGCGGACAATATGGAAAAAACTTCAGAACAATTGATAGAGTGCAGGCTGCGTTTGATAGTCGTCCTTTACCCGATGAAGCTCTCTGTGCAGTTTTGTGGGAATATAAAGACAGGGGACAAAAAGGGTACGATTTAACTGAACGTTTTTTCTTCATGTTCAGGAACGCCCTGCCAGATTTCACGATTGAAGGTCCCATCAGGGCTGGAGCAGACATTCAACTTCAGAGTGTTTTCCAAGACTACCCAAACCCGACGCGTCCTGTTGATTTCGTGATCAAAGACAGGGTAGGCAATGTCCTTGCCATAGGGCTTGCCCGATACGATGGAGACCGAGGAGGCGCACAAGAAGATGACAGAACAGGAGGATACTCGAACTGTGCCAAAGAGATACTTCAATATGCAAAGAGCCATAATCTCCCCACTAAGGTTATCTTTGTCAATGATGGGCCGGGGTTGCTGCTCGGTTCAATGTGGAATGATTATTCTACTATCGAGCATATTGATTCCGATAGAGTAATGGTGCTGACTCTGCGTATGTTCAACGAGCGGCTTACCGCAAAATGGCTCACAAAAAATGATTCACTATGGCAGTAGGTGTTGCGCCACATATTAACAGGGAATCACAGCCGTTGTGCTTTATCCCTAACAACGACATCCTTTTTCGTCAGATTGCTTGGAATGAGGGTTGTGGGATAAAACGGCTATACCATGCAGACAACATAGATGTCCTTAATGTATTGACGAAAGATGAAGATGTATGCGGTAAAGTAACTCTCATCTATATAGACCCTCCGTATAATACTGGCAGCGTATTTGAAACACGTGACTTCAAACATGCTTATGATGACCGTTTTACGATTCAGAGTTATCTTTCTTTCATGCGTAACCGGCTCGAACTGATGCACCGTTTACTCTCGCACGAAGGTTCCATATATGTCCACCTTGACAGCAACATGGTATTCCACGTGAAAGTGATGATGGATGAAATCTTCGGCATCCGGAACTTCAAAGGAATGATAACGCGTAAGAAATGTAAATCAAAGAACTTCACACGCAAAACATACGGCAACATTTCCGATTATATTCTGTTCTATAGCAAGACCGATGTCACGGTCTGGAATCGCCCTTACGAAGAATGGAGTGACGAGAAGATATTAAAGGAGTACCCATTCATTGAGGAAGGCACGGGACGCAGGTACAAGAGAGTCCCCATCCATGCACCAGGTACCCGCAACGGTGCTACTGGCAGCCCTTGGCACGGAATGATGCCACCAGAGGGGAAGCATTGGCAGTTTACACCGGAGAAACTAGATGAAATGAACGCACGTAACGAGATATACTGGTCATCAAATGGCAACCCACGCAGAAAAGTTTACCTCGATAAGAGCAATGGGGTTCCTGTACAAGACATATGGCTTGATTATCTTGATGTAAACAACCAGAATACACTTGTCACTGGCTATCCCACAGAAAAGAATCTCGATATGCTGAAGCGTATCATTGAAACTTCATCACGCCCTGGCGATTTGGTACTTGACTGTTTTGCCGGTTCCGGGACTACTCTCATTGCAGCGGAGGAACTTGGACGGCAGTGGATAGGAGTCGATATTGGAGATGAGGCGATTTCTACGATTCAAAATCGTTTTAAGAATGGAAGCAAGCCGATGGGAGACTATGTGAAGAAGGCAATGGTTCAGACCTCCCCCGATTTGTTCGAGAACGAAGACTTTGAAATGAATGAGGGTTCTTCATCACATCATCATTGCGGCAAAACAACATATGATTTGTTTGAGGAGAATTAGAAACATGAAAAATTAACCGAGTCAGATTTGTCTTTTCATGTTTCTTACATACATTAGAAGAACCCCGGGAGTTCATTCAAGTCGTAACGGGCATCCTTCAGAAACTACAGGCACTTCCGTTTGAGACCCGACACTACCATCCTGCGCTTACGCCAGATGGGCGGTGGCGTAGGCGATGCGGGCGAGGGTCTCTTTCCTGCCTATGCGGACTAT
>CAVERO010000077.1:0-13382 GCA_963617915.1 Candidatus Methanomethylophilaceae archaeon | reverse complement strand
TGAATATGGAAAGGAAGCGGAGACCGCTTCCTTTTTTTTGTTAAACCGTCCGATTGGCAAAAAACGTTTGCTAAAACGAATAAAAAGGCTATATTTGCGTTAGGAAAGCAAAAAAACGCCCGCCATTGAAGACGTTGTCAAGCCAATGTCTTGGGTCAAGGCAGTCTGCCTGATTTTTTTCAGTCGTCAAACGTATGCGACGCATTGAGGTCTTTTAACCTAATCGGACGGTTTAACAAAAACGTCTTTTTACGGGTGCACATTTGATAACCATTATTGTTAATAATATTAAAACTAATCGCACATGAAACATGTAGTATCTATGTTTCTCGTTTTGGCATTGGCCGTACCTTTCACGGCCATGGCCGGAACGTCAACAAACCAGGCTGAACTCCAACAGAGTCAGAAAAAACAAGTCTCTGGTGTCGTGACCGACAAATCCGGTACTCCGATTGTCGGTGCCGCCGTGGCGATTCCAGGGACAACGACAGGTGCTGTCACGGACGGTAACGGACGTTATTCCCTGACAATACCTGAAGGAACGAAGGTTCTCGAGGTGTCCTGCATCGGTTACACGACGCAAACAGTCGGCATCGGTATGTCCAACACCTATGACGTTGTCCTCTCGGAAGATGCGCTTATGCTTGCCGAGACCGTTGTCGTAGGTTACGGCACGATGAAGAAGGGGGAGGTCGCGAGTGCCATCTCGACAGTCAAGAGCGGAGATTTCCTCAAGACCCCGGGCGCGAACGCGGCTGAGCTTATCAAGGGCAAGGTTCCGGGTCTTATCGTGAACACGCCTGACGGCAACCCTGTCTCCAGTACCCAGATCTCTCTTCGTGGCTCCACGACCCTCAAGGCTGACACGGCTCCGCTTGTCCTCATCGACGGAGTTCCGGGTTCGCTTTCTCAGGTCTCTCCGGATGACATCGAACAGATTGATGTTCTCAAGGATGGTTCCGCTGCTGCCATTTACGGTACACGCGGCACGAACGGTGTCATCATCATCACCACCAAGAACACTCAGGGAGATATTCCTACCACTGTTGATTTCAACGCCTACATCTCCACACAGCAGATCACCAAGGCTCTCGACTATATGACCGCCGATGAGTACCGCCAGCTTGCGAAGGGACATGTCGGTTTCCACGATGACGGAGCCTCGACCGACTGGCTTGACGAGATTACCCGTACTCCTCTGACACAGATCTACAACATCAGTCTTCGCGGTGGTTCCAAGCAGACCAACTATGTGGCTTCGTTCGAGTACAGGGCTCTCCAGGGTGTGATGAAACTTTCCGACAACAACATGATGTTCCCTCGCATCGACATCGTCCACAGAATGTTCGACGGCAAGGTCAAACTTCACGGCTCGCTGAACGGATTCACCATGAAGTACCACAACGGCTCCGACGGCGGCCCGTTCAACTCCTCGGTATGGGGTAACCTCAACTACAATCCGACGACTCCGGTGTACCAGCCGGACGGGTCATATTCGGAGAATACAGGCATCACCGACTATTACAACCCGGTGTCTTTGCTCAACGAGACCAAGGGAGGAACTGACGCGACGATGCTGAGGATGCTGGGTGATGTCACCTACACCCCGATCGCGGGGCTGGACCTCAAGGCTGTTGTCTCCAGAAACATCTTCAACCAGACCCAAGGGCACTATGAGACCCATAACCATTCCTATGAGGCCCGTACTCCGAAGAACGGTTTCGCCTCGCGCGGAACATACAGGTCCCAGCAGGACATGCTTGAGCTTACCGCCCAGTGGAAGCAGACAATCCTTCAGGATCACAACTACACCATCCTTGCCGGTTACTCCTACCTCAACAACGTCAGCGAGAATTACTGGATGCAGAACTCCGGTTTCGCCGTTGATGACTACGAGTACAACAATATGGGTGTCGGCACTCAGATAAACAAGGGCTACAAGAGCGGCCAGATGAACATGTCCTCCAACAAGGGAGAGGATTCGCTCATCGGTTTCTTCGGCAGGGTGAACTACAACTACAAAGGCAGGTACATGTTTGCAGCCTCTGTACGCCGCGAGGGTTCCACCAAGTTCGGAGAGAACAACAAGTGGGGAAACTTCTACTCGGCATCCTTTGCGTGGAACATCAAGGACGAGTCTTTCCTCCGGAATGTCGATGAAATTTCGACATTGAAACTCCGTGCGGGTTATGGAGAGACAGGTACAGAGCCTTCCTCACGTTATATGTCTCTCAACACGCTTTCCCTCAGTTCCAATGCGTACTACAATGGTTCCTACATCCAGACTCTCAGGCCATCAAGCAACGCCAATCCTGACCTGCGTTGGGAACGTAAGCACGAGTGGAACATCGGGGTTGACTACGGCATCCTCGGGGAGCGCATCTACGGAACCATCGACTGGTATCATCGCAAGACCATCGACCTCCTCTGGGACTATTCAGTTCCTTGTCCTCCTTACATTTACTCTTCGATGACCGCAAACGCCGGCTCCATCAAGAACACCGGTATCGAGATCGGTGTCACCGGCATCGTGTTCGACAAGAAGGACTTCGGGTGGACAACCTCCGTCAATTACTCACACAACAAGAACGTCCTCCTCAGTCTTTCCAACGACCAGTTCATGGCGGCAGACTATTCTGACCAGGGCAGCACCGGTGAGCCTATGCAGCAGTCAACCCATCGTCTTCAGGTCGGCGAGCCTATCGGCAACTTCTACGGATTCAAGAGCGTTGACATCGATGACAGCGGACATTGGATCATCGAGGGAGCCGACGGCAATCCGAAGTCAATCAATGACCAGCAGCCTACTGACAAGCAGGTTCTCGGCAACGGCATCCCTTCACACTATCTGAACTGGAACAACAATCTCCGCTGGAAAGGCTTCGACCTCGGCATCCAGATCCGAGGAGCGTTCGGTTTCGAGATCCTCAACCTTACCGCAGCGAAATGGGGCGCACCTACGATGCTCACACGCGGCAACGTGCTTCGGAGCGCGTTCGACAAGGTCTATGGCAAAACCATACTCGCTGACGACCAGCCTTGCCAGTACGTCAGCTACTACGTCGAGAAAGGTGACTATGTTAAGATTGACAACATCACCCTTGGCTACACGTTCGATTTCAACAAGCCTTGTTTCAAGAGCCTGAGACTCTTTGCGACCATCCGCAATGCCGCCACCATCACCGGTTATTCGGGGATCGATCCGGAACTGTCAGTGACCGGGCTTACTCCTGGAGTTGACAACTACAACCGTTATCCTGCGACCAGATCCTACACTCTCGGCGTGTCTTTGAAGTTTTAACCATTGAACGAAAATAACATGAAACGAATATTATCAGCATTATCTGTTTGTGTGCTTGCTCTCTCCGCTTGCACTGACTTGACAGAGCAGGTTTACAGCTCGTTGACATCGGCATCCTACAACTATTCACAGGATGATGTCCGCAAAGTCATAGGAGCATGCTACACGCCGATGAGAGATTACATCGGTCACACCAATCTTTGGGCGTTGGACTGCACTTCCTCTGATGAGATTGTGATGCCGCCTAACTCCACCGGTTGGGATGACGGAGGCATATACCGCCGTATGCATTATCACAAGTGGAATTCCGAGCAGGTGCACGTCTCCGGTACCTGGAACACTACATGGCGAGGAATCGGGCTTTGCAACAACCTTCTCTCGCAACTCGCAGACAATCAGCTCAAACTTGACGAGACAGCAAACAATGCCGCCATCGCCGAGGTCCGGGCCATCCGCGCATTCTACTATTGGGTCATTGTGGACAACTGGGGAGACGCTCCGCTTGTTACCGAGCCGACCAAGGAACTTCCTGTGATCACCAAGCGCACTGACATCTACAATTTCGTCATCAGCGAACTGAAGGAGGCAATCCCGAGCCTTTCAACTGATGCGGGAGGCGCTCAGTACGGCCTGTTCAACAAGTGGGCGGCCACCGCTCTTCTCGCGAAGATGTACCTCAATGCCGGTGTCTATACAGGTACCCCTGCATGGCAGAATGCCCTTGATGCCTGTGACGAGATCATCAAGAGCGGAAAGTTCGCCCTTTCCGCAAACTACAAGGACAACTTCAAGGATGATGACGCTTTCGCCGCGGCAAACAAGGAGATCATTCTCAACATTCCTTTTGACTCCAGTCTCGGAGGCTATTCCATGTACTTCTTCTCTTGGGGAGCGCCTATGAAGAATGTATTCAGCACCGGCGGAACCCCTTGGGGCTCAGGTTCGGCCATGGGAGTCCCTCAGTTCATCGAGACCTACGACGAGGACGACTCCCGTCTTGATGACACCTGGGTTCGTGGCCAGCAATATGAGTATGGCACGACAACCCCGATCAAATGTATCTATGATGCAAAAGACGGTGCTTACCCTGACCTGTGTTATGTCAATGACATCCAGAGCGGCAACTTCACCCTTGAGTGGGAGGGCTACCGCATGAAGAAATTCGAAGTCCTTCCAGGAACTGAAAGTATGGGTACGGACTTCCCGGTCTTCAGGTATTCCGAGATTCTCATGATGAAAGCAGAGTGCCTTCTCAGGCTTGGACAGTCCGGTGCCGGTCAGCTTGTCACTTCGGTCCGCGAGCGCGCTTTCAAGTCCAATCCGGCGAAGGCTGCCGTCACTGACGCTCAGCTTAAGGAAAATTCCTGCTATCAGTACTACTACTACGCTGACGACTATGCGTTTAGCAAAACCGCCAACAGAAAGTATGGCTCCCACGACAAGGACAAGGTGGAGCTTGGCCGTCTCTATGATGAGTATGGTTGGGAATTCGCCTGGGAAATGGGTGTCCGCACCAGAATGATACGTTTCGGGACCTACACCACCAGAGACTGGCTGTCGCATGAGGTCATTGGCGACTACACCGCCCTCTTCCCGATTCCGTTCTCGGCCATCACGGCTAATCCGAAACTCGAACAGAATCCGAATTACGAATAGAATAGCTTTTTTAGCAATCTTATATGGAGGGTGTCGGCCCGGCCGATACCCTCTTATTTTCTTAAGGATTACTTAATATAGATTGAACTGAAAATGAAAAGAACAAGTCTTGCCGTCTTGGCGGTGTCGGTTGTCGCCGTGGCGGGATGTGCCGGCGGAAAAGAAGCCGCCACAATGAAGAAAATAACCCCGGTGAATTTCTCCGATGTCAAGATCGTGGACAATTTCTGGTCTCCGAGACTCAAGAACCATAAAGAGGTGACTCTCGGAGCCTGCATTGACCAGATTGAGAACCAAACCGGACGAATAAGGAATTTCGAGAACGCGGCATTGAAGCAGGGGCAGCATTCTGGCATCTTCTTCGATGACTCGGATGTTTACAAGGCTCTTGAGGGCATGGCCTACTCCTTACAGAACAATCCTGACCCTGTCCTCGAAGCCAAATGTGACGAATGGATAGCCAAATTCGCCGCGGCGCAGGAGAAAGACGGCTACATCAACACCTTTTACACCCTCACCGGACTGGACAAGCGCTGGACTGACATGGACAAGCACGAGATGTACTGCGCCGGCCACATGATCGAGGCGGGAGTGGCATATTACAATGTGACGGGCAAGCGCGCCCTTCTCGATGTCTGCATAAAGATGGCAGACCACATGATGTCGCTGTTCGGTCCGGGGAAGCGCGACTGGGTCCCGGGTCATGAGGAGATCGAACTCGCCCTTGTGAAACTGTACCAGGTGACCGGCGAGAAGAAATACCTTGACTTCTCCCAGTGGCTTCTCGACGAGCGCGGCAAGGGTCTGGGCATCAGGGACGGCAAGCCTTGGAATCCGATCTACTATCAGGATGAGAAGCCTGTCCGCGAGATGGCCGACATCGCCGGCCATGCGGTGCGCGCGATGTACCTCTACTGCGGGATGGCGGATGTGGCCGCCTATACCGGGGATCAGGGCTATATCGATGCGCTCAACCGTCTGTGGGACGATGTAGTCCTCAGGAATATGTACATAACGGGAGGCATCGGCCAATCCGCTCACAATGAGGGATTCACCGAGGATTACAGTCTGCCGAATCTTACGGCATACTGCGAGACCTGCGCGTCCGTGGGAATGGTTTTCTGGAACTGGCGCATGAATCAGTTTACCGGAGACAGCAAGTATGTTGACGTGATGGAGCGGTCCATGTACAACGGGGCGCTTGCCGGGATTTCCCTGAGCGGGGACAGGTTCTTCTATGTCAACCCTCTTGAGTCTCTCAGCGACCATCACAGGCAGGCCTGGTACGGCTGCGCATGCTGCCCGAGTCAGATATGCCGTTTCCTCCCGTCCATCGGCAACTATATCTACGGTGTCTCCGGAGATGCTGTCTGGGTCAACCTTTACATCGGCAACCAGGCGACTGTCAAATACGGCAAAAAGGAACTTTCGCTCACCCAGGAGACCGACTATCCTTGGGAGGGGGCTGTCAAGCTTACCGTCGGAGCCAAGTCACCGGTCAACGCCGAGATGCGCCTTCGCATCCCGGGCTGGTGCAAGTCCTACACAATCACGGTCAACGGTACAGAGGTCAATCCTCGGATTGAGACCGGTTACGCTGTGATTCCAGGCAAGTGGAAGAATGGGGACACCATCGAACTGAACATGGACATGCCGGTCGAGGTTGTCGCCGCGGACCCGCGTGTCAAGGAAGACGAGGGCATGAGAGCCATTCAGAGAGGACCTCTGGTTTACTGCATCGAGGAAGTTGACAACAAGGACGGTTTTGACAGTCTGACAATAGCCGAAAACGCCGGGTTCTCCACCGCTTTCGAAAAGGATCTTCTTAACGGTGTCGTCACCATTGACGCGAAGGTCGGCGACAGGACACTCAAGTATGTCCCTTATTACTCTTGGGACAACAGGGAAGCTGGTAAGATGAAAGTTTGGGTTCCTCTTGAAAAGTAAACGATGAAGAAGATCAGTATTACGATAATGGCGGTTCTGATGACATCAGTCTCACTTTGCGCTCAGGGCTACATCGCCAACAGGGCTCCTTTGACGGAAAGCCGCTATCTGGAACTCCCGCTCGGAGCCATCAAGGCGGAAGGTTGGCTTCATCAGCAGCTCGTGTTGCAGAAGGATGGCGTGACAGGCCATCTGGACGAACTTTATCCGAATGTCGTCGGAGCCAGAAACGCCTGGCTCGGCGGCGACGGTGACGCCTGGGAGAGGGGGCCATACTGGATTGACGGACTTCTTCCCCTGGCCTATCTTCTTGATGACAAGGATTTGAAGGACAAGGCGCAGGTTTGGGTTGAGGCCATCCTCGGATCCCAAAAGGAGGACGGCTATTTCGGTCCTGCCACAGACCGTGGCCCGGAGCCAGGCCTGCAAAGGAACAACTCCCACGACTGGTGGCCCAAGATGGTCGCCCTCAAGATCATCAAGCAGTATTACATGGCTACGGGCGATGATAGGGTGATCCCTTTCCTTGACAAGTATTTCAGGTATCAGCTTGCCAATCTTCCCGAGAAGCCGCTTGACCACTGGACTTTCTGGGGAGCCCAGAGAGGCGGCGACAATCTGGAGATTGTTTACTGGCTTTACAACATTACCGGCGAGAAGTACCTTCTTGATCTCGGTGAGATCATCCACAGACAAAGCACTCCGTGGACTGAGATGTTCCTTGACGGATCAATGCTCTACACCCAGAACAGCATGCACTGCGTCAATCTCGGGCAGGGATTCAAGGAACCGGTCGTGTACTGGCAGCAATCCGGTCAGCAGAAGCAGATTGATGCGGTAAGGAACGCAGAGAAGGTGATCCGTAAGACTATCGGTCTTCCGACAGGTCTCTGGGCCGGGGATGAACTCATCAACTACGGCGATCCGGTCCGTGGATCCGAGCTTTGCACGGCGGTCGAGATGATGTTCTCGCTTGAGGGAATGCTTAGGATAACTGGTGACCCGCATTGGGCGGACTGGCTTGAGAGAGTGGCCTACAACGCTCTTCCAACCCAGGCGGATGACAAGTACGAGGCACGGCAGTATTTCCAGCAGACCAATCAGATTGAATGCACACGCAACACCTCTCGCAATTTCTCCACTCCTCACAACGACACTGATCAGGTGTTCGGTCTCCTGAACGGCTATCCTTGCTGTACTTGCAACATGCATCAGGGATGGCCTAAATTCACCCAGAACCTGTGGTATGCGACTGAAGACTCTGGACTTGCCGCGCTTGTCTATGCGCCTTCCAACGTGACGGCAAAAGTGGCGGACGGAGTTGAGGTCAATGTGACGGAGGAGACATTCTATCCGTTCGACGGGAATGTCAGGTTCACCGTCAACTTCACCGGCAAGAAAGTGCGCTCGGCCTATTTCCCGATGAAGTTCCGCATCCCTGAGTGGTGCGAAGCGGCGGAAATCGCCGTGAACGGAGAAAAGGTCGAGTCACCGTGTGAGGCCGGAAGAATTGTCACCATCAGGCGCGTCTGGGCAAAGGGAGATGTCATCACGCTCGCTTTCCCGATGCGTGTCACCTGCGGCAGATGGTACGACAACTCCGCAGTCATAGAGCGGGGGCCGCTTGTCTATGCGCTCAGAATGAACGAGAACTGGACAAGGAAAGAGACGAAACCTTCCGAGAAAGTGGAATATGGCGACTGGTACTATGAAGTCACCTCGGACTCGCCTTGGAACTACTGTCTTTCCGGCAGGACGATCAGCAAGGAGGGACTCGCCGAAAAATGCGTTGTGACAGAGAACGATGTTGACAGGACGCTCTATCCTTGGACTTTGGAGAATGCTCCGGTCAGCATAAGGATTCCGGCCAGGCCTTTGCTCGACTGGACGGCCTACAGAGGCTCGACCGGACATATTCAGTACTTCACCCAGCAGGGCGGAGATCTTGGCGAGGAGAGGATGGTCGAACTCATCCCTTATGGGTGCACCACCTTGAGAATCACTGAATTCCCTGTAAGGAGGTAATGCCTTTATGGTGGAGAGGGAACAACTTGCCTCAAAGCCTCGTTATGTGGTTCTGGACGGACTCAGGGGCGTTGCGGCGTTGATTGTGGTAGGTTTCCATCTGTTTGAGACCTACCGCACTTCTCTTGCTGACCAGATCATCAACCACGGCTATCTGGCTGTTGATTTCTTCTTTGTGCTGAGCGGCTTCGTCATAGGTTATGCCTATGATGGGAGATGGAAGAATATGTCAACCGTCGAGTTCTTCAAACGCAGGCTCACCCGTCTGCATCCGATGGTTGTGTTTTCGGTCATAATCGGTGCCTCGTTCTATTTCTTTCAGGGCTATCATTCGCCGGCTTCCTTTGAAAGTGACGGGTGGGTGGTTTTCCTCCTGTGCGTGCTGACTGATTTGTTCCTGATTCCAACCGGCCCGGCGGTCGATGTCAGAGGATGGGGCGAGATCACAAGTTTCAACGGACCCAGCTGGTCTCTGATGTTCGAATATATAGGCAACATCCTGTATGCGTTCATATTCAGGTATCTTCCGAAGGCCGCGCTGGCCGCGATTCTGGTCTGCTCCATGTTTTTCACTATGGATCTTGCGTTGGGGTGGGATGTCTTCGACATGTTCCCGGAGCCGAAATACAATGTCATCGGTGGATGGGTGCTTGACAGACAGCATATGTACACGGGTCTTGTCCGTCTGGTGTATCCTTTTGTCTGCGGGCTCCTCATGTCCAGGATTCTTCCCTCGCATGCCACGGAGAAGAATCCCGGCGGCAGTCCGGTACATCTCAAAGGCGCGTTCTGGTGGTGTTCCCTTGTCATTGCGGCTGCTCTTGCCATGCCTTGCATAGGGGGCGGCCCCGGTGTCGCGGACGGCTTGTACCAGTGTATGGTAATATGGTTCGTGTTCCCTCTGGTAGTCCTTGCCGGAGCCGGAGGCACAATCGACAGTAAGGCGACCGGTAAAATCTGCAAATTCCTTGGGGAGATCTCCTATCCCCTGTACATTGTCCACTACCCAGTCGCGATGATGCAGTTCAAGTGGGTGCGGCGTTATCCCGATGCTCCTCTCTGGATGCACATCGGGGTGTTCGTGTCCGTCTATGTCATCTCGCTCATCATAGCCTATGGCGCTCTTAAGACTTTCGACGAGCCGGTTCGCAGATGGCTCAAAATGCATTGGCTTAAATAATAAGACAAATGAATATGATACTGAAATCTGTTGGCGGACTGCCGACCAATATTGCGGCAATCTCACTCCTGCTTTTCTTTGTATGCTGTAATACTTCCGGCGTGAATCATCGTGAGCAGGACTCGTCCGCCTGTTTCGTCATTGACGGTGATTCAAAGATCTCATCATACGTTACGGCGTTCAATGCGGATGATGATGAGATCTATGGACAGACTTTCCGGAATGTTGCCGCCGAAAAGTTCCTATGTGACAACATCCCGGTCCTTGACTGTCCTGACAAGGAATTGGAAAGAACCTATTATTTCCGATGGTGGACATTCAGAAAGCACATAAAGAGTACTCCAGAAGGTTATGTCATAACTGAATTTCTTCCGGATGTCCCTTGGGCCGGGAAGTATAATGCCATCAGTTGTCCTGCTTCTCATCACTATGCGGAGGGACGTTGGCTCAGATGCAAGGACTACATTGACGACTATGCCCGTTTCTGGCTTGGTCCCAACGGGTCTCCGAGAAAATACAGTTTCCCTATAGCGGATGCGACCTTGAGGCTGTACAAAGTCCATGGCGACTTCCAGCTGATAGCGGACACCTATGAAGGGCTGAAGAGAATCTATGCTGAATGGGAATCCGACCATAGAGACCCCAACGGCCTTTTCTGGCAGGTGGACGGATGTGATGGCATGGAGGTTTCGATCTCGGGCTCAATGAGCGAGGATGCCTCTGGCTACAGGGCTACCATCAACAGTTATATGTATGCGGACGCGACCGCATTGTCCACAATGGCGGAGATGCTCGGCAGGCCTCTCGAAGCCGCGGCCTACAGAGAAAAGGCTGACGGGATAAAAACTCTTATGGATGAATATCTTTGGGACGCGGATGCTGAATTCTACAAGGTGATTCCCCGAAATGGCAAGATGGAACTGTCTCCGGCGCGGGAAGAACATGGATATGTGCCGTGGATCTTCGATATCCCGGATGCTTCAAAGAGCAACGCCTGGCTTCAGCTCATGGATGAGCAGGGTTTCAAAGCCCCTTATGGCCCTACTACCGCCGAACGGCGCGCGGATGGTTTCAAGGTCGCCTATGAGGGACATGAATGTCAGTGGAACGGTCCAAGCTGGCCGTTCGCCACGGCGCAGACACTGACCGGACTTGCTGCACATCTCCACCGCATCGGTGAAGGTGTGGTCACCAAGGCCGACTACTATGAGGTCTTGAGTACATTCAGCAACAGCCATCGCCGCATCAATGAGAACGGCAGAAAGATTTGTTGGATTGATGAGAATCTTGACCCTTTTACAGGCGAGTGGATTTCAAGAAAAATGCTTATTGCCGCCGGGAGTTCAATCAAAGAGAGAGGGAAGGACTACAACCATTCCTCATTCTGCGATCTCGTGATCTCCGGGCTTATCGGTCTCCAGCCTCAGT
This sequence comes from Candidatus Methanomethylophilaceae archaeon, assembly GCA_963617915.1. Lineage (GTDB taxonomy): Bacteria > Bacteroidota > Bacteroidia > Bacteroidales > UBA932 > Cryptobacteroides. The sequence continues at coordinate 1,845 of CAVERO010000077.1, read as the reverse complement.
TGGATGGCAGCATGGTGATCGAACCTCTCATCCCTGAGGGTGAGTGGGACTATTTCTGTCTGGACGGAGTTGTCTGCGCCGGCAGAAAGATAGCCGTTCTGTATGATAAGAATGGCACGCATTATGGTAAAGGGACTGGCTTCCATGTCTTTGTTGACGGTAAAGAGGCTTTCAAGGCTGAATCTTATTCCGTAAAAGCCGTAATATGATCAATAACAGGAACAAGAAGACCGCTTGATTGTTTTTTTTCGCGGTCGCAGAGCCTGTCGAAGCGACTGAACAAGGTTTTGCACTTAAATATAGTAATACGGCAAAGGGTTGGAACGAAGGCTCCAACCCTTTGCCGTATTACCGGCTATGACTCTTTATAGCGAAAATGTCATCCGCCCGATCAAGTGTCTGCCTGACACAAACTGCCATTAACCGAAGACTGATAACTGCCGATAACAGAGAACTACCAGATGATATGAATATTATCTATTTTTGTTAAACGCTGGTTTGGAAGAAAGATAAAAGTTGAGTACATTTGCTCCTGAACTAACATTAGCGCGCTATAATACAGAACCAGAACAAGGCATATCGTAATGATAGGCCGCTTTCTTTTCAAGGTTTGGTAATGTTATAACCACATTATTGTTATGGACAGAAGAGAATTTCTTTCAGTCTCGGCCGCCTCATTAGCAGGTTTGGCTTTATTTGGTATTCCGGATTCAGCCTTTGCGAAGGCATCGTCAAAGAGTCCGCGGAGATACTCTATCGTGATACTCGGTGACACCCATTTCGACACGGAGCCGGCAAGTGTCTATCATTCATTTTACAATGAACCGGTGGAATGGCTCAACAGGGTACAGCGCGCGGAGTTCGCCAGAAACGGGGAGATGTGGCGCGACAGATGCCCGAGACTCCTCAAACGATGTGCCGCTTTGGTGGACGGAAGCACAATGATGGCCTTCCAGATGGGCGACCTCATCCAAGGGGACTGCGGCAAAGGCGAGGTTCATCAGAAAATGCTGAACGATGTCATGGACGCTTTCAAGAAAGAGTTCAAGGGGTTGCCTTTTGTCACCGTTGTCGGCAATCATGACATCCGTGGCGTTGACGCCGGGAAAGTCTATCACGAATATATGCCGAAACGCATGTCTCAAGAACTCGGCAAGGATATTCAGAAGACCACATTCTATTTCACGATAGGCCCGGACGCGTTTCTGGTTCTGGATTTCAACACTCCTGATGACGCGGAGGTTGAGAGAATGCTTGCTGAGACCAAAGATGCCAGACACACTTTCATAATCACGCATGGACCGGTGTTCCCTATGGACGACCGGAGTTGCAGATGGTTTTTCCACGGCAACAAGAAGGACACGGAGGCCAGAAGACACTTCCGGAAGGAATTTGCCAAACGCGACGCTATAGTCCTCTGCGGACACTCTCATTGCACGACTCTGACTGAATGGAAAGGCGACGGCGGCATCATCACTCAGATGGAGATGAACAGCGTATGGTCGAGCGAGGAAAGAGGGACTTATAAGATCATCACGGACAAAACAGAGGATTACGGCATGATGAGAATGAATATGAAGACCATGCCTAACGGCTCTCCGATTGTGGATGAAAGCGCTCTGTTCGAAGAATATCGTCCAGGCCTCACACGATACATCCATTCAAACACTGCCGGATCCTTCAAGCTAAATGTCGGTCCCAAACATGTGACCTTGGATTTCTACGCAGGTGATTCGGCTGTGAAAACCCGCACCTTTATTCTCAGATAAAGTTTTACCAAATCTAACGTTTAAGTGATGATGAAAAAATAAGTTGGTAAGGTTTTGTGAAGGATTTTTGCGGATA
>CAVERO010000076.1:0-13422 GCA_963617915.1 Candidatus Methanomethylophilaceae archaeon | reverse complement strand
TAACCGCCTGGCGCATCGCATACCTCAAGGCACATTGGCCGGATGAATTCGAGGAGGCATTCTTCTCACAAAACTCGTAACATTATCCCCTGCCGATGAGTTGTCCACCCGCCAAAAGATTTGTCAAGTTTTTTGCGTAAATAACTTGACTTTTGCATCTTTGTGCCATCAGAATCAGAATCAGAAGCTGTTTTGAAATGGTTCCCGAATTTTATTATGCGGAATTTTCGAGGCAGTTTCGGCTTTGGAAGAGGGAGCGTAGCGGTGGCTACGTGACCGATGACAAAGATGAAAATGGCCGGAAAGGCCGTGTAAGAAAAGAGAGGAATTATTTCAAAACAGCTTCTAAAAGTATATAGAATATGATTAGTTTCGAGATCGACATAACCAGCAAGACTGCTGTCTATAAACAACTTGTTTCGGCAGTGACTGAAGCAGTGAAAGACGGAAGGCTCAAGACAGGAGAGTTGATTCCTTCTATGAACGTCCTTGCGGACGAGCTGGAAATCTCAAAGGAGACCGTAAAAAGGGCGTACGGCATCCTGAGGATGAACGGAATTTTGGAGGCGCAGCAAGGCAAAGGGTTCTACGTGGCGGACACATCCGCAAAAAGCACGATATCAGTGCTTTTCCTCATTGACAGGTTCAGCATCTACAAGCAGGAGATCGTGCGCGGTTTTCATCAGGAGCTGAAAGGACAGTCCGAAGACACTGTCCTTCTGTACAACCAGGACATAGACATCTTTGAGTATTTCGTAAATGAGAATCTAGGAAAATTCGACTGGTATGTAGTGTCTCCTCACTTCAGTCTTGAAAAAAAGATTCAGGACCGTGTCAGGAAGGTGATAAAAAGGATTCCCAACCACCAGCTGATCATGTTGGACCACCTCATGCCAGGAATGGTCGGGAATTTCGGAGCGGCTTATCAGGATTTCGAGAATGACGTTTACTCCGGACTCGAACAAGGCGTGGAAAAGTTGGAACGGATCGGGCACCTTAAAGTGATAGCCATGCCAACATCACTATACTGGTCCATCATGAAAAAGAGAGTGACCGAATTCTGCGAGGAACATGGAATCAAAGTGCAGTTCCTCAGCGAGGCACCAGCCATGGTGAAAAAAGGAGATGCATTCCTTATCCTGACCAGCCAACTTGACTCCGGCCTCATCGCCCTTGTGGACAACGCAAAAGGACTTACCGTCGGAACAGACTACTACATAATCTCCTACAACGACTCACCTGTTGACCGTGTCGTACTGAACGGTCTGACAACAATCTCGACAGATTTCAACGAAATGGGACGAGAGGTAGCCAGAATGGTCAATGAGAAGACCCTGAGGAAAACCCATATTAACTTTAAGATGAACAAACGCAGCACTTTCTGATGATTGAATTGTCCAAAGGCACGACAAGGCTGGTCATGGTAAGGCCGGATGTCAAGGAGCCATACTACAGAGGCACCCGATTCGACAAAAGCGGAATTATCCTCACTTTGGAACACGGCGGAAGAAGATACATCAGCCAATGGTTTCACGAATATGACCCCTACAAGCATGACGCTGTCTGCGGTCCGGCGGAAGAGTTTACTCCTATCGGCTATGACAGCAAGTCAGAAGATGCAGGATTCCTTAAGACAGGAGTCGGAATACTGGAGAGAGACGGGGATGAATATGACCAGTTTCATCTTTACAAAACACTGGACGGTGGCGAATGGGAGTTGGAAAGCGGGCCAGACCATGCAGAATTCACGCACAGGCTGTCGGCCGGCGGGTACGCATATTGTTATCATAAAAAGATCTCAATACAGAAAGAAGGGCTTCTTACGTTGGAGCACCGGCTGGAGAACAAGGGGGAAAAAGTCTTGGACATGTACGTTTACAACCATAATTTCTTCGTTCTTGAGGGAGCCACAACCGGCAAAGACACTGTAGTCACATTGCCTTTCAAGCCCGAGGGGCACTGGCGCGAAGACTATGACTGCGTTCGCCTCACCGACAACGGAATATGCTTTGACAGAGATCTGAACCCGGGCGAACGAGTCTTCATGGGATATCTCAACGGCCATCGGCCACAGGATAATTACAGCTTCAGAATCGCGAATATGGCCAACGGCCTTACAGTTGATGTCCGCTCGGACACCACAATGGAGTACGCTGTTTTCTGGAGCAATCACGAAGTAGCATGCCTTGAGCCATACACCCGACTGAGCATCAAACCCGGCCACGATGCTCAGTGGAAAATAGAGTACCGTTTCGGAGTCATGTAACACACATTATTCAAGTAGATGTCAATCAGTCAGCCCCCCACGGGCCGACTACAGCGAGTTTTCCAGTCTGGACTTCGCATAGTCCAAAGTCACGGTGAAGGTCTTCTTGCGGGAGGACGGAGCGTCGTACATCGCGTCATCAAAGATCCGCTCGCAGATGGAGCGCAGACCGCGGGCTCCGAGCTTGTTCTTGATGGACGTGTCAACAATCAGCTCCTTAACCCCGTCCTCAATCTTGAGTGCCATACCGTCAAGCTCGAACAGTTTGGCGTACTGCTTGAGAATGGCGTTCTTCGGCTCAGTCAGAATCCGGAACAAAGCGTCCTTGTCAAGAGCGTCAAGATAGGTGATGACCGGCAGACGGCCGATAATCTCGGGGATGAGACCGTAAGCCCTCAGGTCCTGGGCATCGACATATTTCAGAAGATTCTTCTTGTCAATAACCTGGTTCCGGGCAGCGCCGAAACCTATCACCTGAGTGTTGAGCCTTTGGGCGATGCGCCTTTCAATCCCCTCGAAAGCGCCTCCGCAGATGAACAGGATGTTCTGCGTGTTCACGTGGATGAACTCCTGCTCCGGATGCTTGCGGCCTCCCTTCGGCGGGACATTGATGACATTGCCTTCGAGAAGTTTCAGCATCGCCTGCTGGACACCCTCTCCGGACACGTCACGGGTGATTGACGGATTGTCGCTCTTGCGGGCGATCTTGTCAATCTCGTCGATGAACACTATTCCCCTCTCGGCCTTGGCCACATCGAAATCCGCCTCCTGAAGAAGCCTCGTAAGGATGCTCTCAACATCCTCCCCGACATAGCCGGCCTCGGTAAGGACGGTCGCGTCCACAATGGTGAACGGCACGTCCAGCAGCTTGGCTATCGTCTTGGCCAGAAGAGTCTTTCCGGTTCCGGTGGGGCCAACCAGCAGAATGTTCGACTTTTCCAGCTCCACTCCGTCATCGGGACGGTCAACCAGATTGTGGTTGATCCTCTTGTAGTGGTTATAGACCGCAACGGCCAGCATCTTCTTGGCGCGGTCCTGTCCGATGACATATTCATCAAGGAATTCCTTGATTTCCACAGGCTTTTTCAATGCCTCAAGGCGGCCCAACGGTTTGCCGTCCTTGGAAATGCCGCCAATGGCGTCCTTGAGATAGTCATGCGCAAGCTCGACGCAGTCACTGCAGATGAAACCGTCGATGCCCTGCAAAAGGAACGGAACCTCGCGCTCCGACCTGCCGCAGAACATACAATGCTTCGTTGTACCTGAGTTCTTTTTCTGAGGCATCACTTGGATTTCTTTGTAAGAATCTCGTCCACCATTCCGTACTCAAGAGCCTCCTTGGATGTCATCCAGAAGTCTCTGTCGGCATCGGCGAAGACCTTGTCGTAAGGCTGGCCGGAATGCTTGGAGATGATGTCGTAAAGTTCCTTGCGGGTCTTCTCAATCTCCTTGGCGGCTATCATGATGTCAGAAGCCTGACCTTGAGCGCCTCCGAGGGGCTGATGGATCAGCACTCTTGAATGAGGCAGACAGGAACGTTTGCCCTTCTCCCCGGCGCAAAGCAGCACGGAACCCATCGAAGCGGCCATACCGGTACAGATTGTGGCCACATCCGGTTCGACAAGCTGCATCGTGTCATAAATGGCGAGACCTGAAGTCACCTGACCGCCAGGAGTGTTGATGTAGAGGGAAATGTCCGCGCCGGAATCAGTCGATGCAAGGAAGAGCAGCTGAGCCTGGATGATGTTGGCCACATCATCATCAATCGGAACGCCAAGGAATATGATCCTGTCCATCATCAGACGGCTGAACACGTCCATCGAGGCCACATTCAGTTTCCGTTCCTCGATGATGGTCGGATTGATGTAGGCGTCCGCGGCTCTCCGATAGCGGTCAAGGGTCATTGAACTAAGTCCAAGACCCTTGGTCGCATATTTCTGAAACTCCTTGTCCATAATTACTTAAGCTCGCGGAATTTCTCCTCGGAGATCTTCTTGTTCTGGAGAGTGACCTTTTCCTTTACAGCAGCGATCACCTTCTCGTTCTCGACGTTCTCCTCAATGCCTCGCATCTGCCTGTCATCCTTGAGCACCTGAACGGCGGCATCGGTGAGGAGTTCCTCAGGCACGTTGCCCATTCCATACATGGCGTACTGGTATGCGGCGTAAGCCTTGGCGGCCTCAAGCATATCCTTGTCCTCAACCTTGAGCCCGAATTTCTTCATCAGAGAGCCTCTGACAAGCTGCCAGCGGAAATCGGCGAGGAATCCGTCGAACTCCTTCTCGACCTGCTCCTTTGAGAACTTCTCCTTGTTGTTCTCGTAGAGCCATCTCTTGAGGAACGCCTCAGGGACGCTGACATTGGCCTTGTCCACAAGGTACTTGCGCAGATCCTGCGAGAGCCTGTAGTCGGCCTCCTGCCTGTAGTTGGCCTCAAGTCTCCCGGCAATCTTTGCGTCAAACTCCTCGGCAGTCTTGACCTCATCCTTACCGAAGACCTTGTCGTAAGTTTCCTGGCACTCGGCGGCCGGAACGAAAGTCTTCACATTCACGACAGTGACGCTCCAGACAGGATCAAGGGCGGCAAGCTCCTCCTTCTTCATCTTCAGCATCGAAGCCCTGTCCGTCTCATTGGTGAAGGCCTCGTTCACATTGACATCGAAACTGGCGTCAACCTTGGCTCCGAGGAAGTTCCGCTTCGCGTCACCCTCAACCTTGCTGACTGCCACATAAACGCCCTCGACGGCCTTCTCGCCCTGCTTGAAGTCAACAACAACGTAGTCCTCCTCACCGGCGGCCTCACCTTCTTCGAGCTGGCCATACTGCCTGAGGATGTTCTCCTTCATGGCAGCCTTCGCCTTGTCGGTCACCTCGATGTTGTAATACGTAAGTTTGTCGTCCTTGCCCACCTCGATGTCAATCTCCGGTGAAAGCCCGATGTCGAACTTGAACTCGAAATCGTTGCCGTCCTTCCACTCAAGCTCCTTCTGGGACTCGCTGGCGATAGGCTCGCCGAGAATATGCAGGTTGTTGTCCTTGATGAACTTGTCGAGCTGCTCGGAAACGACTCCGTTGATGGCCTCGTAAAGGGCCTGGTCACCATAGACTTTCTTCACGAGAGCCGGAGGTACCATTCCCTTGCGGAATCCCTTGAAATCAGCGTTCCTCCTGTAGGCGGAGAGTCTTTTCCTCTCCTGCTCCGCATAGTCCTCCGCTTTCAGAGCGATGGTCAGTTCGATGTTAAGGTCATCGATTTGATTCTTGATTACTTCCATAATTCTATAAATATTACTTAATTAATTATTCTTTCTTTGCGGGTAAACGACCCTTTCGTGGTAAATCTGTGAAAGATATGACTTCAGGGTCTCCTTCACCGTGTTGAGATCCTTGATGGAAATGTCGGCCTCGTCAAACTGGCCGATCTTCATCTTCGACGCGACTATATTCTCCACAAAAGTCGAGAATGTGGCGGCGGAATTATCCTTCAATGTCCTGGAGGCGGCTTCAAGAGTGTCGCAAATCATCAGGATGATCTGTTCCTTGGTCTGGGGTTTGCGGCCAGGGTAGAAGAAATCCGAAACATCGTCAGGATTCCCGCCTTCGTTAAGGTACTTGTTGTAAAAATACGATGTGTTGGACGTGCCGTGATGCGTCAGGATAAATTCCCGGATCACCTCCGGAAGCCCATTTTCGGCTGCGATTTCCAATCCATCGGAGACATGCTTGATGATGGCTTTCGCACTCTCCTTCGGAGACAGGCACTCGTGATAATGCACTCCGCCCGGAGACATGCTCTCGTTCTCGATGAAACAGAGAGGGTTCTTCATTTTCCCGATGTCATGGTAAAGCGCCCCGGCCCTGACCAAAAGGACATTGGCGTCAATGGCACGGGCAGCCGCGTCGCACATGTTCATCACTTGCAGCGAATGCTGGAATGTTCCCGGAGCCTTGTGCTCCAGCTCGCGCAGAAGCTTGTTGTTCGTGTCGCAAAGCTCACGCAGCCTCGAACTGGAGACAAGGTTGAACATCCTCTCGAACAGATAGATGAGAGGATAGCCGGCCACGGTCAGCATCGAGCCTATGAACATGTAGAGCACCGCCATATACGGGTCGTCGTTGACCATGTCGATCATCCGGAATCCGAAATAAGTCACCAGCAGGCTGACGAACACTATTCCCGCCATTATGAACTGCTGCCATCCCTGGTTGAAGAAACGGAACGCGAACACAGCCACAATGCTTGCCAGAAGAAACATCACGAAAAGCACGACTCCGTTCTCCGCGAAAACCAGCAACGGAAGGAACGACACGCAGCAGATCGGGAAAATCACCTTGTTCTTGAAGAACGCCTCAAGGTAAAGGGCTGTCAGCATGAACGGCACCATATAGAGGCAGCGAGGCGCGAACTTATTAATTATCAGCGCAAGAACTGAAGCTATGACGAATATGAAGATCAGATACCAGAACTTGTGATGATCCGTGAACAATCTCCTGTTCAGGAAATAGATCATCAGGAAGAACAGAAGCACCAGCACAAAAGCGATGAAGGCGTTGCCGAGCCAGAAGAGAATCCTCGGCCCGCCATATCCCATGCTGTTCTCATATTCAACCTTATAGGAATCAAGCATCTGCGCAATCTCGGCTGTCACGATCTCTCCTTCGGAGACAATCAGCTGACCCGCGCTCACGAAACCTTGCGTCGTCGAGACCTGATTCGAGGACTCGGAATGGACAAGTTCTGTCGTCTTGGGGTCATATTCAAGATTAGGGACGATGAAATCATAGACTCCGGCAGACCTGAGGACCGAATCAGCATTGATTCTCGGGTACTTGGCCGCGATGTCGGAAAGCAGACGGTTCTTGGCCTCCGACTCCTTGAACACCTCGCTCACGGGTCTTTTCCCCGCCCTCTTGTCTTTCTGAATATACAGGACCGCTCCCGAAGGGTCGGAATGTCCGTCCAGCTTCACCCCTTCGTCCGGCACGACTCCATTGGAATAGATGCCGTCCATCGAAGACACAATCAAAGGCCTCAGGTAGGAATATGCTCCCATCTCAATGCCCTCGGCGGCCTTGCGGCAGTTGTCCACGATGTCCTGACGATACCGGTAATACGGGATCACAGCCGACTTGCTCCTGCTCTTCTCCTCGCGGATCTGCTCGTCGGTCTTCAGGATAGGAAAGTCAAACTGCGCAAGCAGCGTCCCGTGAGACCACGGCGAACCCTTCCTGTAGTCATAGCTGAATTTCGCGGTCCTCGGGAACATCAGCGTGAGGATCACAAAAAGCACGACCAGAGGAACAAGCACCCTGTAGTTTATGGACACGCGTGGCAGTTTCATTGTTTTGTTTATTTGAACGGGCTTCCCGCCTCCTTGGCGATGAATCCGTAAGTGAGTCTGTCAGTCAGTCGAGGGAAAAGTCTATGCGCGAGCACGGTGATCTTTCCCAGTCCGGTAAGAATCATCTGTGACTTCCTCTTTTCCAGTCCCTTGGCAAGATATTCGGCACACTTCTCCGCGCTCATCAGCTTGTCCTCTTTCAAAGGAGTCTCACCCTGAGGGCTGCCGTCGGCTGTCAGCGCCGCCTTGCGGACATTGGAGTCCGTGTAGCCCGGAGCGAACACAAGCACGTTGAGGCCGTCCTTGAGGTGCTCGATGCGGATGGTGTCAAGGAAGCCGCGGATGGCGTACTTTGACGCTGAATATCCGGTCCTTGCAGGAAGGGCGGTGAACCCGGCGATCGAAATCACTCCGACCACCTGCCCCTTGCTCTGAAGCAAATATGGCAGCGCATATTTCGTACACTGCACAGTTCCCCAGAAATTCACATCCATCAGGGAGCGGATCACGCCCAGATCCAAGTCCTTGAACATGGCCCTCATCGAGATTCCGGCATTGTTGACCAGAATGTCTATGCGGCCATATTTCCGGACGGTGCAATCGATAAGATTCCTGCAGTCATCCTCCCTGGTCACGTCAGTCCTTACGCACAGGACCTTGTCCGGATCCGGATTCACTGACGGCGCGAGTTCCCGGAGTTTGTCCAGAGATCTTGCGGCCATCACGACATCCGCTCCGAAGGACCCAAAGAGACGGGCGGAAGCCAACCCTATCCCAGAGCTGGCTCCCGTTATGACTACCACCTTATCCTTGAAATATTCAGGATGCATATAGAAGCTGTTCAGCAATCAATTACATAATCGTCTTCGCGGCGATGTCATCACCGTCGTAAGCTCCGGCGTCAAGTTTCTGCTTGATCTCCTTGAAAGCGTTGAGAGTGTACGCGATGTCTTCGTCGGTGTGGGCCGCGGTGCAGACGATTCTGAAGATGACCATACCCTTCGGGATGACAGGATAGATGACCATCGAGCAGAAAATGCGGTAGTTCTCACGGAGATCCATCGCGATCTTGGTGGCCTGGGCCACGCCGCCTCCGTCTATGTGGATAGGAATCACGCATGCCTGCGCCTCACCGATGTCGAATCCGAGTTCCTTGAAGCCCTCCTGAAGGGTGTGGGTGACGTGCCAGCACTTTTTGCGGAGCTCGTCGCCTTCCTCTGACATGATGATTTCAAGACGCTTGATGTTTCCATAGACGAACGCCATAGGCTGGGACTTTGCGTACATCTGGGAGCGCATGTTCAGACGCAGATAGTTGATGATCTTCCTCGGGCCGGCGATGAAACCGCCGATCGAGGCCATCGACTTCGCGAAAGCGCCGATGTAGAGGTCGATGCCGTCCATGCAGTGCAGTTCCTCGGAAGTTCCGCGTCCGTGCTCTCCGAGAAGGCCGAATCCGTGCGCGTCGTCGATGAATATGCGGAAGCTGTACTTCTTCTTAAGCTCGACTATCTTGTCGAGGATTCCCATCGCGCCGGTCATTCCGAACACTCCCTCGGTGATGAGCAACACTCCGCCGCCGCTCTCCTCGGCCTCCTTGCAGGCTCTCGCCAGAACCTTCTCGCAGTCGGCTATGTTGTTGTGGCGGTACTTGTACTTGCTTCCGATGTGCAGACGGATTCCGTCAAGCAGACAGGCGTGGGCCTCGGCGTCATAGACGATCACATCGTGACGGGCGGTAAGGCAGTCGATCGCGGAGACGATTCCCTGGTAGCCGAAGTTGAAGAGGAAAGCGTCCTCCTTCTTCTCGAAGTCGGCGAACATCCTCTCAAGTTTCTCGTGCAGGGCGGTGTGGCCGGAAAGCATACGGCTTCCCATCGGATAGGCCAGGCCCCATTTCGCTGCGCCCTCGGCGTCAGCCTTGCGCACCTCCGGGTGGTTCGCGAGCCCGAGGTAGTTGTTCAGACTCCAGTTCAGAACCTCCTTCCCGTTGAAAGTCATGTGAGGGCCGAGCTCGCCCTCAAGCTTCGGGTACATGTAGTAGCCGAATCCCTGGTTGAAGTATTGCCCGATAGGACCTCCCGAGTCCCTTTCGATTCTGTCAAAAATGTCAAGCATATTGTTTTGTTTTAAATATTTGCTTCAGTAAACTTTCTATGCGTCGATGTTGGCGTAATGGGCGTTCTCCTCGATGAACTGCCTTCTTGGAGGGACGTCGTCTCCCATCAGCATCGAGAACGTCCTCTCGGCCTCGGCGGCGTTGTCGATGGTGATCTTGCGGAGACGCCTCCGGGACGGATCCATGGTGGTGTCCCAAAGCTGCTGGTCGCTCATCTCTCCCAGACCTTTGTACCTCTGGACCGTGACGCCCTTGTCCGAGCCTTTGCCCAGACGGGCTGTGGCCTCGTACCTCTGCTCGTCAGTCCAGCAGTAAACCTCTTCCTTGCCCTTCTTGACAAGGTAGAGCGGAGGCGTGGCGAGATAGACGTAGCCGTTCTTGATGAGGTCGAACATGTAGCGGAAGAAGAACGTCAGGATAAGACAGGCGATGTGGCTTCCATCGACATCGGCATCGGTCATGATGATGACCTTGTGGTAGCGGAGCTTGCTCAGGTCCATCCGCTTCTCTCCGTTCTCATCCTCCTGGGCCACGGTGACTCCAAGGGCCGTGTAGATGTTCCGCACCTCAACGCTGTCGAACGCTCGGTCTCCCGCGGCCTTCTCGACATTCAGGATCTTGCCTCTTAGCGGCAGGATGGCCTGGATCCTTCTGTCACGTCCCTGCTTGGCTGTGCCGCCGGCGGAGTCTCCCTCGACAAGGAACAGCTCGCACTTCTCAGGATTCCTCTCGGAGCAGTCGGCCAGTTTGCCAGGCATTCCGGCCCCCGTCATAGCGGTCTTTCTCTGCACCATCTCGCGGGCCTTGCGGGCTGCGCTGCGGGCGGTGGCGGCAAGCACTATCTTCTCGATGAGGAGCTTGCCCTCCTTCGGATGTTCCTCAAGGTACTGGTCCATGGCCGCCGAAGTGGCCTGCGACACGGCCGATGTGGCCTCCGGGTTTCCCAACTTTGTCTTGGTCTGTCCCTCGAACTGAGGCTCGGCAATCTTCACGGAGACCACAGCTGTCAATCCCTCGCGGAAATCCTCCGGGGCGAGGTCGCCCTTGAACTTGGCGAGAAGGTTGTTCTTCTCGGCGTAGTTCTTCAGCGAGCGGGAAAGACCCATCTTGAAGCCCTGAAGGTGAGTGCCGCCCTCGATGGTGTTGATGTTGTTGACGTAGGAATATATCTTCTCGGAGAATCCGTTGTTGTACGAAAGGGCGATGTCGATAGGAATCACCTTGTCGCTCTGCACGCAGACCGGCTCCGGGATAAGCTGCGTCGCCCCGGCGTCAAGGTAGTCGATGAACTCCTTGAGGCCTTCCTTCGAGTAGAAGACATCCCCGCGGAAAAGCTGCTTGCCGGTAGGCTTGGAGTTGCCGTTCTCATCGGTGACATATTCATCGACCAGTTCCCTCTCGTCGGTGATGCTGATCCTGATGCCTTTGTTCAGATAGGCCAGCTCGCGCATCCTTGCGGCAAGGGTGTCATACTTGTAAACATTGGTCTGTGTGAATATCGTCTGGTCCGGATGGAATGTGATGATTGTCCCGGAATCATTGCTCTCGCCGACGATTTCCACCGGGCCGAGAGGCTTGCCTTTTGAATATTTCTGTACGAAGATGTGACCCTCGCGGTGGACCTCGGCGACGAGGCTGTCGGAAAGGGCGTTCACGCAGGAGACACCGACACCGTGCAGACCTCCGGACACTTTGTAGCTGTCTTTGTTGAACTTGCCGCCGGCGTGAAGAACGGTCATCACGACCTCAAGGGCCGAGCGGTGCTCCTTGGGATGCATCCCGGTAGGGATTCCTCGTCCGTTGTCCGTCACTCTGATCGAGTTGTCAGAGAGGATGGTGACGCTGATTTCGGTGCAATAACCGGCCATGGCCTCGTCAATACCATTGTCAACAACCTCATAGACAAGATGATGGAGACCTCTCTCTCCAATGTCTCCGATGTACATGGAAGGTCTTTTCCTCACGGCCTCCAGCCCTTCCAACACTTGAATGCTGCTTGCGGAATACTGTTCTTCCGCCTTCTTCATCTCTTCGTTCTCAATCATATTCTGCTGTCAGTTTTTACCAAACGTATATTGTTTTCCATAAAACAGACAAATATAATAAAAATAGAGGGGGTGGCCAAAAAACTTTTTACCACCCCTCTATTTTTACTTATACACTTCGATGCTTCGACAGGCTCAGCAACCACCGGCTCAGCAACCACCGGCTCAGCAACCACCGGCTCAGCAACCTATCGGACTTGTTGCTCACCTTCGGTCGCTGAGCCTGTCGAAGCGCCATATTCAAGAAATCAAAGGTTCAGAGATATTCCGGCGGTGACCCAAAGGCCCTTCTCGGCATAGAGCGGAGACCTTTGAATAGTCTGGCAGAGCAGATTGCCCGACTCCAGCCACAGCTCAAGCTTCCGGTTGAACCTGTAGCCGCAGTTCAGGCCCAGATCGACATAACCGGGCATCCTCACCTTGACTGTCTCCTCATAAGCATTATCAAACGAATCCTTGACCAAATCCGGTGTCTCCTTGAAAGCCAATCTGCCGCATCGGCCCTCACGCCATGAAGAAGCCGAGACCGCGGCCCCGGCGTAAAGCCGGGAACTGATGTTGTACTTCACCCTTAAATCCCCGCTATATTCAGGGAGAGAGAATCCGAGGTTATCCGCATCCTTGTCCTGAAACGAAAGGCTTCTGTACCTTAAGTCGGCCTCCACCTCCATTCGGTCGGACTGATGCCCAAGAGAGATGTTGGCAAAGATAATGTTCGCATCAGAGTACGACACTCCGGCGTAGATAGAGGAACTCAGGAACCTGGCGGACTCCATCAGAAGGTTCTCATAAATCCCCACGCCGCCATTGACATCGAACCGGAACATGGACGAGACGCTTCCTGCCACACCTATTCTGGCGTTGAGATTCTCAACCGTGTTGTCAATCATGGATGTCAACAAACCGAGATTCGCGGGGACAAGGAACCGCGGATTATAATGACGGTTGCGCGCGATTTGGGATGAATATGTGTTCAGACGGCTTCCGCCGGTGGCGTCAGCATAAATGCGGACACGCTCGCCGGCCTCGAAACCGATGTGGACATCCGGATAGACAATCTGCCCCTTCCCACCGGTCATCTTGTTGAAGCACAGAGTGTCAGAAGCCTCATTCCTCAAGACGGACTCGAGCTTGAGACCAAGATTCAAGTCCCAACGTCCCGATTTGAACCTGTAGCTCGGGGTGATGGAGATTCTGCCGAGATTGCCGTCATAAAACTTTCCATAAGCACTTGTTTCGCCCTCGAAACCAACGAGGATGCTGCGTCGGCTGTCCAGCACGGCGCCGGCAAGGCCATTCAAGATGAACCAAGACTCGCTCTGCCTGTCCGGCGACAGCACATTCCATTTGCCGGCCAACTCTCCGGAACGCATTCTGACCGCCATCTGTCCTGAATCCATAGTGTCGCCGGCAATCCTGCCGTTCATGGCCACATCGTAAAGGAAATACGACTCCGCGTCGTTGTTGGAGCGGATCCTGGCATTGAAGTCAAAGGCATTGAAGGAGCGCGACATGAGGCTGTCCTTGGCGGCGACTCCGTAGTAGCCGACACCGAATGACAGAATGGCCCTGTCCCAGCTGTAACGGCCGTCGAACCCCGCCGAGGTCAAAGCGTCATAGCCGCTGAACTTACTCCCTGATTTCTTCAAGC
>CAVERO010000075.1:0-13628 GCA_963617915.1 Candidatus Methanomethylophilaceae archaeon | reverse complement strand
TCTTCCAAGGAGGATAGCGGTGCTATCTGACTGAAGAAGCGGGAAGAAGATGAAGTTTTTTCGCCTCAAAGAACATTTCAAACAAATCAAAACAGCTTCTTAGCAAAAAGAAAGAGCCGTTGGCGGAAATATTCTTGCATATAACAATTCTTTTCGTATTTTTACGAAACTGTAATTATATGCTTTATGAAGAGATTATTTATCCTATTGGCACTATTGACAAGCAGTGTGTTTTCATTCGCTCAGGCAAACAAGGTTAATTTGAGCGACCGGGAGATTGTCAACTTTTTGTGGGGATTCGCCCAGGCACACCCCGATGGTTTCACTATCGGAATTGACACTTTTGACCAACCTAAGGAAGGTCTTGTGGTTTCTTACGCCGCCACGCAGAACAGCTTCGACAAGAAGAGTCTGCCTGCCGTCATCAAGCACGCCCGCGAGCATGAAGGTTATGTGGGCGGCTGGTACAATCCAGAGAACAAGAAGTATTATTTCGACAGCAACAGGATATTCCCTGAGGACAGTCTGGCCGCCGCTGTGAAGTTCGCCCGCGAAAACGGGCAGCACACGGTGTATGTCTGCTCGAAGGACATCAATGTCAAGTCGAACTACGATATGCCGGAGAACCGCATCATATATGACTGCGACATGGGCAGCTCGACCGACGACCTGTTCGCCCTCATGATGCTCTACCGCTACATGGACATGGGACGCTGCAACCTTCTTGGCGTCATGATTGACCGAATGGGGGCAGCCAATGCCGACGCGGTGGATGTGCTGAACAACTTCTACGGCTATCCGGACATCCCGATTGGACTTGAGCGTTCAGGCATCGAGCGCCCGGTGGTGTTCATCTCCTATCACAACTTCCCTTATGCGCGCGACGCGGACGCCAACCCGCTTTTCAAGCAGACCGTAAAGAACAAGGATGACTACATGGAGGGCTACAAGCTTTATCGCAAGATACTGTCCGAACAGCCGGACAGTTCCGTCAGGATCTGCTCTGTGGGCTTCGTGACCACGCTTGCGCGTCTGCTCCAGTCCGGACCTGACGAGTTCTCCCCGCTGACCGGAGTGGAACTTGTCGCGAAGAAGGTGACGGAACTCTATGCGATGGGCGGTGTGTTCGGCGACGCGGTCGAGCCGGACTACAACTTCACCCAGGCCATTGACTATTCTCTTGAGTTCTTCAAACTGCTGCCTAAGTCAGTCGACGTGATCTTCTCTCCCGGAGAGGTCGGAGACAAACTGGACTACAAGCCGGAAGTCGTGCTTCAGGACATCAGCTGGACGGACGCTCATCCGATTAAGTGGATCTACAAGTTCACCCAGTGCGACACGGGCCAGAAGATGTGGGATCCTCTTGCCGTAATCAATGCGGTCGAGGGCGACAGCGCTTTTTTCATGTCAGAGCGCGGCTGGGTTGAGCTGACTCCTAAGGGTGAGACCATCTTCACTCCGGACCCGAACGGCAACTGCCGCTACCAGAAGCCTGGCGACGCCAGATGGAACGATTTGATGCTGAAATATATCCGCTTGATGAACATTCAGCATTAGAAACAGTTTACCAGTCCTTAGAAGCTGTTTTCTAAGGACTGGTAAATTTGATTCGGTCGGCCCGGATGCGGGGACTCTTCTATTCAATAATGAGTCCGTCGTAGGCCGGGCTGACCGCAGATCGGATCCGGCGCTGCCTGCAAAGCTCCTCAAGGTCTTTGGCGAATTGTCCGTGGCGCGGGAAAGTGTGTGAGAGGTGTGTGAGCCACGTGTGTCCGGCGCCGATGCGGTCGGCAAGCTCAAGGGCCTCGTCGAGACTGAAATGCGAATGGTGCTTCTTGTAGCCCACAGTGTTGAGGGTCACGTGCCTGAGGCCTTTCAATTTTGCGAACTCGCTCTCGGGGATGCAGCTCATGTCGGTGATGTAGGCGATGTCTCCGAAGCGGAATCCAAGCACAGGGAGCCTGTCGTGAAGCCCCCGGATCGGGATGATCTCCACGCCTCCCGTCGAGGCGGCCATCGAGGCCGGGTCAGCCTTGTCGATGATGTCCTTCAGTCGTCTTCCGGTCGGGACCAAGGTTCCGTCCGGTTTTCTGTAGTGATAGCCCACATCGTGGATCCAGACAAGTTCCATGTCCTTGGCGTTGGGATAGACCAGAAACGGATTCTCGTCTATCACGTGGAGATGCCACTCCGGCGCCCCGGGATATTTCGGAAAGGCGAAGACGTAGGGGTACTCCTTGATCAGGTCATCAAGGACGTTCCGCTCGCAGTAGATCTCGGCGGCGCGGCGGTCGACGTAGTTCAGCGAGCGCACGTCATCCAATCCGCCCGTGTGGTCTTTATGATTGTGTGTCAGCAGGATGGCATCCAGATGACAGAGGTCGTGGGCGAGCATCTGCATCCTGAAGTCCGGCCCGGCGTCCACAAGGATGTTCAGCCCTCCGTATTCGACGAACACCGAGGAACGGAAACGCTTGTCCCTTGCGTCCGGGGATTGGCACACATCGCATTTGCAGCCTATGATCGGAACTCCCTGTGAGGTTCCTGTGCCCAGGAATGTCAGCCTTGCCTTGTCCATATATTCATTCTCCTTTTTTTGTCTTGTTGTGGTAAGCCGCCTGAAATCTTTGCCGGCGGATTCCCGTCAGATTGTGATCTCCTCTGTCATGTTCACAAGCGCGGGGTCGTAAGGCCTCTCGACGCGTATGTAGTTGCCGGTGTAGCCGCCCATCATCCCGTCCTTGACGTCCGATTCCCAAAGCACCCGCGAGCGGCGGCCGCGGTTCTTCGCTACAAATTCCGAGTGCAGCTCTCCGCAGAGAGCCTCCAGCCTCGCCACCCGTTCCGTTTTCACGGAATCCCTGACCTGATCCTTCCATCCGGCCGCCACTGTGCCCGGACGGCGTGAATAAGGGAAGACATGAATGAACGCCGGCCTGACGCGGTCGCGGAGGAATGAATATGTCTGTTCGAACAGCTCGCCCGTCTCTCCCGGAAGCCCGGCGATGACATCTATGCCGAAGAACACGAACGGCTTGGCCGTGTCTTCCGGCAGCGGATCCATCACGGAACGGATGTAGTCTATCCTGTCGGCGAAGAACTCCGCCGTGTAGCGTCGACCGACCCTTTTCAGGATGGTGTCCGACCCTGACTGTAATGGAATATGAAAGTGTGGCTGGAACTTTGTGCCCGAGGCTATCCAGTCGATGATGTCCCCGGTGATGAGGTTCGGTTCGATTGACGAGATTC
The DNA here is from genome assembly GCA_963617915.1 of Candidatus Methanomethylophilaceae archaeon. GTDB lineage: Bacteria > Bacteroidota > Bacteroidia > Bacteroidales > UBA932 > Cryptobacteroides. The sequence continues at coordinate 10,379 of CAVERO010000075.1, read as the reverse complement.
GGTAACGCTCGATTCCCTCCACATCATTGAGGCGTTTGAGCAAATCGAGGAAACTTTCGCCTGTGGTCCTGCCGAAGTCGCCGGTGTTGACACCCGTGATGACAATCTCCTTGATTCCGGACTCCGCTATCTTCCGGGCCTGTTCCAGAACCTCCGAAATCGGTATATTCCTGGAATTCCCCCTCGCGTAGGGCACTGTGCAGTAAGCGCAGAAGTTGTTGCACCCGTCCTGCACCTTGAGGAACGAGCGTGTCCTCTCCTCCGAAGAGAACGCCGCCATCGTCTCCTTCGAGATCTCCCTGTACTCCGCCGCGCTCATCGGCTTTTCTTGTGTACGAATGCCACTTTCAGCTCCTTGTTCCAGAATGTTATCCTTCGGCCCCTGGGCTTGTGGTTCGACAGGGCTCACCAACCATCGAAGGGCCGTGGTCGCATCAGAAACAGTCGCTTCGACAGGCTCAGCGACCGGACATAATGGCTCAGCGACCGGATAGGATGGTTCGGCGACCGGATAGGATGGCTCAGCGACTGAGGGCAACGAGCCGCCAGTGATGGCATTGCCAGCCCCGTGGCCGCCCGTGGCCACGTGAATGGGTGGACCGCCGCAGGCGGGACGGGACGGAGCGCGAAGCGCGGAGGGGCTGGCTATGCCATCACTGGCGGCATCCATCCCATGAAGAAGTTCCATGGTGTCGGAAACCACCCGTGACTTCTCCTTGGCTCCGAACACAAGCGCGACACCTTCAATGGCTTTAAGGTCATCCCGGCGAAGTTCTGCATAGCAGCCGGTCACGATGATTCTGGCTTCCGGCGAGGTGCGATGCATCTTGCGGATGACATTACGGCACTTCTTCTCCGCCCGCTCGGTGACAGAACATGTGTTGATCAGGTACACATCCGCCTTGTCCTCCCACGGCACGACCGTGAGGCCGTTCGCGACGAACCCTCTCTCGTAAGTCGAAGTCTCGGCGTAGTTCAGCTTGCAGCCGAGTGTCAGAAACGCTATCCTCATCCTAATGCTTACATATCGGCTCGCCGTACGTGACCGTCACTCTGGACCAGGCGCAGAGTCCGTTCACGGGCGGACACTTCTTCGAAACCCTTATCTTGCAAAAGGCTATCTCCTTGAACTCCTTGCTGATAGCCTCGGAAATCCTTCCGGCCACATTCTCCAGCAAGTTGGACTGGATGGCCATCTGCATCGCCACAATGTCGTAGATTCTCCCATAGTCAATGGTGTCTTTAAGGTCATCCGACTTCACGGCATTCTTCAGCACCGCCTCCGCATGGAAATCCACTATGAAGGTGTTGCCTTCCCGGCGCTCTTTCTCCAGACACCCATGGAAGGCGTGGAACTCCATCCCCTCAAGTTCTATTATTCCCTCGTTGTTCATGTTCATAAAACCATTATTGTCGCAAGAGGCCACGTGCCCGCGATAGAAAAAAAACTTTTGCGAAGTTAGGCAAAATCGTCCACTTACAGAACATTGTCGGCAGATATTCTTTTGTTTTATGAAGATGAAGGGACACCATATCCTATCCACGGGAAAGTGCGCCTTTCTTCCGTTGATGAAGGAGCGAAGGCGGAAAACGACGGAAAAAACCAAAATGTATTTGTAAATTTGCAGAATTATGGCAAAGGGTAAACTATACTTGATTCCGTCGCCTCTTGGGGAATATGACCCTGCGGCGGTCATTCCGGCGCCGGTGCTGGAGCGGTTGAGGAGCATTCGGAAATATGTGGTCGAGGAGGCCCGCACAGTACGCCGCTACCTTTCGGCCGCAGGTCTTAAAGGACACATCAGCGAGTTGGAACTCAGGGAATTGAACGAGCATACCAAACCGGCGGAGGTAGAGGCGTTGTTGTCGATGTTCTCGGATCCGGACGGCTCTCCGTCCGATGTCGGTCTTATCTCCGAGGCCGGACTTCCGGCTGTGGCTGACCCCGGAGCACAGCTTGTCGCGCTCTGTCATTCCCATGGAATACAGGTCGTGCCGATGGTGGGCCCGTCGTCGCTGATGCTCGCTCTGATGGGTTCGGGACTGAACGGACAGAGTTTCGCGTTCTGCGGCTACCTTCCGGCAAAGACCGACGAACGCCGCAAGTCCATCCGGGAGATTGAGAGAAGATCCTCGCAGCTTGATCAGACAGAGATATTCATCGAGACCCCGTACCGCAACGACTCGATGCTGGCCGACCTGCTGACAGCGCTTCAGCCGAAGACCCGCCTTTGCGTGGCTGCTGACCTCACGCTTCCGGGCCAGACCGTCCTGACGAAGACCGTCAAGGAATGGCAGAGGGAAAAGACAGTGATTGGAAAGCGCCCTTGCGTGTTCCTTATACTTGCATAAAACAGATTTATAAATAAAGGAAATGAGAAAGACAATCGCATTTGTTCTGCTTGCGGTTCTGATGGCCGCACCGGCGGGAGCAAAGGACAAGGCTCCCCGGAATGAAAAGGTTAAAAATGTCATCCTGATCATCGGGGACGGAATGGGGCTTGCCACTGCCGCCTCGTGGATGATCAATCAGAATTACGGGCCTACCTGTTTCGACAGGGCTCAGTACACCGGAATTGTGAAGACATACTCGGCCAACAGCAAGACAACCGATTCTGCAGCCGCCTCGACGGCTATCGCCACCGGCCACAAGACGAACAACAGTATGCTTGGTATGTTGCCTGACAGCACGAAGCCCTCCAGCATAGCCAGACTTGCCAAGGACAAAGGGCTTTCAACCGGAATCATCGCCACGTCTTATGTGCTGGACGCCACTCCGGGAGGATTCTACGCCCACGTGGCCAGCAGGAAGGACAAAAAGCAGATCGCCGAGGATTTGATTGCCTTCAAGCCTGACGTGATTCTCGGTGGAGGACGTAAGTATTTCACCGAGAAGAAGTACACCGATGAGAACATGATCGTCAAGGCCAAGGCGGCGGGATTCACTTATGTGGAGACTCCGGAGGAGTTCTATGCGACGCAATCCACACCTGTCCTCGGACTTCTGGATGAGAATGGGCAGATAGACGCCGCCGAGACAGATTCCGAACTTTTGACCGCTCTGGCCGAGCATACCTGGAGCATTCTCGAAAAGAACAGAAAAGGCTTCTTCACCATGGTCGAGGGCTCCCTCATCGACCATGCGGCACACGCCAACAACACCGGTGAGCTGATCTGGTGGATGGAGGAGTTCGACAAGGTGGTCAACGCCGCTTTCGACTACGCCGACACCCACAAGGGCACCCTTGTCATCGTCACGGCCGACCACGAGACCGGAGGAGTAACCCTCGTTCCCGGCAGCAAGGACTTCACCAAAGGGGAAAGCGGACTGGGCGTGAAGTATTCCACGACAGGCCACACGGCCTCGCCGGTGATTCTTTACTCCTACGGAGCGTCTTCCTGGAAGTTCAGCGGCGTGATGGAGAACACGGACATATTCAAGAGAATGAAAAGTGTCCTGATCGACAGGTAGAGACTCTTCCTGCAGCGCCAAGGCTCGCTGCATAAAGTACAAAGCCGTCAAGAAAGGCGTGACCGAAGTATCCGGTCACGCCTTTATGTTCGTCGATGGGATTGTTGAGAATTGAGAAGACGGTTTGAAATCTCAAAACAGTTTCTCAACTACCTGAACAGCCGGTCGATGTCCTTGACCGTGTGCGGCAGGGCGAAGACTACGACGCGGTCGTAGGCCTCTATGCGTGTGGAGCCGATGGCGATGTAGGATTCGCTGCCCCGGATCAGACCGCCGATAACTGCGTCTTTCGGGAAGGAGATGTCTTTCAGCGCACCCTTGGTGATGGCGCTGCCGGGGGCGACGGTGTATTCCAGAACCTCCGCGTCGGTGCCGCTCATGTACTTGACCAGACGGGCCTTGCCGCTGAGGGTGAACTTGAAGAGCCTTCCGGCTGTGATCAGTTTCTTGTTGATGACCGAGTCCACGCCCATCTCCTCGGCGAGATGGATGTACTCGATGTTCTCCACCTCGGCGATCGTCCGTTCGACGCCGAATTTCTTCGCCACGACGCATGCAAGCACATTCGCCTCGTCGTTGCCTGTCAGGGCAAGAAACGCGTCGTAGTCCTTGATTCCTTCCTCAAGAAGCAGGTCGGAGTTCCTGCCGTCCCCGATGACCACGACCACATTGTATGGAAGCCTTTCAGACAGAGCCGTTCCGCGCTCTTTGTCCAGCTCCAGGATCTTCACCAGGCTGATCTTCCGGCTTAACTTCTCCGCGACCAGCGCCGCGATGTCAGACCCTCCGAGAATCATCACCTTGTCAACCTCTATGTTGCTCTTTCCGAGGAACTTCATCAGGAATGACATTCCTTCCCGTGTGGCGATGATGAAGACCAGGTCGTTGAACATGAACTTCGTGTCGTACTTCGGCATCACCGTCTTGCCGCCTCGGGAAATCGCGATCACGCGGAACTGAAGCTCGTCGCTCGTGGCGATGGCGGCGAACTCGGCGATCTTCATGTCCAGGAGAGGGGAGTCCTCCTCCAGCTTGAACACTTCGACCTGAAGCCTTCCCCGGGCGAAATCCATTGATTCCGTGGAGGACGTGTGCTTGAGGAGGTCGAATATCTCATCGGCCGCAAGCCTTTCGGGGTAGAACATCAGTTCGATGCCCATCTGCTTGAACAGCAGCTTGTTCTCCGCAGAAAGGAAATCGTTGTCGTCAATCCTGGCCGTGACCTTCTTCGCTCCGAGGTTCTTGGCGAGCAGCGCGCTCACAAGATTCACGTCCTGAGGCACGAAAGGCACGACGGAGATGAACAGGTCGGCGTTCTGCACGTCGGCCTCGCGCATCACCCTCAGCGAGGACGGAGCACCCTCGATTGTGATGACGTCGGCGATGGCCCCGAGTTTCGCAAGCCGCTGCGGATCGTCGTCGATGACGGTGATGTCATTGGCTTCAAGGCTCAGCATCTTCGCAAGATGCGAACCTACCTCTCCGGCTCCTTGAATGACGATTTTCATACTATGCGAATTTCCTTAAATATTCAAATATTCCTTTTCCCTTGCTTATCGCCAGAGGGACGATCCACTCGGGGAAAAGGGCCGGAACATCAATCCGGCGATGTGTGTCGGCATATTCCTGAATCTCTTTGACGTCAGGTATGGTCTGAAGTCTGCGGAACTCCCTGTGCGCCTCCCTGACCGCCTTGAAGCAGTCTTTTCTCCCCGTCAGCAGATAGACCAGCGCGGAACACCCGTCCAGACACATTCTTATGAAGATGGTGCCTCGGGCGCGTCTGCAAGCCTTGGCTGCCGCCTTTTCCGGCGTGAGTTCCCTAACTTCCTGCAATGAATATGTCTTGGCGAGGTTGTTCCGGAGCATCAGGAGGTTGTTCCTGTAGTTCAGTTTCAGCTTCCACGGAGAGTCGTTCGGCAGCGTGCCTCCTCCAAGATGCCACACAACCGACTGCGGCACGACGAATATGCTCTTCCCCTCCAGCTGGAGTCTCCAGCAGAGGTCGATCTCCTCCATGTGGGCGAAGAATCTGCCGTCCAGTCCTCCCATTCTTGAATATTCCTCCTTGCGTACCATCAGGCAGGCTCCCGTGGCCCAGAAGACCTTGGCCGGCGAGTCGTACTGCCCGGTGTCCTTCTCCACCTTTTTGAGTACCCTTCCGCGGCAGAACGGGTAGCCGAAACGGTCCAGAAGACCGCCGGCCGCCCCGGCATATTCAAAACTGTCCTTGTCGTACCACGAATGGAGTTTCGGAGCGCAGGCGGCGCAGTCGGGATGGCTGTCCATCCAATCGGTCAGAGGTGTCAGCCAGTCCTTTGAGACCTCGATGTCCGAGTTGATAAGGACGAAATATTCAAGATCCCCGGCGTCCGGCAGCGCGCAGACAGCCTTGAAGGCTCTGTTGTAGCCGCCGGTGAAGCCGTAGTTCCTGTCCAGACGGATCTGCCTTACAGACGGGAACTTTCCGGAAAGCATCTCCATCGAGCCGTCCGTGGAGGCGCTGTCGGCCACGATGACCTCCGCCCCGTCCGTGGCCGAAGCCAGCAGACCGGGCAGGAAACGCTCAAGGTAGTCCTTTGTGTTCCAGTTCAGTATGACAACCGCCGTGCGCATTGTTCTATTCCTCTTTGTGACAGTTGCAGTCGCCGTGACAGCATTCGCCGTCTTTTTTGCCATCGCCGTGGCAGCACTCACCATCCTTGTGTCCTTCGCCGTGGCAGCCGCCCTCACCCTTGTGGCAGTGGCACTCGTGCTCCTCCTGCGGAAGGAACTCTCCGTGAAGGCCTTCCTTGAGCTCTTTCTCCGTGGCCTCGCGCACGCTTACAACCTTGCCGGTGAAGTTGAGGGTCTTGCCGGCCATCGGATGGTTGAAGTCCATCGTGACGGTGTCGCCTTTGACCTCGTGGACGGTTCCCTGTACGACCTGTCCGGTGTTGCTGAGCATCGGGATCACCTGCCCTACGACGAGAAGGTCCTCGCGTACCTGGCCGTCAATCTCGAAAGCGGCCTTCGGCAGGTCGATCAGGCGGCTCTCGTCGAATGTGCCGTAGCCTTCCTCAGGGGTGAGGGTGAAGGCGAACCCGTCGCCAGGCTCTTTGCCCTCGACTTCGCTCTCGAATTTTGGGAGAAGCATATGTGTTCCGTGAATGTAGCCAAGCGGACGCTCTTCGGTGGCCTTGTCGGCGAGTTTTCCGTCAACGATCAGTTCGTAGGTCAGCTCGACCACATTGTTTTTCTGTACTTTCATGATGATGATTTATTGTTAATATGTTTGTTTTCTGTTTGTTATGGATTGATGCCAACTTTGCGTCAGGCGCTGAAGTCAACATTCCCGAACGCTAAGGTAGGAATAAGTTTTGATTTACAGAACCTCGCGTCATTTCCGGCTGCGAGAAGATTGTTCCAAAGGGTAAGGAGATTGCCGGTTATGAGCATTTCACGGACAGGGTGGACAATCCTGCCGTCCCTGAACAGGAATCCTTCCACACCGAAGGAGAAGTCGCCTGTGGCGGAGTTGCTGTTGCCGCCGTTGAATCCGGTGACGAGGATGCCGTCGCCGACCAAGCGCATCAAATCCTCCTTGCCGCAGTTCGTTCCGACGGCCACTGAGCTTGGTCGAACCACGGGCCCGGCGACCAATCGTGTTTCGGTCACTGAGTCTGCCGAAGTGACCTTCCCCGCGACCGGCGGAGCGACGCAAGGCAGAAGCACCGGCCTTACGGCATCCTCAACCGTGGGGTCAAGCCCGGTCTTCCGCGAAATGTAGGTGTTGATGAAATATTCCTTGACCACTCCGTTCTCAATGATTGGTGTCTCGGCGGTCGCGACCCCTTCGGAATCAAACAGTCTCGATCCGGTCTCCCCGACACTGGCCGGCCTGTCACAGATGTTCAGCCACTCCGGAAACATCTTCTTTCCAAGCGAATCCAGCATGAACGAATTCTTCTGCTGCAACGAATATCCTCCAAGGGCGTTCAGCACCGGTGTCACCAGCCTCGATGCCACTTCACTGTCGATGACCATTGAATATTTCCCGCTCTCGATCTTGACCGGTCCGATCTGCGACATGGCGCGTCTGAAAGCTGTCTCGCCGCAGTCCTTGATGTTCAAATCCTTGAGCATCGGGGAGGCGTCCCACCAGTAGCTGCTGAAGCGGTTGCCCTCCGCATCCTGCACCGTCACCTCGACGCCATATTCAAAGGAAGTCTCGGTGTGGCGGCAGCGCATCCCGTTGGAGTCGAGCGTCAGCGAGTCGAAGATGGAGTCTGAATATTCCCCCTCCTCCGAGATGAGTCCGTCGCCGGAGTGTTTCTTGAATATGGCCGCATCGAGCGCCATTTTTAACCTTTCGTCAGATGTCAAGGCAGGATAATTCTTGTCATACAGTCCGAGCTCCTTGCCTGTGACGGCGTTCTTCGCTGTCCTTGACGGATCAGGAAGGTCTCTGCACGGGTCTTCCGCCAGCATCCTGACGGTGGCTATAGCTTTCTTGAGAAAATCGTCCAACTCGCTTTCCACCAGTCTGTTGGTTGAGAAACTACCGAACCTCCCGTCCACGAAAAGGCAGACGCTGACCGACCTGTCAAGACAGTGGCTCACCTTGTCGAGTTCTCCGTTCAGAGTCCCGAACAGTTCCATCAGGCTCTTGTTCAGCGTGATGCGGACTTTGTCCGCTCCAAGTTCCAGAGCTTTTCGCAGACAGACATCCGCGGCGGCGATTTCCTGCTCCGTCAGCATTCCGTTTATCTGATCCATTCTATTCTCCTCCAACTGTCAGTTTGTTTATCAGCACCGTAGGGATTCCGCATGAGACCGGGCAACTCTGTCCCTTGCCGCACGTCCAGGCTCCCTCGTCAATCTTCAGGTCATTGCCCACGGCCACGATGTCGGCCAAGGCCTGCGGCCCGTTCCCGATTATGTTTATGTCCTTCACCGGCCGGGTCAACCGCCCGTTTTCTATCAGGGCTCCGCTCTTGACGAAGAATGTGAAGTCTCCCTCGCCGATCTGCACCTCACCGTTGCTGAACTGGTCCACATAGATTCCTTTCTTCACGGAGGCGATGATGCTCTCCTTGTCGGCCTTGCCGCTTTCCATATATGTAGCCCTCATTCTCGGAATCGGGGCGTAGCGGAATGATTCCCGCCGTCCGTTGCCGGTAGGGGAGACCCCGTAGAACCCGGCGCTTATGCGATCGTGCAGGTAAGAGGTCAGCACACCGTCCTTTACCATGTAGGTCTTCTGCCCCGGAACACCCTCGTCGTCGAAATTGATTGAGCCTCTGTTGAAGGGAATTGTTCCGTCATCCACAATCGAGATGCTGGAGTCGCAGATTTTCCGCCCCATCCTTTCAGAGAACACAGACTGGCCTTTCCTGTTGAAATCTGCCTCGAAAGCGTGCCCCATGGCCTCGTGCAGCAATATTCCCGAAGCTCCGGCTCCCATCACGACAGGCATCTGTCCTCCTTTCGGGCGTTTGGCGGCGAACCTGTCGTCGATTCCGGAGACGATGCCCTCCGCCATCTCGTCCAGCAGCGCTTCAGTAAGCATCTCTGTTCCGGTGCGGTAGGCCCGGGATATGTTCTTGTTCTCGATCTTTCCGTTCTGGCTGAAAACTACGGAGGCCGACAGGATTCCCATTGGCCGCGTCTCGAAAGACAGTTCTCCCAAGGAGTTGAACATCAGAATGTCGCTTTCCTGTCCGGAGAACGACACTATGATCTTCACTATCCTTGAATCCTTCGCCGCGATCTTTTCTTTCAGCCTTTCCAGCCAAGGTACAAGCTGCGTCGCGTCGGTGGATCTCCAGCCGCGCTCGAAGGAATATCTATCCTTGGGAGGCGTGACTCCCTTGCAGTGAATCGCTTCCGTTGCCCCATGACCCCCTTCGGCTATCTTGGACGCCGCCAAAGCGGCCTCGGCCATCGATCGCGGGTCTGTGCTCTCCGAGTAGGCGTAGCCGGTCTTGTCTCCGTTCAGCACCCTGATTCCGACACCGTAGTCTATGTGGAACCCGCCGGAGGAGACTATTCCGTCCCGCAGCAGCAGGTCGTTGTACGAAGTGTTCTCGAAGAACAGGTCGCAGTAGCTTCCGCCTCCTTTCAGACCATCTGCAGCAAGCCTTTCCAACTGCGCCTCGTTGACTTGGAACAGATTGAGATAGAAATTCTTATCCTTGTACATTCTTTAATTCCCTTTTTTCTTCTTTCAGATGTTTTTCATATTCTTCATTGATTGACTGGATCCGGCTGAACTTTTCCGGGTCCCGGATGACCTTCCCTTCCTCCGACGACTCCGCCACAATCGTGAAAGGTACGTTCGAATTGTCCAGAAGGAGCCACCTGTCACAGAGCGGCATGAAGTCCCGGAACAGGTAGTGCAGCCCGACATTGTAGCGCCTTATGATGGTCTCTTCCTTTATGTTGTGCCCTCCGGCGGCCACTCTTGCCGCCACTCTGCTCACCGCAAGGTCCGGAGAGTTCAGCCAGAAATACAGGATGGTCACATAGTAGCCGGACTCCTTCGCGTCCTTGATCACCTTGAGCAGAGACCGGGTCGCCAGCGTTGTCTCTATGCAGAAATCCGCCTTTTTCCGGAGCAGGAACCTCATCTTCATCAGCATGTAGCGGCTGGCCGCCACGTACGCGCTTTCCGGATGGAACGGCGAGAGGCTTTTCGCGAACTCGTCGGAGTTCACGAACTCGCTGCATTTCAGCATCTCGGGCAGAAGCGTGTAGGATGCGGTGGTCTTTCCGGAACCGTTGCAGCCGGCTATGATGAAAAGTCTTGGCATATTTCCCTTTCCTGCGGGCGGACAATCATTGACGAATATAGCAGACTATCGGCCACATTCAGAAGCTGTTTTGATTTGTTTGTTTGAAGGTTTGAGAGTGAAAAACTTCAGGT
>CAVERO010000074.1:0-13703 GCA_963617915.1 Candidatus Methanomethylophilaceae archaeon | reverse complement strand
TTGGAAGAAGCGGTCGAACCTGAAGTTTTTCACTCTCAAATCTTCAAACAAACAATTCAAAACAGCTTCTAAAAAAAATCGGCCACGGAGCGAATCCGAAGCCGATATATTCAAATATCCTGTCAAAAAACTACATTCCCGCTGCCACAATCATTCCAAGACCGACAAGGAAGAAGCAGAACATTGCCCCGAGAAGGCTGTAAACTGTCTTGTTGGAGCCCTTGAATTCCTTCCAGACAAACACACCCCAGATGGCGGCCACCATAGGGGCTCCCTGACCGAGAGCATAGGACACGGAAGCTCCGGCCTTGCCTGCGGCGATGTAGCTGAGTGCTGTACCTATGCACCAGATGCAGCCGCCGAGCATGCCCACAAGATGAGTCTTGGAATTTCCTTTGAAATATTCACTCATCTTGACAGGCGCACCCTGGAAAGGCCATTTCATGAATATAGGGCCGAACACGAAGTGGCTGACAAGAACCGCAAGGCTGAACACTACAATAGCGGTGTAAGGGCCGACCTTGCCAGGCTCCATATTCGCGAAATCCTTGAGGTCCATCGCCTTCATCACGAATGAGGAGAAGAATGACATCACGACACCGGCGACAACGGCAAGGATGATGCCCTTGCGCTGGTCTGCCTTGCTGACCTCGGCATTGCCGGCCTTCTTGCCGGAAGCGACACCGTTAAGGATGACAGCGACCACAACGAGAGCCACTCCTATCGCCAGAAGGGTAAGATTGCTCTTGAGAGCCCCCTGTGACACCTCCACCCTGAGGTTGTTGATGACTCCGAGGACAAGCGCGAGACCGCAGCCCACAGGGAAAGCGACGGACATGCCGGCAATCGACGTGGATGCGCTGAGGCATATATTCGAAAGATTGAATATCACGCCTCCAATGATGATGCTGAGAATCGCGGAACGGTCAGCCTGTGCGATGTCCTGGAAGAAAGGACGGCCTTCAGGACCGAAGGTACCAAGAGTAAGCGCAAGGAGCAGAGAGAATATGACCATTCCGATCACATAATCCCAGTAAAAGAGCTCATACCTCCAACTTTTGGCGGCGAGTTTCTGGGTATTGCCCCAAGAACCCCAGCAAAGCATGATGATGAAGCAGAAGAAAACTGCCAGACCATAACTGTTTACGATGAACATAATAATTAACGTTATTTAAGATTGAATATTATTCTGCCATGAAGGCCTCCGCCTCGGCTCTTGTAGGGATGGCGGTCTGGGCTCCCATCTTTGTCACGGCAAGCGCGGAAACGGCCGAAGCGAATTCCGCCGCATCCTTGAGGGTCTTGCCCTCGGACAAAGCGACACAGATGGCGCCGCAATAGGTGTCCCCCGCGCCGGTCGTGTCAACGGCCTTGACCTTGCGCGCCTGAACGAACTGAGGCTCGCCGCCGTCAAGGATAAGCGACCCCTTGCTTCCCATCGTCACTATCATATTTCCCACACCCTTGCCGAACAGCACCTTGGCGGCAGCGGCGGCGGATTCCCTGTCAGTGACCGGCATCCCGGAGAACGAGGCAAGTTCCGTCTCGTTAGGGATGAACAATGAAATGTACTTGAATATCTCCTCAGGGAGCTCGGCGTACGGCGCCGGATTCAGAACCACGAAGGCGCCAGCCTCATGCGCTGTCCTGGCGGCCTTGAGGACTGCCGGCACAGGGATCTCCAACTGCATCAGCAGGATATCACAGGACTTGAGCGCCGCCTCGGAAGCGGTCATGTCCTCATCCGTGAAATCCAGATTGGCGCCGGAGGCCACCACAATGCAGTTCTCCGCATCCTTGTCAACAGTGATCAATGCGACTCCGGACGGCTTTTCGGAGCGAAGGATTCCGTTTACATCTATGCCTTCCTCCTCATAATGTCTGACCGAATTGTCTCCGAAAACGTCTTTGCCGACCTTGCAGATAAAGGAGACATCTCCTCCGACTCTCTTTGCGGCTACCGCCTGATTGGCTCCCTTTCCACCGGCGCTCATCGTGAAGACTCCCCCAAGGACAGTCTCACCGGGAGCAGGAAGTGTCGGCGTCTTCACCGTCATGTCCGTGTTGCTGCTTCCCAAAATCAGTATCTTCTTCATATTCTTTGATAAATAATTACTCAATGGTTATAAATCCAGTGCTAAAACGTTAGCGCAAAAATTATATTATCGGTCAAAGATAAATAAAAAACGTCACAATTCTAACAATTGAAATGTACTTTTTAACAACTCAAGTTTCGCATGTGCGAAAAACCTTATATCCCGTCACGGCAGTGACGGAGTAAGTCTCTCCCCCCCGAGGGGAGGGGGTAACGTGAACTGATTTTCATGGGCGATGCCCTCCGAACGTGAGATAAGGTATTTTATCTCAGGCATATGGCCACTTGCGAAACTTGAGTTAATAAAGCAGTTGTAGAACCCACTGACACACAAATCGGCAAGCTCGACAACCGAAAAAACGGGAACCACCTGACGATGGTTCCCGTTCTCCAGTAATGAATTATTGAATTGCAATGCTTCGATTACATCATTCCGCCGGCAGACACCGCAGGAGCGGCCGACTCCTTTTCAGGGATGTCAACGATGCCACACTCGGTGGTGAGGAACATGCCGGCTACCGAAGCGGCGTTCTCAAGAGCCACACGGGCGACCTTGGTAGGGTCGATGACACCGGCCTCGAACAGGTTCACATATTCATCGGTGCGGGCATTGTAGCCGTAGTCCCCTTTGTGCTCGCGGATCTTCTGGATGATGACGCTGCCGTCAACCCCTGCGTTCTGGGCAATCTGGCGGAGCGGCTCCTCGATGGCGCGCGCGATGATGTGGATACCTGTGGTCTCATCCTCATTCTCGCCCTTGAGCTTCTTCAAAACCTCGGCGGCGCGGATGTAGGACACACCTCCACCAGGAAGATAGCCTTCCTCGACAGCGGCGCGGGTTGCGTTGAGCGCATCCTCGACCCTGTCCTTCTTCTCCTTCATCTCAATCTCGGAACCGGCGCCGACGTAGAGCACGGCGACTCCGCCGGCCAGTTTGCCGAGCCTTTCCTGAAGCTTCTCCTTGTCGTAGTCAGAAGTGGTGTTCTCGATCTGCTTGCGGATCTGGGCGACTCTGTCAGCGATGGCTTCCTTGTCGCCCGCTCCGCCGACGATGGTGGTGTTGTCCTTGGTGATGGTGACCTTCTCGGCCTTACCGAGCATGTCAGGAGTCGTGTTCTCAAGAGTGAAGCCTCTTTCCTCGGACACAACGATGGCGCCTGTAAGGGTGGCGATGTCCTGAAGCATCTCCTTGCGGCGGTCTCCGAAACCCGGAGCCTTGACCGCGGCGACCTTGATCATTCCACGAAGCTTGTTGACAACCAATGACGTAAGAGCCTCCCCATCAACATCCTCCGCTATAACCAACAGTGCCTTGCCGTCACGGACAACAGACTCAAGGATAGGCATGAAGTCCTTCATCGAGGAAATCTTCTTGTCAGTGATAAGGACGGAAGCCTCATCCAGAACCGCCTCCATCTTGTCAGAGTTGGTTATGAAATAAGGAGAAACATAGCCCCTGTCAAACTGCATTCCCTCGACAACCTTGACCTCGGTGTCAGTGCCCTTGGCCTCCTCGACCGTAATCACTCCGTCGCCCTTCACCTTTGACATGGCGTCAGCGATGAGCTTTCCGATGGCGGCGTCATTGTTGGCGGAGACTGTACCGACCTGCTCGATCTTGGAATAGTCGCTGCCAACCTTCTTGCTGTTCTTCTTCAGTTCAGCGACAACCGCGGCGACAGCCTTGTCGATGCCCCTCTTGAGATCCATAGGGTTCGCGCCCGCCGTGACATTCTTAAGGCCCACATTGATGATGGCCTGCGCGAGAACGGTAGCTGTCGTGGTACCGTCACCGGCCTGCTCGTTGGTCTTGGAAGCGACTTCCTTGACCATCTGGGCGCCCATGTTGGCGTACCTGTCAGCGAGTTCCACCTCTTTTGCGACGGTCACACCGTCCTTGGTAACCTGAGGAGCGCCGAATTTTTTGTCAATCACAACATTGCGACCCTTTGGGCCAAGTGTGACCTTGACCGCGTCCGCAAGAGCGTCCGCTCCTTCCTTCATCTTTGAACGGACATCTACATCAAATTTTATTTCCTTTGCCATAATGTTATCCTCCTATTATTATTTTCAATCAATTACAGAATAGCCAGAATGTCCGACTGCTTCACGATAAGATATTTCTTCCCTTCAACTGTCACCTCTGTGCCGGCATACTTGCCGTAGATGACCTCGTCGCCTACCTTGACCTCCATAGGTTCATCCTTTTTGCCGGGGCCCGCGGCGATTACCTTACCCTCTTGAGGTTTCTCTTTTGCTGTGTCAGGAATATAAAGACCTGAAGCTGTCCTTGTCTCCGCCTCTTTAGGCTCAACCAAGACTCTGTCTGCCAATGGTTTGATCATAATATAAAGTATTTTAAAAGTTTTTAAATCTTCGCTCCGGCTCACTCCGGAAGCATCTGCGATAAAATCAAAGGCTGTGCCACCGAAGGACGACTGACAAATTGTCATACAAAAGCAAATGACGGCAAGGTATTGAATAAACGGAAAAGAATCCCTAAATTTGGCGCATATGAAGTCTTGCCTAGAACCTTTAAAAAGCAAGGAACTTCAGAACAGACAACTGCTGAATACACCTAACTAAATATTAAGGTATATGAACACCAAGATTCCGACAAAATCCATCATCGCCATACTGTCAATGGCAGCATTGATTTTCTCCGGTGCGTCCTGCAGCCGCTTCGGCAAAAGCAAGGGACAAAGCACCGAATTCGCGACATTCATAAAGGCCTACACGGGCGGAATAATCTCGGACAAATCCACAATCCGCGTGGAACTTGCGTCTGACATTCCCGACGCGACCCCGGGGGCGGACCTCAAGGATGGCGTACTCACGTTCACTCCATCGGTGAAAGGTACCGCCAGATGGCTTTCGTCAAACACGATAGAATTCATTCCTGACAACAGGGCACTTAAAGCGGGACAATCATACACCGGGAAACTGCGCCTTGACAAAATCCAGAAAGTCGGCGACCGGAAGTTCAAGAGATTCTCATTCAAGTTTCTGGTGGCCATCAAGGAAGCAGTGCTCTCAATGGATGAGATCACCATCACGGCGGCCTCACCGGACAAGGCCAGCGTGGAAGGCACAATCTCCCTGACCGAGGAACTCCCGCTTGAAAAGGTACGGACAATGCTTGAATACGACTACCCCGACCGCAGCGCGGAGACAAATGTGTCGGCGGGCACGGATTCACGGACCTTTCATTTCGAAATCATAGGTCTGCCCAGAGACACAAAGGACAGACAGTTGAAAATCAGGCTGAAACCCGGAGACACCGGTTTCGTGGCGGACTCGAAACTGGAAATCACGATCCCGGCTACAGGAGACTTCAAGGTTCTCGGCGCGGAAAGGGTGGACGCCGACACCCCTTACATAGACATCTACTTCACCGAGGCGCTCGCTGATGTGAACGACAACACTGGGCTGTTCACCGTCAAGGGCGTAGGACGTTACTACACCCAGGTCGAGAACGCCCGCGTCAAGGTGTTCTATGAGAATCCGGTAAAGGAGCCGATAACCCTGAAAGTGTCAGACGCCGTGAAGAGCCACGACGGGACCAGGCTGGGGCAGGAATATTCCAAGTCATTCTCGGCGACAGAATTGAAGCCGGCTGTGGAGATACCGGTCTCCGGGACAGTCCTTCCGAACTCCAAGGAGTTGATTCTCCCGTTCAAGGCGGTGAATCTCAACGCCGTTGACATCAGAGTCATCCAGATTTACGAAGACAATGTGCTGATGTTCCTTCAGGACAACGACCTTTCCGGCAGCAACTCGCTGCGCAGATGCGGACGGCTTGTCTGCAAGCGTTGCGTGCGTCTGGACTCCGACCCGTCGAAGAACCTGCACAAGTGGCAGGACTATTCCGTTGACCTCTCCGGTCTGTTCAGGCAGGAACCGGGGGCGATCTACCGCATACGGATCACATTCAAGCAGGAATATTCAGTCTATGGCAAGAACGATTCCTTCAAGAGCGGAGCTCCTTCGGACAAGATGGTGAACATCTCGTCCGAAAGCATCACGGAAGAAGACAACGACAGCTGGGACAGTCCTGAACCTTACTATTATGAAGATTTCTATGACTGGAAAGAGTACAAATGGTCAGACCGGAACAACCCTCTCAAACCTACATACTACATGGAAGATTACCGCTTCCCGGCGGTGAATCTTCTCACATCCAACCTTGGCGTGATAGCAAAATATTCCGGTGGTGACCGCATCTGGGTCAGCGTGAGCGACATACTCTCGGCAGACCCGGTGTTCAACGCGGAATTGTACGTTTACAGCTACCAGCTGAGGGAAATCGGCTATGCCAAGACCGGTACTGACGGAATGGCAGAAGTCGCCCTTTCCGGGAAGCCGTTCGTGGTGGTGGCCAAGAGAGGCGGAGCCACCAGCTACCTGAAAGTCACGGAAGGGAATCAGAAATCCCTCAGCAGGTTCGATGTCGGAGGCAAGGTTCTGGAAAAGGGTCTGAAAGCTTTTGTCTATGGAGAAAGAGGTGTCTGGAGACCGGGCGACACGCTTCACGTCACGATGATTCTGGAAGACAAAGACAACAGAATCCCTGACAACCATCCTGCCGTCATGGAGATGTACACGCCACAGGGGCAGTTCTACACGAAGCAGATCAACACCAACGCAAAGAACGGGTTCTATTCCTTCTCGGTTCCGACAAAGGCGGAGGATCCCACAGGAATATGGCAGGCCTACTTCAAAATAGGAGGGGCCACGTTCCACAAGTCTTTCAGGATCGAGAGCATCAAACCTAACAGAATCAAAATCAACATAGACCTTGAAAACAAGACAATTGACGGCGGTCGGAATGTTCCGGTCTGCGTGTCGGCGGACTGGCTGACAGGGCCTCCGGCGGCGGGACTGGTGGCGAAGGTGAACATGACACTGCGGCAGGGCGCGTCCACATTCAAAGGGTTCGAAGGCTACCGTTTCTCAAGCCCGTTGTCGAAGTTCAGCGAAAGCGAGCATCAACTGATTGACACCAGACTGAACGCAAACGGACAGGCGAAGGTCAATGTCGCGATGCCGTCAGCCGGAAACGCTCCGGGAATGCTGCGGGCTGACATCGTCACCACCGTCGAAGAGCAAGGCGGCGACGTGAGCTTCAATTCGCTGTCGGCCGCATATTCGCCATATTCTTCCTACGTCGGCGTGAAAGTTCCGAAAGAAGGAAGCGGGCGTTATCTGGAGACAGACAAGAACTACAGCGTCAGTGTCGCCGTTGTGGACAAGAACGGGGCAAGAGTGAGCGGCCACAATCTGAAATACTCAATCTACAAGATGAAATGGAGCTGGTGGTGGGAAAGCCGCAGCGAAAGTCTCGACTCTTATGTGAACAGCCCGTCGGCGAACATAATCAGTTCCGGCACTGTCAAATCCGCCGGCGGCGACGTGTCCGTTCCTTTCAGGGTTGACTATCCTGACTGGGGGCGTTATCTGGTTCTTGTGACAGACACTGAAAGCGGACACGTCTCCGGAGACATAATCTATGTTGACTGGCCGGCCTACAAGGGCAGATCCTCCAAGACAGATCCCGAGGCCTTGACAATGCTGTCATTCTCGACTGACAAGGATTCCTACGAGGTCGGTGAAAAGGTGACCGTTTATATTCCGGCCGTGTCAAAGGGGCAGGCGCTCGTGTCCCTTGAGAACTCAAGGAAGGTCATCTCCCGGAAATGGGTGAAGACTTCCGGAGAGGATGATGTGGCATATTCATTCAAGGTCACTCCGGAGATGGCCCCTAACTTCTACATCCACGTGACACTTGTCCAGCCGCATGAAAGAGCGGACAACGACCTGCCGATCAGACTTTACGGTGTGCGGCCGGTCCTTGTCAACGACAAGAGTTCACATCTTGAGCCTGTCATCACGATGCCGGACGTGCTCCGTCCTGAAGAAGAGTTCAAGATCAAGATAAAGGAAAGGAACGGCAGACCGATGACATACACCTTGGCCATTGTGGACGAGGGTCTTCTTGACCTCACATCATTCAAGACCCCGGATCCTTGGAACACCATGTACGCCAGGGAAGCGCTTGGAGTCAGCACCTGGGATCTCTATGACGACATCATCGGAGCCTACAGCGGCCGGTTCTCGCCTATGTTCAGCATCGGCGGAGACGAGAACATCATGGTCGGAGGGCGGAAGGACAACCGGTTCAACGCCGTCGTCAAGTTCATAGGGCCGTTCTCCCTGCAAAGCGGTTCGGCCACGCATAAGGTCAGGCTCCCTATGTACGTCGGAAGTGTCAGGGTGATGCTTGTGGCGGCAAGGGACGGAGCTTACGGCAATGCGGAGAAGACAGTTCCGGTAAGGTCACCGCTTATGGTTCTTCCTACCCTGCCAAGGGTCATCGGAACAGGCGAGAAGGTCGTGATGCCGGTCAACGTGTTCGCCCTTGAGGACGGGGTCGGGAACGCTGAAGTCAGCGTGAAGGTTGACGGGCCTCTGAAGATAACGGGAGACTCAAACGCATCTGTCCGGTTCAGCAAACCTGGAGACAAGATGGTCAGATTCAACCTTGAGGCCACGGGGACAGGCACAGCCACTGTGACCGTCACGGCAAACGGCGACGGGCACAAGGCAGCCGAGAAGATTTCAATCAACGTCCGCACGCCAAATCCTCCGGTGATCTCCGTCACAAGGGCTATGATAGGCAAGGGAGCGTCCAAACATTTCGGATTCTCTCCTTTCAAGACAGACGACAACCAATGGGCGACATTGGAGCTCACGGGATTCCCGTCGGTTGACTGTGGCGGGATATTCACGTTCCTGACCACCTATGCCTACGGCTGCACGGAGCAGATTGCCGCAAAAGGAATAAGCCTTCTGGCAATCCGGAATATGCTCCCTGACGACAAGCAGCAGATAATAGACAAGCTGATTCCGGAATTGCTTCAGCAGCTGTACCAGCGACAGATCGGCAACGGTGGCTTCGTCTATTGGCCGGGCAACCCGGACGCCAACGGATGGGTAAGCTCCATGGCCGGGCAGTTCATGATTTCGGCTGCCCAGAACGGCTTCAGCGTCAGCAAGGGCGCGCTGGCAAGCTGGTCGAGATTCCAGAAACGGAATATTCAAGACTACCGCAATTCAGACAACGGAGGTCTGGGAGACCTTAACCAGGCCTACAGGCTGTACACCCTGGCCCTGAACGGAGAGGCGGAAAGCGGAGCGATGAACAGATTGAAGGAAAGCGAGAGCCTTTCCGGTCAGGCGGCCTGGATGCTTGCTTCCACGTATGCCGTCACCGGCAAGAAGACCGTGGCCGGAGAGATTGTCGCAGGGCTTAAGACAGACTTTTCCAATTATCAGGACAGCAGGACATTCGGGTCTCCTGTAAGAGACAAGGCTGTGGCTCTTGAGGCATTGGTTCTCAATGACGCTTTGCCTGAGGCCTTGGACCTCGCCCAGGAAATCGCTGACGCGATAGCCGGCGGATGGTACACAACACAGGAAATCGCCTTCGCGACCTGCGCGATGAGAGACCTTGCGCGGAAAGTCGGTTCAGACACAATCTCGGCCGAGGTCAGGCAAGGCGACAACACGACTGAGGTAAGAAGCGCCAAATCCATCGGCAGGGCTGAGGTGGACACCGAAAACGGCAGCATAGACATCTCGAACAAAATGAACGGGAGTCTCTACGCCACCTTGATCACGTCAGTCATTCCGGAATTCGGCGACAAAGTCGAGGCCAAGTCCAGCGGCCTGAGCCTGAGTGTCAACTACAGCACTTTGGCAGGCAAGAGCCTGAACCCGCACGACATCACCCAAGGAACGGACTTCACCGTCACCATCACCGTCGGCAACAGCAGCGGCTTCCGCGACTATGACAATCTGGCTCTTACCGAAATGATTCCTTCCGGATGGGAAATCGTGAACGACAGGCTCTTCGGAGGCGAGAGCTCAAAGACATCGTTCAACTACCGCGACATCAGGGATGACCGTGTCATCTGGTTCTTCGACCTCCCTAAGGGAGTCAGCAAGACATTCAGAATCAAGATGCACGCATCCTACCAAGGCGAGTTCATACTCCCGGCCGTGAAGTGCGAGGCCATGTACGACCCTCACGTGAGCGCCAACACGGCTTCCGGCATGGCGAAAGTCACGGAATAGTCTATGCGTATGAGAATGCGGTCAAAGGTTATGGGCGGTGTCATCATCGCCCTTTTGACCGCATACCTTTTCTGTCTTCCCAAGAACCTGTTCAAGGGGACCTGTTATTCCACGGTGGTCACAGACCGGAACGGAGAACTGCTTGGAGCCAGAATCGCAAGCGACGGACAATGGCGGTTTCCGCCGTCGGACACCGTGCCCGAAAAATTCAGGACCGCACTCATTGAATTCGAGGACAGATGGTTCGCCTATCATCCAGGAGTCAATCCGGTCGCGATAGCACGGGCAGCCGCAGACAATCTCAAAGCAGGACGTGTGACCAGCGGAGGCAGCACGATCACAATGCAGGTCATCAGGATGTCAAGAGGGCGGGAACGGAACATCGGCCAGAAAATCATCGAGGCGATTCAGGCCACAAGGCTGGAACTGAGGTGCAGCAAAAAGAAAATCATCGGCCTGTATGCCTCACACGCCCCTTTCGGCGGGAATGTGGTCGGTCTTGAGGCCGCCTCGTGGAGATATTTCGGCAGACCTCCGGATGAACTTTCCTGGGGTGAGGCCGCCACGCTTGCCGTGCTCCCGAACGCCCCGGCGGAGATACACCCCGGGAAAAACAGGGCGAGGCTGCTGGCGAAACGGAACCGGCTGCTGGGCTCGCTCTACAGGCACGGGCATATCGACTCGCTGGATTTCGCCCTTGCCTGCGACGAGCCGCTTCCCGGAGAGCCCGTCGCACTGCCGCAGGAAGCGCATCACCTGACTGAATATTACTGGAAGACCTCTCCCGGCAAACGGATCAGGACCACAATCGACATCCATCTGCAAAGACAGGTGCAGGCCATAGCCGACCAATGGAACAACGAGTTCTCCCAGACAGGAATATCCGATCTCGCGGCTGTCGTCGAGGATGTGCGCACAGGCGAGACATTGGCTTACATCGGAAACGCCAATCCAGACCATAAACGCCCCGGAAGCGAGGTGGACATCATCCGCGCGCCGCGAAGCACGGGCAGCATTCTGAAACCGCTTCTGTACTGCGCCCTGCTTCAGGACGGAGAAATACTGCCGAACACTCTTCTGCCAGATGTCCCGATCAACATCAACGGCTTTTCTCCACAGAATTTCAACAGGCAGTTCTATGGCGCGGTGCCGGCCGCCGAAGCGCTCGCACACTCGCTCAACGTGCCGTCAGTGCATCTCCTGCGCAGATTCGGAGTGCCGAAATTTCTGGATATTCTCAAAAGATGCGGCATGACGACCTTGACAGGAAGCGCTTCGCATTACGGACTTTCGCTCATACTCGGAGGAGCGGAAGGCACCCTCGGGGACATCACGTCGATATATTCAAAACTGTCCGCTTCCTACCAAAGCGCCGACACATCGCACACTTCGAAGAGCGACAGGCTGCATGACTTCCCTTTGAAGGACAAATGCGCCCTATGGTGGACATTCGATGCTTTGAAAGAGGTCAACCGGCCTGACGAAATCGACTGGCATCTGATAGGGTCCGTCAAGAAGGTAGCGTGGAAAACCGGAACCAGTTTCGGATTCAGGGACGCCTGGGCTGTCGGAGTGACCGCAGACTACGCTGTCGGTGTCTGGGCCGGCAACGCCCAGGGGCAGGGGGTTCCCGGTCTGACGGGGGCGCGCACGGCCGGGCCGGTGATGTTCGACATATTCAACCTCCTCCCGGTCAAGGAATATGACGGTGAATATTCAAGTAACGGCTGGTTCAAGGAGCCCGTCTATGGAGATTACGTGGTCGCGGAAGTCTGCCATCAGTCAGGTTGCCTGAAAGGGGTGAACTGCGAAAGGTCAGACACTCTCATGCTGCCGCGCAAGTCCGTGCGGAGCGAGCCTTGCCCGTACCATAAGATAATAGATGGAACGCGCGCGTTCATTCTGCCGCCGGCGATGGAATGGTATTACAGGCAACATCATCCTGAATATGCCCCCGTAGTTCCCAAAAGCAAGGCTGACGGCTCCCCGATGGAATTCATCTATCCCGAAAGCGGAGCCGTGATCTACATTCCGCGCCAGTTGGACGGCTCAATCGCGGGCATCACCTTCACTCTGGCGCACAGGACCCCGAACATCAATGTCTTCTGGCATCTGGACAATGAATATGTCGGGCAGACACAGATGATCCATCAGCTGACGCTGCGGCCTTCACCCGGCAAACATACGGTAACAGCCGTCGATGAGTCCGGCAATTCCCTTTCCGTAGGATTCGCCGTGGCCGAGAACAAGAACGGCTCTGATTATTTGGACGGTCTCTTGTAGCCGTCCTTGGTGGCTCTCGCCGACATTCTGGAGATTCTCTCGGCTGTGGCCGGATGGGTCGAGAACAGCTGGCCTACCGAAGATCCGGAGGCGGCCTGTGTCCCGGAAGCCGTGCTTCCGCCGGACAGCCTCTGAAGTTCCTCGAAGGCCATCGCCATAGCCCAAGGATTCTTCCCGGCGCTCTTGAGGAAGTCATAGCCGTAGTCATCGGCCGCGGTTTCCTGCTTTCTTGAGAAACTGGCGCTCATCAAGGCTTCCCCAAGGTCTCCCAACTGCGATGCGGTAAGGACAGCGACCGTTCCACCGGTGGAAACCACGGCATCCCTGAGGGCAGATGTGAGGAGAGCCTGCTTGAACTGCATCTTGGAATGCTTCAGAGCAACGTGACCGATCTCATGACCGACAACTCCGAGAGCCTCGTCATCCGTCATCGCATCCAGAAGTCCGGAATAGATTCTCACACTCCCGTCCGCACAGGCGAAGGCGTTCACTTCGCTTGTCTTATAAACCTTGAAGTTAAGCGGAGTCCCGTTAACCGATGTGATTCCGGAAGTCATGTTCCTGACCCTCTTGACGTACGGGCTGGTCTCCGGAAGGACGGTGTTCTCCGCATCCAGTTTCTGGACATACTGGCTGACGTAAGATTGAATCTGGGCGTCGGACAGGGTTGCGGCCTGCGCAACCTTCGCACCACCGGAGAGAAGATAAGCGGCGTTGAACTGCTCGGAACAAGAGACGCAAAGGATAGCGGCCGTCAACAGGATTATGATCTTACGCATGGCAATAGATTTTTATGAATATGCAAATATAACTAATTGGCGAAATCCTTACAATCTTCATTGGTGGTGGTCAAAAGAAAAGACCTCTTCAGAAATTCTGAAGAGGTCTTTTTTTGTGGGAGCTGAGGGAGTCGAACCCCCGACCCTCTGCTTGTAAGGCAGACGCTCTGAACCAACTGAGCTAAGCTCCCGAAGCGTTGTCCCGTTGCTCATCGTTCGGGTGGTGCAAAGGTACTACTTTTTTTTATTCCCACAAACTTTTTCAAAAATTTTTTCACCTTTGAAGAACAAAGGAATCTTTTAGATTCCTGAAAATCAGAACTGCTTCAAGGTCTTCAACGCACCCGGGAAAGCGGCATTGGCCCTGTAATGAGGCGCATAGAGGGACTCTATCGTCACCACAGGAGCCG
>CAVERO010000073.1:0-13834 GCA_963617915.1 Candidatus Methanomethylophilaceae archaeon | reverse complement strand
TATCCGCAAAAATCCTTCACAAAACCTTACCAACTTATTTTTTCATCATCACTTAAGGATCAGAGAAGCTTCTAAATGTCCGCAAGGCCGGCCAATGCTCCGCAGGCTATGAGGATGATGTAGATGATCACCCAGAACAGGCTGCAGCAGATCCCGACAATGCTCCATGTCTTGGCCTGTTTGCTGGCCAGCTGCGCCACGGCGTAGTTCCCGGCGGCATATTCCTTTGAGACACTGCTGGACTTGATGATGCCGACGATTCCGAAAGGAAGGCAGCAGAGCAAGGTCACGATGATGGACAGCGCCAGATAGGTCGGAGGGCACGGCGGCACGGATGATGGCTGGTAATTCTGTGACAGAGGTGTGGGTGAAGCCGCATTAAGGATGTTGGTTCCGCACTTCGGGCAGAAAGACGATTCGTCAGGAACCGCGTTCCCGCATTTTGGACAATACTTCATGATAAGGTGTTTTTGTTATTTCAGATGCTGTCCGTTGCCGTCAACGTAGGTGTTGCAGGCAATCATGATCAGGTCGATGAGAGCCCAGATTCCGCATCCTCCGAGGGTCAGGAGCATGATGATGCCGGTTGTGGTGTTGCCGGTGTAGAATCTGTGGATGCCCAGACCGCCTAGCACGACGCAGAGGACGAGGGCGACCAGCCAACGGTCCTCCTTTGCCTTGGTGGCTTGGTAATCGTTGTACGCTTGACCGTTTTCAGGCTGTGATTGAAGCGGTTTCCCGCAGCTTGGACAAAACGAGGAGTCCGTCTGCACCGGCGCTCCGCAATGAGGACAATAACTCATGTCTGAAGATGATAATAAAGGTTGGCTCTATATAGTCAGGGCAGCCCTCTGACTTTCAAGGCCTAAAGTTACTCATTATTTGCAGAATATCAAATACACTGTTTAAGAAGCCTGCTTCATCGCTTCGACGGGCTCAGCGACCGTGGCATTATGGTCGCTGAGCCTGTCGAAGCGACCGACCGGACCGGTGACTTGGATCAGTGCCTTTCGTGCACGGGCTCGCAGGTGAGGTCCACGCCGAGTTTCCTGAAGACCTTCTTGTCGATGTCGCTCAGAAGCACGGTCGAATGGACCTGGCAGCCTTTCAGCAGCGGAAGCGTGTCCAGAGCCTTGCGGCAGTTCCCGTCATCAGGGCTCAGGACCGAAAGGGCAATCAGCACCTCGTCCGTGTGAAGGCGCGGATTCTTGCCGTGAAGGTAGGTGACTTTGGTCTTCTGGATCGGCTCGATAAGCCTTCCCGGGATGAGCTTGATGCCGTGGTCGATCCCGGCCAGATGCTTGGTGGCCTTCAGAAGAAGGGCGGCGCAAGGCCCCAGAAGGCCGGAGGTCTCTGCGCTCAGGATCGTCCCGTCAGAAAGCTCGATGGCCGCCGACGGATTGCCGGCCGTGGCCTCGCGCTGTTTGGCGGCGACGGTGACACGGCGATATTCAGTGGTGATTCTGGCCTGCTTGAGCAGAAGCGCTATTTTCCCCACCTCGCTCTCATTGTCCTTTCCGTCAGCCATCTCATCCAAAGCGGTGTAGTAGCGGCGGATGATCTCATCGTTCGCGGCCTTGCAGCAGACATCGTCGTCACTGATGCAATACCCAACCATATTCACACCCATGTCGGTCGGCGACTTGTAAGGGTTCTCGCCGTAGATTCCCTCGAAGAGGGCGTTCAGCACCGGGAATATCTCGATGTCCCTGTTGTAGTTGATCGCCGTCCTGCCGTAGGCCTCCAGATGGAACGGGTCGATCATGTTCACATCATTCAGGTCTGCCGTGGCGGCCTCGTAGGCGATGTTGACAGGGTGTTTCAGAGGAAGGTTCCAGACCGGGAATGTCTCGAATTTTGCGTAGCCGGCTGCAACTCCCTTCTTGTGCTCGTGGTAGAGCTGGCTCAGGCACACGGCCATCTTGCCGCTGCCCGGCCCGGGCGCCGTCACGATGACGAGCGGACGGCTTGTCTGCACATAGTCGTTCTTCCCGTACCCTTCCTCGGAATCTATCAGAGCCACGTTGTTCGGATAACCCTCGATCGTGTAGTGATAGTAGGCCCTGATGCCCATCTTCTTGAGCCTTGCCTTGTAGGCCTTGGCGCTGGACTGGCCGTTGAAATGGGTGATTACCACGCTGCTCACCAGAAAGCCCCTGTTCTGGAACTCCGTGCGCAGACGCAGCACGTCCATGTCGTAGGTGATGCCGTAGTCCGCCCTCATCTTGTTCTTCTCGATGTCGTTGGCGCTGATGACGATGACGATCTCGGCGCAGTCGCTGAGCTGTTGGAGCATACGGAGCTTGCTGTCCGGCTGGAATCCCGGCAGCACCCTGCTGGCGTGATAGTCGTCAAACAGTTTGCCCCCAAGCTCAAGATAGAGTTTGTCCCCGAACTTGGCGATGCGTTCCTTGATGTGTTCTGATTGTATCCGCAGATACTTTTCGTTGTCGAATCCGTACTTCATACGGATTACAAAGTTACGAAATCTATTCCACAGCGGCAAATGTCGGTGAATCCGGCCGGTCTTTTGCCGGGAAAATCCAGACTCGAAGAGGAATTATGAAAAAAAGCAGGATTTTCATGCGTGTGATGGCGGGATTGTGCGTATTATTAATGTATGGTGACGGGAATGGACATCAATGCCATCAATGGAGGAGACTCGGCTCTCTTCGAGCGCATATTCGTCTTTTACTACAGGAAGGTGTACAGCTACGCCTTCCGCACCGTGCGTGTCGGTTGGGTCGCGGACGAGATTACGTCCTCCATATTCTACAAGCTGTGGCTGCATCACGAGGAGATATTCACGGAAAGGAAGGTCCGGCGCGTGGAGGATCTGAACGGCTACATATTCACCATGACAAGGAACGAGACGGCCAGCTACTTCAGGGAGAGCCGGCGCATCGAGCAGGTTCAGGAACGCTATGCGGAGCGTCTGACGACCGAGATGAACATCCAGCAGAGGATTGACAGCCGGAAAAGCCTTGAGATAATCCGCGCGGTCATCGAATCGATGCCTCGGATCCGGCGCAGGGTGTTCAGCATGAGCCGCTACCTTGAGCTGTCGAACTCCGAGATCGCAGATATGCTGGGGATATCCAAACGGACTGTGGAAAAGCACATCAGCAACGCTTTGGAACAGTTGAGGAACGAATTGGCCACACAAATGACTTGATGACGAGATGAATAACGACGATTATAGAAAAAAGATGGCGGAACTGTCCGCCGAACAGATGGAGGCTTACGACAGGGATCTTTGGAACTCTCCGTCGATGGACATTCCTGACAGTGACGTGGACGACGCCTGGGACTCGTTCCGGATGAGGATAGGACGGATGCACCGCAAGGTGATGTTCAGAATGCTCGCGTCCGCTGCCGCCGTGGCGGTCGTTTTCCTTGGTGTCGGACTGTACTCCGGTTCGAGGATGGGGGCTGATGCCGCTGAATCAATCAAGTGGTGCGAGGTGTTCGTGAGGAACGGACAGCAACGCCCGCTGTCGCTGCCGGACGGATCGAAAGTGATTGTCGGAGGCGGCTCAAGGCTGATGTACCCGGAGCGGTTCACCGGTAAGGAACGGTGTGTGTATTTCTCCGGCGAAGGTCTTTTTAACGTTACGACTGATGTACATAAGCCTTTCATAGTCAATGTGGATGGTACAAGCGTGGCGGTCACGGGCACGAAGTTCAACATCAAGGCTTACGAAGAGGACGGTCTGCAGACTGTGACGCTGATGGAGGGCAGGGTGGATGTCACGTTCGACGGGAGCGAGGCTCCGCTGCACCTGACTTCCGGCAAGGCGGCGTTTTTCGACAGAGCCACCGGAGAGATAGGCATTTACGATCTGGCCGAGTCCAGATACCCCGCCTGGTACAAGGGCGAGTTTGACGCCTACCATTCATCGTTCAGGCAGGTGGCGATGGATCTGGAAAGAATCTTCGATGTCAGGATAATATTCAGGAACGAGGAACTGGAGAACACGATGTTCTACATCAGCATAGTCCATGCTGAATCGGCGGACATGATCCTGGAATCACTGCAGAACATAACACCGTTCGGCATAAGGCGTGAGGGGAAGGTGATCTACCTTGACTGACGCCCCCGGCGGAAAAGAAGATGTTTAACCACAACAATAATTATTAACTAATGTAGTTTCAAAGGATGAATGCAAGCAATTCATTACGGCGAGTGTTGAGGGCCGCTCTTGCTGCGGTGCTCTCATTCGCGCTTTTTGCCGGAGTGTTGTCCGCGCAGAACGCAAATGTGTCGCTTAGCGCCAAGGGCATTTCCATAGAGAATGCCCTTGGAACGCTGAAGACTGATTACGGCTATTCGTTCGTCATGAGGACGGATGGGCTTGACCTTTCCAGGAAAGTCACCGTCAGCGTGAAGGACGTGCCGGTGGAAACGGCTGTCACGAGGATTTTCGCCCCGACCGCCGTGTCTGTGGACGTGAAGAAGAACGTCGTGTACATCTCTGCGATGACCCGAAGGCCGGTCAAGTCCCGCACTGTCACAGGTCTGGTTCTCGACGCCAATGACCAGCCAGTCATCGGAGCGGCTGTCTTGACCGGAGCCAACACTGGAACCACCACTGACGAGAACGGCCGGTTCTCGTTTGGTGTTCCGGACGAGGACACCGACGTTGAGGTGTCCTGCCTTGGCTACGACACGAAGACTGTCAGGATCAGGGCGGGGGAGAGTTCCGTCAGGATATTCCTGAAAGATAATTCCACGATGCTTGAGGAGACTGTCGTCGTCGGCTACGGTTCGCAGAAGAAGGTGAACCTGACCGGAGCCATCTCCACGGTCGGAAGCAAGGAACTGAAGGACAGGGCGGCCCTTGATGTGGCGCATATGCTTCAGGGAGCCGTCGCCGGCCTTAACGTGACTTCCGCCACAGGCCGTCCGGGACAGGCAGCCTCGTTCAACATCCGTGGTATGGGCTCTATCAACAGCAGTTCCGTGCTTGTGCTTGTGGACGGTGTTGAGGGGGATCTCCAGCAGGTCGCTCCTAACGATGTGGAGAGCATCTCCGTCATCAAGGATGCCTCCGCGGCCGCTATCTACGGAGCCCGCGCCGCCTACGGTGTCATCCTTGTGACGACCAAAAGCGGAGGCGAAACCGAAGGAAAGGCCGTTGTAAGGTACAGTGGAAGAGCCGGTTGGACTTCTCCGACAGCGTCGACGGATTGGGAGGACAGAGGCTACTTTTCCGTGCTCATCAACAATATGTTCTTCCAGTCATATTCAGGAACTCCTTATGCCACCTACACTGATGAGGATATGGAGCAGCTTTGGATCCGCCGCAACGACAAGGTGGAGAACCCGGAGCGTCCGTGGATCGTGATCGACCAGCGCAACGGTGTGGACACTTATAACTACTACGCCAACACTGATTGGTGGCACTACCTCTACAAAGACAACAAGCCGACCACGAGCCACAACATCTCGTTCAGCGGCGGTACCAAGAGAGTGAAATATTTCCTCTCGGCGGGCTACAACAACGAGCAGGGAATGTTCAGGAACGATCCGGATGTGTACAAGAAGTTCACTGTGAGAAGCAAACTGAACTTCGATGTCAACAAATGGATCAAACTGTCCAACAACACCAGCTACTTCAATTCCAGCTATAAATATTCCGGTGTCAGCGGTGCGAACAACTCGTTCTCACAGAGTACGGTGCACGCCCTCGCCAGCTTCCCGGTGAGCAACCCTGACGGCTCGGCGATCTACACGACCCAGTACAACGGCTACACCGTGATGGACGGCTATGTGACCATCCTGAACAACGGCGGATTTCATAACAAGGATGCGGTGAACAACATCAGCACCACCACCGAGCTGACGCTCACTCCGATCCCGCAGATTGAGGTCAAGGCCAACTACACTTATATGTTCCAGTATTCCAACAATATGAACAGAAGTGTGAACACGACCTATTCCCGAAATCCTGGCGAGATCGTGACCCTTAAGACCGGCGCTTTCGAGAACAGGCTCTATGAGTCCAACAGCCTTACCAACTATCAGGCGGCCAACGTCTATGCGACATATTCAGACACCTTCGGGGACGCGCATAATGTGAAGGCGACCCTTGGAATCAACTGGGAGACGAAGATGACCAAGACCACCAGCGGCACCGGCTACAATCTGATGAGTGACATCCTCAGCGATCTGAACCTCGTCGGAACGGACGCTGACGGCACCAGAAGAACCAATGTCAGCGGAGGTCAGAATGAATATGCCATAGCGGGATATTTCGGAAGGATCAATTACGACTATGCCGGGAAATATCTCTTCGAGGTCAGCGGACGCTACGACGGCACATCCCGCTTCGCCTCCGGCTACAGGTGGGGGTTCTTCCCGTCGGCCTCGGTCGGCTGGAGGGTCTCCGAGGAGAATTTCTTCAAGCCACTCAAAAGTTGGTTCGATAACCTCAAGGTCAGATATTCCTACGGACAGCTCGGCAACCAGAACGTCAGCAGTTACTACGCCTATCTGAGGACAATTTCAGTGGGCACGCAGAGTTACCTGTTTGGTGGCGACAAGCCTGTCAGCGCCACAATCTCAGCTCCGGTCGCCTCCGACCTCACCTGGGAGACTTCCATCCAGAACAATCTCGGAGTGGATATGGCGTTCCTTAACAACAGGTTGCAGCTCGCCGCGGACGCTTATATTCGTGACACAAAGAATATGCTCACGGCGGGAATCGCCCTTCCGGCATCCTATGGTGCGTCCTCTCCTCAGATCAACGCCGCGGATCTCCGCACGAAAGGTTATGAGCTGTCGGTTTCCTGGAAGGATATGTTCAGCCTTGCCGGACATCCGTTCCACTACAATGTCGGACTCCAGTTCAGTGATTACCTTACACACATCACCAAGTTCGACAATCCGGACAAGAGCCTTTCTATGTCCTACTACGAGGGGATGTGCTACGGTGAGATCTGGGGTTACCGTGTGGGAGGTCTGTTCGCCACCGATGAGGAGGCTTCCTCTTACAAGGTCGATCAGACATCCGTCAACCAGATCATCAACGGTTCCGCCGGTTCCGAGAAGGGACTTCACGCCGGAGACCTTAAGTATCTGGATCTTGACGGAGACAATAAGATCAGCACAGGAAAGAACACCGTGGATGATCCGGGTGACCGTGAGATCATCGGTAACAGACAGCCTCGTTATAACTATGGCATAAGCCTCGGTTTCAATTGGTTGGGTTTCGACTTTTCGGTGTTCCTTCAGGGAATCGGAAGGATGGATTGGTATCCTACCGGAGACGCCAGGGCTTTCTGGGGGCCGTATGCCCGTCCGTATATGACGTATATTCCTAAGGACTTTATGGATGATGTGTGGTCGGAGGAGAATCCGGACGCTTATTTCCCACGCCCGAGAGGCTATGTGGCTATGAGCTCCGGACGTGAGCTCGGAACCGTCAATGACAGGTATCTCCAGAACATCGGCTATTGCCGTCTGAAGAATCTCACGTTTGGTTACACCCTCCCAGCCTCGTTGACCAAGAAGATCAATGTCGATGGGATCCGTGTCTATTTCACTGGTGAGAACCTGGCCTACCTTTCCGGCCTGCGTTCCAAGTACATCGACCCGGAGCAGGCCCAGACCAACGGCAACCTGCGCATCTATCCGTGGCAGAAGACTTTTATGTTCGGTGTTGACATCACATTCTAATGTATCGAGGACAAATGAAACATAATATCAAACACATACTGGCCGCACTCTTGGCTCTGGTGGTTCTTGTTTCCTGCGATGATCTGCTCAACAAGACTCCACAGGCGACATTGTCTCCGGACTCGTTCTTCACTTCCGAGAGCGAGATGCAGGCCTTCAGCAACAATTTCTACACAATTCTCCCGTCCACAGGACTTTACAGCGAGAATTGCGACAACTACATAGGAACCAACCTTATCTCGGAAATCCGGGGCGGAAGGACAATCCCAAGTTCCGGTGGAGGATGGTCGTTCACTGACCTGAGAAAGTTCAACACGCTGATTGACTATTCCTCAAACTGCAAAGATGAGAAAGTCCGTGACCGCTATGTAGGTCTGGCGCGTTTCTTCAGGGCATATTTCTACTTCGAGAAAATCAAGAGGTTCGGGGATGTCCCTTGGTATGACACGCAGCTGGGGTCAACGGACGAGGCTCTCTACAAACCTCGTGACAGCCGTGAGTATGTGATGACCAAGATGTTGGAGGACATCGACTTTGCGATAGCGAACCTGCCGGACTCCAAGTCGGTCTATACTGTCACGAAGTGGACAGCCCTGGCATTGAAGTCCCGTTTCTGCCTTTTCGAGGGAACCTATCGTAAGTATCACGACATCAATGGCTACGAGCACGATTGGAAATATTATCTGGAGCGTGCCGCCGAGGCCTCGTTGGAGTTTATGAACAAGAGCGGCTACACTCTTCACACAGAGGAGGGTACGGCCAAGAGCTATCTTGCGTTGTTCTCCTCCGAGAACGCTCTCGGTGACGAGGTGATACTCGCAAGGAACTACAACGCCCAGTACAGTGTGGTCCACAGTTCGGCCAACTATACCCTTGTCGGTTCTATGGGCCGTCCGGGAATGACAAAGAAGATCGTGGACAGTTACCTGATGCGTGACGGAAGCCGTTTCACCGACAAACCTGGCTATCAGACAATGCAGTTCGCCGAGGAAACCAAGAACCGTGACCCTCGTCTCTCACAGACAATCAGGACTCCGGGCTACACCAGGATAGGTGCGACAAAGGCAATCGCTCCGGATCTGTCCTCGACGATAACAGGCTATCAGCCGATAAAGTACGTGACCACAACGGACAAGGACGCTTACGGCCAGTCAGACATCGACTTGATCATATTCAGAACGGCCGAGATCTACCTGAACTACGCCGAGGCAAAGGCTGAGCTTGGAACGCTGACCCAGGGAGACATCGACATTTCCGTCAAGAAGCTCCGCGACAGGGTCGGGATGCCGAATCTGAATATGTCCGACGCCAATGCGTCTCCGGATCCGTACCTTGCGTCGGAAGTCACCGGCTACCCTAATGTAGCGGGTGACAACAAGGGCGTCATTCTGGAAATCCGCAGGGAAAGGACCATCGAACTGGCGCAGGAAGGCTTCCGTTACTATGATATGATGAGGTGGAAGGAAGGCAAGCGCTTCGAACAGCCTATGTACGGAATGTATTTCCCTGGACCTGGTGAATATGACCTTGACGGAGACGGCACCCCTGACATCTGCCTTTACGAGGATTCCGTTCCGTCCGGTACTAAGGCTACCTTGAAGTACAAGCTTGGAGGAGACATAATCCTCAGCGAGGGCACAAAGGGTTACATCAATCCGCACGGCGGCGAAGGTGTCTGGGACGAGAACAGGGATTACCTTTATCCGATCCCTACTGATGACAGGTCTCTTACCAAAGGAAACCTTGTCCAGAATCCGGGCTGGAATGACGGGCTGAAATTTTAATTGATAACATTGAACGTGATGAAAAAAACTATATTGATATTCTCATCCATTGTTCTGGCTGTCTCGGGTTTTGTTTCCTGTGACCAAGACGAGAATGAGACTTACAACGAGACCGCTGTCCTTTCAGCGGTCACCACTGCCGGTGACGAGCCTGTCAAGGCTCTTATGGGCAACTCCAAGACAATCAGTGTCAGGGCCGAAGCCTCGACCGTGGCCGGTGAGCCTTTGACAATCAGTTTCAAGGTGGACGAGAGTCTTGTGGAAACCTACAACAATGAGCACGGAACCTCCTACAAGGTGGCTCCGGCTAACTCCTACAAGCTGGAATCCTCATCGGTGATTATGCCTCGCTACGGCAAGTCGTCCTCATCCGCCGACTTGACTTTCACGGCGATGGAAGAAATGCCGATGGACGAGGTGTTCCTCCTTCCTGTGGTCGTGGACAAAGTCTCTGGCTACGACAACTACACCATCGGAGCGCCAGCCTACATATTCCTGTGCCATATGGCTCCGGCCAAAGGTTTGGGCACCGAACAGTTCCCTTATCTTATCTCGGAACCTGAGGATCTTGTGAATATGCACGATCAGGTGAAGCACGGGGTGAAGGTATGGTTCCGGATGGCGGATGACGTGGATATGAGCGACATCGGAGAATGGGTTCCTGTGAACTATGCCGATCCTTTCGACTACGAGGTGGATTTCGACGGTGACGGGCACACAATCAGTAATTTCTCCTGCTCGTACAGAAGCTATCCGTCGTTCTTCGGGGTTCTGTACGGCAGCGTGCACAATGTGACATTCCTGAATCCATACGTGAACGGAGGCTCTGCGGCTGGCGTGATCGGCGGCTACATCGGCACCAAGACCCTTGCGGCGCACGTCTATAACGTGAGGGTCATCGGGGCGAGGCTGTTCGAGACCGGAACCTACGGAGTCGGCGGCATCGGTGGAAGGCTTGGCGGTCCGGCCTGTCTGATCGAGAACTGCTATGTCAACGGCCATATCGAGTCCACGCACAAAGACGGAGCCGCAGGTCTGATCGGAGGAGAGAACGAGACCGCTACCGTGACGATAAAGAACTGCTTCACGGAAGGCTCTGTCAAGGCCAAACTGACCGCCGGCGGAATCCTCGGCGAGTTCTGGAGACCGGACGCGGGTATCTACAACTGCGCCTCCACAGCAAGCATAGAGGGAGTCTGGGCGGTAGGCGGAATCGTAGGCCGCGCCACTGGATGGAGTTCGAACTTCAAGGCCACCGTGCATAACAAGGTCGTGAACTGCATCGCTTGGAATGAATATGTGAAAGCCACGAACACCGACGGCAAGCCCGGCCACTACAGCAGCGGTGCCATCGTCGGATTCTCAAGCATCTACAACACCCTCACCAACGGCTACCGGAAACACGACTTCAATTTCTATGAATATCCCGGACTGGATGCGTATAATGTCCTTGTTGACCAGCCGAACTCCGATCCAGACAATCCTTTGACTGTCGGGACTTCCCAAGGAGCTTCCGGAATGTACTGCTACCCTTACCACGGAAAGGCGGCCGGCAAGGATGAAACCCTTTGCGACGTGGCCAAAAGGCTCGGGTGGGATGAGACCATCTGGGACCTCAGCGGAGAAAAACCTGTTCTTAAATAATAATTGAATGAATATGAAAAAGATCACTTACATTTTATTATCGCTTTTTCTGGTCGGCACAATATCCTGTGACGGCGAGACCACCAGCTCGTTCTATGACCATCCTCATCACACGGTCAACGGCGGAGGTGACGACCCTGAGCCGAACCCCGACCCGACCCCGGATCCTGACAAACCGGAGTATGACAACACCGTCTATCAGCTGGACGAGTCCCTTTGGAAGACAACGACGGTTTCCGACGGGGTAGTCTGGAAGAATTTCGAGGCCGTTGATGTGATCAGCGGAGCCGCGCAGATCGTCAATGTCCTTGACGTGGACCTTTCCGCGGGGAAGAACGACATCAGACTCGTTTACTATTATCCTTCCGTCGCGACTTCGACCGCGATGGCCAACGAGAAGGCTGTCGGAGCCATCAATGCCGGCTACGAACTCGCATCCATCTTCGTGAAAGTCGCCGATAAGATCTATGGCAGCATCAAGAACGCCTACATCGCCAATGTCGTTCCGCAGTGGAAGAATGAGGGTGCCTTGTTCATTGACGGAGATAATGTCAACATCTCATATTGCTGCAAGGGAATGAAACTTCCGGCCCAGCGCCAGTTCTATCTTTCCTGCACGGAACCGAACATCATCTCCAGCGCGCCTATGCTGATTGACGATTACGAACCGGTGGGCGAGGTGTTCGCCACGACTGCCCTGACCGAAGACCAGATCTGGGCCCTCAATTCCGAGGACCCTATCCGGCATCAGGGTGTCCGTCATCCACGCACCGCCATCGCCAAGACCGAGGACAACCATCTGCTTCTGATCACCGTTGACGGCAGACGCGAAGGCAAAACCGAGGGAATGAGCGCCAAGGAACTGACCATATTCCTGAAGAATTGGTTCAAGCCTCAGTACGCCCTCAATCTGGACGGCGGTGGCTCGACCACGATGTGCGTCAAAGGGCAGGGAGACCCGGGCACCAATGTAGTGAACTATCCGTGCGACAACGGACAGTTTGACCACGTCGGCGAACGCGTCCGCGACACCCACATCTGCATCATTCCGAGATAGTTGATGTCCTCATAAAGTAAAAGGCCCGGACAGTGCCGATCACTGTCCGGGTCTTTTGCTTGTCCTGCTTCTAACGTGAAAGGCCCAAAGGGATGTGCGAAGCACACTCCCTCCCCCGAGGGGAGGGATTCAGGGGGGGGGAACGTGAACTGATTCTTCACGGAGGAAGCTCTTCGGACGTGAGATAAGGTGCTTTATCACAAGCATATAGCTACTTGCGAAACTTGAGTAAGAATTTCTGCTGTGCTGTTGCGTATGGTGAGGTTCTTTACCATAGTCATCTACTTATTGGTCAGTTTCTGGTACATCTTGAAGAGCCGGGCGACGATGTCGCTTTCGGTGGCGTCTTTGGGGAAACCGTAGGCCTCGAGGACGGCGGAGTCATTGGCTCGGTGAGCCTTGTTCAACTCCGGGAACAGTATCAGATTACCGTACATGTCGGCAAAGCTGGCATCCGGGTATAGTGCTCTTGCCTCCAGAATACCACGCGCCGTTTTCTCTATCTTCTCCTTCTGCTCAGGTGTGGGGGCCGGCCAGGGGAAATTGTTGTAGACAATGTCTTTGGCATATCGATAGTCGCTCTTCATTCTTCCGCACACTACACGCATCCACGCATTATGGACTATAGAAGTCATGATACCAAAAGTATAGACTGTCGCATTCGGAACAAGGAATACCAAATCACTGGCAATGACTTCCTTTGACATGAAGTCAATAGGGACATATAAGCGCCTTTCAGAACTAACTTTAGGAACCATAAGGTAGTCTGTGTCGGGCTGTGCTATCTGGCAAAACAGAGTGGGGGTCTCGGCAAATTTACGAGTCCCTGCCGCAACGCTTTTAAGGCGAAAATCCCTCACAAAATTCACCCGTTCCATGACCTTGGGACACTTTATGATTTCAGTGGGATTCGCGCCCGGCAGCCACAGACACCAGCGGGTTTTTCTGTTTATTAACTCAGATGCACCGATGTACGGATGTATCCACTTCTCGCATATGGGATTATCTCTTATGAATTCCTCTTTTTCAGCATCTGTCAAGACAAAACCGCCACCATCGCGAGGCATGCTTCCAAAACGCATCGGCGGCACATTACATAGAGGAGTGGAATGACTTTCAACAAAAATCGTAGGAGCGTCTATCAGATATGAATTGATGTTGGCTACCTCCGTCCCTCTATTCTCTTTCTCAAAGAAGATTACCTTTTTGGCATCAGCCTTAACAGCAAAACCGATAATTACGCAGTGGACATGAGCTTTTACACTTGCCTCGCTATCCCAGACAAATGTCCTATACGCAAAGTTAATGACCAGACCATCAGCCATCAACGGACGCC
The DNA here is from genome assembly GCA_963617915.1 of Candidatus Methanomethylophilaceae archaeon. Lineage (GTDB taxonomy): Bacteria > Bacteroidota > Bacteroidia > Bacteroidales > UBA932 > Cryptobacteroides. The sequence goes on along the minus strand of CAVERO010000073.1, from coordinate 332 downwards.
AAAGCGTTTCTGCCTGTTGTCCCTGAACAATCGAGTTCGTGGACACCAAAGCTGCCTTGATAATCTGGTTTTCAAGCATCATATTCAAAGCTTTACGATACCAACCGGACACATAATCCAATTCCCCTACTCCGCGAATATTGCCAAGGACATTTTCGATTTCTTGCTTCTGTTCACGATTCATCACCATGCCACCGATGAACGGCGGATTTCCCATGATGTAGTTCAGCTCGGCGGCCGGGACAACCTCGTTCCAGTCCATCCGGAGAGCGTTGCCTATAGTGTTCCCCTTTCTTTGGACAGGAGTAAGTCCTTCTTAAGTCAATTGTGAG